>CAIXWQ010000972.1 GCA_903923175.1 uncultured delta proteobacterium | reverse complement strand
TTCGTCCAGGCGCGCACCAGCGTGCCCATCCTCGCCGCGTACGACTCGCAGACCGGGCTCTGGTACCTGACGGGCGACATCGGCGAGTCGTTCGTCCCGACCAAGCTCGGCAACGCCGTGCTCTGGCTGCGCGCCGACAAGGGCATCACCGTCTCGAGCGGCGCCGTCACCGCGTGGGCCGACCAGAGCGCCGGCGGCCACGGCGCGGTGGTCGGAGGCGGCAACCTCGTCGCCCCGACCTACCACGCGTCCGACGCCAACTTCGGCGGCCGGCCCTCGCTCTCGTTCAACGGCACCACGCAGGGACTCACCCTCGGCGCCATCGACCTCTTCGGCGCCGGCGCGGCGGTGGCGTCGGTGTTCGCCGTCTACCTCATGAACGACGCCAATGCCTCGCGCCCCGTCATCGGTCGGTCGGCCACCGCGTTTTCGTGGTTCTTCGGCAACGACTACGGCGCCGCGACCGGGAAGTTCTACTTCTATGGCAAGAACAGCAACACCGGAGTCGGCGCCATCGGCACCAGCGACACCCACGGCGCGCCGCACGTCGCCGTCGGCACCTTCAACGCCAACGTCGCCGTGACCAGGCTCTTCCTCGACGGCGCCGAGCAGACCGACGGCGGCACCGGCTTCGTCATCCCCTCGACCTCCGACGACGTCGGCATCGGCGCCCTCGTCGACGGCGCGCACGACGGCGTCGCAGGCGGCTACGCCTCATGCGCGATCGCGGAGATCGCCGCGTTCAGCACGGAGCTGAAGCCGACCGACGTCGCGGCGCTGCAGGCCTACGCCGTGCGCAGGTACGGGCTCGGGTGAGGAGGGCGCGGGCTCGGGCGCGAACGGGAGGCGGGGCCCTCCCGCGAACCCCGCAACGTCACCCGCCCTCCGGCGAGCACGTCCCGCTCGGCCACGGCGCGGTACCGCTGCCGGCGTCGCGCCCCGCGTCCGCTTGCGCACGCCGAAGGGAGCGGAGGCCCGCCCCCACGACCGCGACGTGACGCGGCGCACTTGACCCCACCTCGCGCACGCGAACAATCGGCCGATGAGTCGTCGCCGCTTCGCCGTCGGTTGCATCGTCGCGCTGGTTCTCTCCGCCGCCGTCGCGGATGCGCACGCCCAGGTCGTCGTGACCATCGATCCGACGGCCGACGCGCACGCGATTTCGCCTCTGATTTACGGCATGAACTACGCGTCGAGCGCTCAGATCTCGAGCGGCGGCGTGAGCGTCACGCGCTGGGGCGGGCACTCGACGTCTCGCTACAACTACCTGATCGACGTCACGAACCTGGGCGCCGACTATTACTTCGAGAACGTCCCCGGCTGCTGGACCGCGAGCCGCACGTACTGCGCGCCTCCGCCGAGCAATCCGACCGATCAGAGCGACGCCAACGCCTTCCTCCAGGCCGCGAGCAGCGCGGGCGTCACGGCGCTCTTCACGATCCCGACCATCGGCTGGGTCGCCAGGGGGCCCGCCAAGTACGGGCACCCGTTCGACTGCGGATGCCCCAAGTCGGCCGTGCCCACGCAGGACTCCTTCGACTCTTTCGATTCGAATTGCGGTAGTGGCACGAGCGGCGGCGCCCCGGTCACCTGTCCGGCCCCGACGACGACGAGCACCGCCGTCGATCCGAGCTTCGCCAACGGCTGGGCGAGCTACCTCGTCGGCCGCTTCGGCCCCTCGAACGGCAAGCGGATCTACGCGCTCGACGACGAGCCCGCGCTCTGGAACTCCTTTCATCACGACGTGCGCCCCACGCGGCTCGGCTACGACGAGCTCTGGCAGCGGATGCGCGACTACTCCGTCGCGCTGCTGAACGCGGACCCGACGGCGAAGATCTCCGGCCCCGCCGAGTGGGGCTGGTCCAACTATTTCTGCTCCGACGCCGATGGCATCAGCGCGGGGTGCTCGGCCAGCTCGCCGGACCGCGCGGCCCACGGCGGCACCGAGCTCGTGGCGTGGCTCCTCGACCAGGCGGCGGCGTACGAGAAGACCAGCGGCCGGCGCGTTCTCCACTACCTGGATCTCCACTACGCGCCGCAGGGCGGGAGCCCGCCCGAGATCACGCGGTCGCTCTGGGACGCGACCTACGTCGATCCGTCGTGGATCGCCGACAAGATCCGCCTGATCCCGCGGATGCGTGACTGGGTCGGCGCGCACTACCCGGGCACCAAGATCGCGATCAGCGAGTACGACTTCGGGCATCACGACGAGCCCGTCGGCGCCATCACGTACGCCGAGGTGCTCGGGATCTTCGGGCGCGAAGGGGTCGATCTGGCGACCGCGGTGAGCCCCCCCGCGACGACCGAGGCCGCCTTCGGGGCCTTCAAGCTGTTCCGGAACTACGACGGCGCCGGCGCCGCGTTCGAAGCGACGAGCGTGCGCGCGACGGTGAGCGGAACCGGGGTCGTCGCCTACGCGGCGATGGGGCCCACGCGCATGACCGTCGTGCTCGTCAACGAGGCGACGACGCCGGCGAGCGTCGACGTGAAGGTCGGGGCGTTCGTCGCGAGCGGCGCGGCTCGCTTCTTCACCGGCAACGGCGGCACGATCACCAAGCAAGTCGATCCGACGCTCAGCGCCGGATCGGCCAGCGTCACGGTCCCGGGCGTGTCGTTCGCGCTCCTCGAGATCGCTGGCAGCCCTCCCGCGCCGGCCGACGCCGGCGCCGATGCCTCTGCGGATTCGTCGGCAGGCGACGCGAGCACGGCCGACGGGGGCGCGGGCGACGCGAGCACCAGCGACGCCAGCACCGCCGACTCGAGCGCCGCCGACGCGAGCACCGCCGACGCGAGCACCGCCGACGCGAGCGGGGGCGACTCGAGCGCTGCAGACGCCAGCGCGGGCGACACCAGCCTCGCGGCCGACTCGACGATCGGCCCGGACACCGGCGAACGAGACGCCAGCGGGGGCGGCGTCGCATCGGCGTCGCCGGCCTCTTCCGGCTGCGAGCTCGGGGCCGCGCCCGGGAGGTCGAGCGCAGGCGCCGCGCTCCTCGCGGGGGCGTTCGCGCTCGCATCGTGGGTGGGGCGGCGACGGCGCCGCGCGTAATCGTCTGCCACGGCCGGAGCGTGCTGCCGCGCCGGCGCGACAGACCGCTTCCATCTTGGGCCCGAGCGCTGGCGCACCCCGCTCGATGAGCGGCCTCGTGGCAGTCTCCCCCTCGGGTCCGCCGTAGCCGAGCGATGGCGAGAGCGGCGTGTCTCCTCGCAGCACGAGCTCGTAGCCCATCGCACTCGAATCCAACCCGTGGGCCGTACCTCGTGGGCGCGCCGTGCTGGAGGTCGTCTGCTCCAAAGCCAGCGCCGCAGGAAATCTGATCGAAAAGTGGTAACGCCGCCCGCCGCTCCCTGCTCGCGCGTCCGGCCGCTTCGCCGCTTGCGGACTGCCCGCGAACCCCGCAACGTCACGGCGTGAACACGCGCACCTGCCTGGTTGCACTCGGCTCGCTCTCGCTGCTGCTCGCCTGCACCTCGCGGGGGCCGACGTCCGAAGAGGCGCCCGACGCCGCCCTCGCGGCGGCACGCGTGTCAGGTCCCGCGTCTCCCGCGTCTTCCGAGAAGTCTCCCGCGGTGCTCGCGCGCGGCCGGTTGCGGGCCTTCGCGCGCTTCGAGCCGACGGCGCCGCTCGTGCCGGCGACCGCGGGGCCGCTCACGTTGCCCGCGCGGGCCTCGGAGCCGCTGCGGTTCGAGGGCGGCGGCGACGTCTGGGCGGAGATCGCCGCCGTCGGCGTGTCGCCGGTGAGCGCCGAGGATCTCGACGGCGCGCGCGTGTTCGCCGGGGTCGCGCCGGGGATCGATCTCGTGCACGTGCGCACCGCGACCGGCGTCGAGGAGATCCGCCTGCTCGACGAGCGGGCCGAGCCGAGCGCCCGCTGGGACGTCCGCACCGGCGCCGGGCTGCGCGTGCGCCTGCGCGAAGGGCACGTCGAGCTGGTCGGCCGCAACGGGCGCGTCGAGCTCGCGACCGCCCCCGCCTTCGCCGTCGACGCGCGCGGCGTCCGGCGCCCGGTGACCCTCGCCCTCGCGGAGGACGCGGGCGCGCAGCGCGTGACGGCGAGCTTCGATCGGAGCGGGCTGGTCGCGCCGATCGCGCTCGATCCGCTCTGGAGCACCGTCGCCTCGGTGCACGCGCCGCGCATCAACGGCGCCGTGGTCGGCCTCGGGGGCGGCAGCGCGCTGCTCATCGGCGGCAACGACCCCTCGTTCGTGCTGCAGACGACGGTGGAGCGCTACGACGCCGCGACCAACACCTGGACCACCAAGGCGCCGCTCAAGAACGCGCGCAGCCTCGGCGCCGCCGCGGTCGCCTTCACCGCCGGCGCGAAGGCCGGCCGCGTGCTCGTCACGGGCGGGCTCACCGTATCGACGGTGCCGAACAGCACCGCGGAGCTCTACGACCCGGGCACGGACACCTGGACCGACGCGCCCGCAGCGACCGGCACGACGAGCGGAACGCCTGCGCGCTTCGTGCTCCTCGCCGACGGCAGCCGCGCGCTGCTCACCGCGGGGATCAACGTCGCGTCGGTGTACGACTCCGTCGCCGGCACCTGGAAGCCGACCGGCGTGCCCGTGATGGGGCACGGCGCCGGGATGCGCGCCACGCTCCTCGCCGACGGGCGCGTGCTCATCGTGGGCGGCGGCGCCCCGACCGACACGACCAGCGGCGCCGAGGTCTACCGGCCGGCGACCAACGACTGGGCCGCCGTCGCCTCCGCCCCCGCGGCCACCGAGGGCTCCGATGGCGTCACCATCGGCACGAAATCCTACTTCTTCGGCTCCGTCTCGTTCCGCGTCAGCAAGCCGACCGCCTGGAACTACACCTACGTCTACGACAGCGTCGCGAATGCGTGGTCGTCGGGGCCGACGATCGCGAACCTGTGCGCGGCGACCTCGTGGATCGCCCCGAGCGGCAAGGTCCTCGTGTTCGAGACGAGCACGCTCGAGCTCTTCGATCCCGTGAAGGGGGCGCTCTCGGTGCTCGGGACGGCGCAGCAGGCGGGCCCGCTCGTCCCGATCGACGCGAACACGCTGCTCGCGGTCGGCAACGACGGCACCACCAACAACCTGTTCCACCTTGGCACGCCCGGCCAGGCCTGTAGCTACGGCTACGAGTGCGCCGGCGGCGCGTGCGTCGACGGCGTCTGCTGCGCCAGCGCGACCTGCCCGCTCGACTACGTGTGCAACGACGCGAAGAGCCTCGGCACCTGCGCGAAGCCCGCGGGCACCAAGTGCGGCGGGAACGGCGAGTGCGCGTCCGGGCACTGCGTCGACACCTTCTGCTGCGACAGCGCGTGCGGCGGGACGTGCCAGGCGTGCGACGTCCCCGGCAGCCACGGCACGTGCACCGCCGTCTTCGGCGCGCCGCACGCGTCGCGCGGCACGTGCCCCGGCGCGACGGCGACCGACCCCTGCCAGCGCGAGGCGTGCGACGGCTCCGACGGCGCCGCGTGCCATTACCCGGGGGGCGCCGTCACCTGCGGCACCGACGCGTGTGCTGCGGGCGTCGAGACGCACGTGAGCGCCTGCAACGGCAAGGGGGTGTGCCTCACCGTCTCCAAGCCGTGCGGCGCGTACGCGTGCGGCGGCGTCACCTGCAACGCCAAGTGCGTCGTGGCCGCCGACTGCGCGGCCGGCTTCGGCTGCGACGCGGCGAGCGGCCTGTGCGCGCCGCTCACCACGCTCGGGCAGGCGTGCTCCGATCCGAGCGCCTGCGCCGGCGGGCTCTCGTGCACCGACGGCGTCTGCTGCGGCAAGCCCTCCTGCGGCGCCGGGAGCACCTGCGCGTACGCGGGGCACGCGGGGACCTGCTTCGCGAAGGACGGCGCCGCGTGCGCCGGCGACGCGGCCTGCGGCTCCGGCCACTGCGTCGACGGCGTCTGCTGCGACACGGCCTGCAGCGGGAGCTGCGAGGCGTGCGACGCGAAGGCCTCGCCCGGGATCTGCACCGCGATCGTCGGGGCGCCGCACGCCGGCCACGCCGCGTGCCCGGCCGACGCGACCAACCCGTGCGCGTCGAAGGCGTGCAACGGCGTCGCCCGCGCGACCTGCGAGGCGTTCGTCGGCACGGCGACCCGCTGTCGCGCCGAGAGCTGCGCGGCGGGCACGCACACCGCTCCTGCGACCTGCGACGGCCTCGGCGCGTGCCCGGCGGCGATCACCAACTCCTGCGACGGCCTCGCGTGCGCCGACGCCCAGCGCTGCAAGGACGGCTGCACGACCAACGACGACTGCCTCTCGGGGTTCGTCTGCAAGGCCGGCCACTGCCTGAAGCGCGCGGCGCTCTGCACCACCGACGGGCTCTCGGTGCAGAACGTCGACGGCTCGGTGGTCGCGTGCAACGAGTTCGTCTGCAAGGCGGGCGCGTGCGTGACCAAGTGCGCGAGCACCGACGACTGCGCGCCGGGCAACCTATGCGACGGCACGAGCGGCGCGTGCGCGCCTCCGCCGGCGACGAGCTCCGGCTCGAGCGGCTGCAGCGTGGGGCGGCCGCACGGCGCGGGCGCTTCGGGCGGCGCGCTCTTCGCGCTCTGCGCGCTCCTCGGCGCGGCG
>CAIXWQ010000971.1 GCA_903923175.1 uncultured delta proteobacterium | reverse complement strand
GACCAGGCGCTCCGCGATCGCTTCCAGCTCGAGCGCTTCCGCCCGGGGCAGCGCGAGGCGATCGAGGCGCTGTTGTTCGGCGAGGGGAAGGTGCTCCTCGTCGCCCCCACCGGCGGCGGCAAGTCGCTCACGTACCAGCTGCCGGCCACCGTGCTCCCGGGGCTCACGGTCGTCGTCTCGCCGCTCGTCGCGCTCATGGAGGACCAGGTCCGCTCGCTGCGCGCGCGCGGCATCTCGGCGACCTTCCTCGCCTCGACGCTCGACGCGGCCGAGCGCCGCGATCGCGAGGCGCGCCTCGCCCGCGGCGAGTACACGCTGCTCTACTGCGCGCCGGAGCGCCTCGCGTCCGACTGGTTCGTCGATCTGATCGTGCGCTGTCGCCCGGCGCTCGTGGCGATCGACGAGGCGCACTGCATCTCGCAGTGGGGTCACGACTTTCGCCCGGATTACCTGCGGATCCGCGACTTCATCGATCGCGCCGCGCCGCCCCGCGTGCTCGCCTGCACCGCCACCGCGACGCCCCGGGTGCGGGCCGAGATCATCGCGCAGCTCGGCCTCGAAGGGTGCTTCGAGCTGGTGCGCGGCTTCGCGCGGCCGAACCTCCACCTCGAGGCGCGCTGGGTCGACGGCAAGAAGGACGGCCGCAAGGCGATCGACGTAGCGCTCGAGCGCGCGCTGGGCACGCCCCGGGCCCGCGGTCAGGCGGGGGTGGGGGCCGCGATCGTCTACTGCGCCACGCGCAAGGTCACCGAGCAGATCGCCGCCGAGATCGCCGAGGACGGCTACCGCTGCGCCGCGTACCACGCGGGCCTCGACGCGGCCGTGCGCGCGGACGTCAACGCGAAATTCGCCGCGCGCGAGCTCGACGTGGTGGTCGCCACCAACGCGTTCGGCATGGGGATCGATCGCTCCGACGTGCGCGTCGTGGTGCACGCCCAGCCGCCCACGTCGCTCGAGGCCTACTATCAGGAGGTCGGTCGCGGCGGCCGCGACGGCGAGGACGCGCACGGCCTGCTGCTCTGCAGCGGCTCCGACGTCGCCGTCCGTCGGCGCCTCTGCGAGCTCGGGAGCGACGGCCCCGCCGCGCCCGAGGTCGTCGCGCGCCAGTGGGGGCTCTTCCGCGAGCTGATGCGCTACCTCGACGCGCGCACCTGCCGGCACGACTTCATCCTCCGTTACTTCGAGGACGAGCAAGAGCTGCTCGGCGGCTGCGGCCACTGCGACGTCTGCGAGGGCTTCGAGGAGGACGGCGCGGAGGAGGCCACCGAGGAGTCGGCCACCGAGGTGCGCAAGGCGCTCGCCGGCGTCGCGCGCGCCGATCGCCGCGGCGGGCTGATCGCGGTCGCGGAGATGCTGCGCGGGGAGGCGAGCGAGCGCGTGCTGCGCTTCGGCTTCGATCGGCTGTCGACCTACGGGCTGCTCTCGCACCGCACGCAGGCGTTCATGCAGGCGCTGCTGCGTGCGCTGATCGCGGCCGGGTGGATCGACCTCACCCCCGACGAGCACCCGGTGCCGTACGTGACCGACGTCGGCTGGCGCGTGATGAAGGGGTCGGGGCCGGTGCGGCTGCGGCTGCCGAGCGAGCGGCTCCTCGCCGAGGCCGCCGGCGAGCGCGCCGCGCGCGGTGGCAAGCGGGCCCGCGCGAAGGGGCCCAAGCGCGAGAAGAAGCCGATCGACGCCGAGGCGCTGACCGACGGCGAGGAGTCGCTCTTCGAGGCGCTCCGGGCCCGCCGGGCGGAGATCGCCAAGGGGCGCGGCGTGCCGGCGTACGTGGTGGCCCACGACGCGACGCTGCTCGAGATGGCGCGGCTGCGCCCGACGTCCCGCGGCGAGCTGCTCGCGGTGCGCGGCATGGGCGAGCAGAAGGTCGAGCGCTACGGCGACGAGTTCCTCGCGGTGCTGCAGGGGGGGCCCGCGGCCTGACCCGAGCCGGGGCCGCGCGCGACGGTCGGCGCGGCGCACCGCGTGCGCATCCGGGCCGGAATTCCCGGCTCGCCGTGGCGGCGCCGGCCCGCGCGGCGACCCAATTTCGGCGTCGGGCTCGACCGCGCCTCTGATACGCTGCCGCCCGATGCACGAAGCAGCGCTCGTGGGGATTCTCGAGGCGGCCGACGAGGGGTTCGTCATCTTCGATCGGGCCGGCACCTGTGTGCTCGTAGGTCGGAGGCTCGGCGAGCTGTTCGGCGTCGAGCGGTCCGCCATCATCGGCGGCCCCGAGATCGACGTGCTCAAGCTGCTCGCCTCGTCGAGCGAGGAGCCCGAGGCGTTCCTCGCCGGCGCGCGCCCCGGCGCCCAGGGCGGCAGCGTGCTCGAGCTCGAGCTCAACCGGCCGCGCCTTCGCATGGTCGTCTGGCACGCGCACGCCTTCGAGCACGACGGCGCGGGGGCGGGCTGGATCGGCGTGGTTCGCGACGTCACGCGCGAGCGCTCCGCCGAGCGCCGCTCGCACCAGCTCGCGCAGCGGCTCGAGGCCATCACCTCGACCGACGCGCTCACGCAGCTCCCCAACCGCCGCCGCTTCCTCGAGGAGCTCGATCGCGAGCACGGCCGCGCCGCGCGCGCCTGGGACAGCTACGCGATCCTGCGCATCGACGTCGACGGCCTCGGCGCCATCAACGCCGAGATCGGCCACCCGCGCGGCGACGAGATCCTCGAAGGGGTCGCCCAGCGCCTGCGCGACGGCCGCCGCGAGTACGACGTGCTCGCGCGCCTCGAGAACGACGAGTTCATCGTGCTGCTGCCGGGCGCCGACGCGCACGCCGCCGAGGTCGTGGCGAACCGCATGCGCGACGCCGTCGCCGCCAACCCGTTCGAGGTCGGCGAGTCGGTCCGCGTGAGCGTCTCGGTCGGCGCCGCGGTGTGGGTCCCCCCCTCGGGCGAGGTCGGCGTCGACGTCGTCAAGCGCTCGGGCGACGCGCTCGCCGCCAGCAAGCGCCTCGGGCCGGGGTCCATCCACGTCGACGCCGGGACGGCGCCGAAGGGCGCGTAGAGGCCGCGTAGGCCTCGCGTTCGGGCGCGCCGTCGCGCGCGCCCACGTCGCCTCGCCCGCGAACGGAAGCCCGGCCCGCGCCGGGCTTCTGCCATTTCAGCCGGCCGCGCCGCTGCTCACTGGCAGTTGCCGCCGACGCAGCTGAGGCCGGATGCGCAGTTGTGGAAGCAGGCGCCGCAGTTGCTGCCGTCGGTGCTGAGATCGGTCTCGCAGCCCGCCACGATCGAGCAGTCGCCGAAGCCCGCCGAGCACGTGAAGCCGCAGGCGCTGCCGCTGCAGGTCGGCGTACCGTTCGGGCCCGTCGGGCAGGCGTTGCCGCACGCCGCGCAGTTGTTGACGTCGCCGGTGACGTCGGTCTCGCAGCCGGGCGCCACCGTGCAGTCGCCGTAGCCGGTGGAGCAGCTGTAGGCGCAGGTGCTGGCACTGCAGCTCGGCGTCGCGTTCGGCGGCGTCGGGCACGCGTGGCCGCAGGCGCCGCAGTTGCCGACGTCGGTCGTCGTGTTCGTCTCGCAGCCGGCGGCGCCGGTGCAGTCGCCGTAGCCGGCCTGGCAGATCCACGTGCACGTCTTGGACGCGCAGAGCGGCGTCGTGTTCGCCGGCGACGGGCAGACGTTGCCGCAGGTGCTGCAGTTGGTCGGGTCGAACGAGGTGTTGGTGCAGAGCCCGCCGCACTGCGTGGTGCCGCCGGTGCAGACCAGCGTGCACTTGCCAGCCACGCACGACTGACCACCGGTGCACGGCGTGCCGCAGGCGCCGCAGTTGCTGTTGTCGCTGTTCGTGTCGCTGCAGACGCCGCTGCAGTTGACCTGCGTGCCGGGGCACGAGACCGAGCACGTGCCCGCGTTGCAGACGTTGCCGCTCGCGCAGGTCGTCCCCGCGGTGCCGCTGCCGGCGCCGCAGCCGGCGGTGGCGCCGCAGTGCGTGCGATCGGTGGCGGGGTCGACGCAGACGCCGCCGCAGTTCACCTGCCCGACCGGGCACGAGACCGAGCACGAGCCCGCGTTGCAGACGTTGCCGCTGGGGCAGATGGTCCCCGCGCTGCTGGAGCCGGTGACGCAGCCCGCGGTGGCGCCGCAGTGGGTGCGATCGGTGAGCGGATCGACGCAGACGCCGCCGCAGTTCACCTGCCCGAAGGGGCACGAGACCGAGCACGTGCCCAGGTTGCAGACGTTGCCGCTCGCGCAGCTCGTCCCGGCGCTGCCGACGCCGCCGATGCCGCAGCCGGTGGTGGCGCCGCAGTGCGTGCGATCGCCGGTGGGGTCGACGCAGACCCCGCCGCAGTTGACCTGCGAGCCGGGGCACGAGACCGAGCAGACGCCGGCGTTGCACACGTTGCCGCTCGCGCAGACCGTCCCCGCGCTGGGGGCGCCCGTGACGCAGCCGGTGGTGGCGCCGCAGTGGGTGCGATCGGTGCTGGGGTCGACGCAGACCCCACCGCAGTTGACCTGCGAGCCGGGGCACGAGACCGAGCACGAGCCCGAGTTGCAGACGTTGCCGCTCGCGCAGACCGTCCCCGCGCTGGAGGTGCCGGCGACGCAGCCGGTGGTGGCGCCGCAGTGCGTGCGATCGCTGGTGGGGTCGACGCAGACGCCGCCGCAGTTGACCTGCGAGCCGGGGCACGACACCG
>CAIXWQ010000970.1 GCA_903923175.1 uncultured delta proteobacterium | reverse complement strand
CGAGAACCGCCGCGTCGGCCGGCCAGCGATCACCGCGCCGATCATCCGCTTCAGGTCTCTCGCGAAGCCCATCAGGCGCGACTCCAAAAATGAGCAGAGAGCGCGCACGCACGCGGGACCGTCGCCGTCCGCTAGTGCGGCGGCGCAGTCGAAGATCTCTCGATCGTCGAACCGCTCGACGATCGGCCAGCGGCCGCTCAATCGCTCCGCGAGGTTCCGACACTGCGGCGGCCGATCCAGGATCGCCACCGTCGACTCACCGGGCGCCCCGGCCTTGCGACAGGCCGCCGGCGAGTCGCCCGGCTCGGTGAACGGCACCCATCTGACGGGGGCATCCGTTCCGACGGTCAGCGTTCCGCGCGTCTGAAGCTCGACTCGCGCGGCTGCGAGCCACCGACCGAGGTCTCGGTTACGGCCTGGCTTCTCCCAGCGCCAAGGATGTAGCAGCGGAGGCAGCAGCACGAAGTCCCGCTGTACGTCGTTCCAGGTGACGCATGGATCATTCCTGAAACCGAAGACGGACTGCATCGGATCCCCGACGGCTCGGCAGGGAAGGCACTCCGCTAGCGCCTCGATGACGCTGTGCTGGCCGAGCGAGCAATCCTGGTATTCGTCGACCAGAACGCCGTCGTAGCTTTCGGTGAGCACGCGGCGTCCGAGCGCCGAGCGCACAACCCGCTCGGCGCCTGGGTAGAGCGCGGACCAGTCGGGGTTCGCCTCCGCGTCTGTCGAGAGGCCCGAAAGTTTCGGGTAGGAGGCGCCGTACCGAAGACACCAGCCCGCGAGCGTGTCGAGGTGGAACTTGCTGGCGGGCACGCGCACGTCGAGCAGTCGCTTCTTGAGCGCGCCTACGCCGGCGTGGGTATGCGTGAGCACGAGCTGCCGACCGAAGCGCGGGTCCGCAACGAGGCTGGTGAGCAGCTGCGTCTTGCCGCACCCTGCCGCTGCGACGACGAAGCCTCGTCGCGCTCCGTGCATGCGGTCGACTTCGTCACCCATCGCTCACGAACTTCCGAAGGCGATCGAGAACGTCCCGCGTGGGCGTCTTCGCGAGGACCTCCCAGTTGTCGGCCAACAGACCGCCAAGCGCTCGACCTCCGTCGATGCTCTTGAACCAGCCCTTTTCATGCGCGGCCTTCCCCAGCGCGGCACGAAACGCCTTTTGATCGACGGCGTCGACCCACTCGCGAGGCTCGTCGCCGAACGTGGCGGGAAGCACTTGCAGAGCCCCCGCGACCGCATCCTTCACCTGCCGAAGGCTTCTCACCTTCGGCGAATCGGCCGCCAGTGCCGTCATCGCGCGCACGCCTTCGAGCGGGAGGTCCAGGGCGATCCGCTGCTCCGTGCAAACACCACCCGCCCACGCGAGCACCTCGGCATCCTTCGCCCGACCCGCCTTCGCCTTGCCGTCCGAATCAACCAAGAGAGCGACCCGATAACCGAGCGAGCAAAGGTGAACGGCGCAGTCGGCAGGCTGCGTGCCTCCGTCGCCATCGACCACCGCGACGCCTCGGTACGCGAAGCTCGCGCCGTTATCCTCGCTCGTCCAGGCTTCGTCCAAGGCGTGACAGAGCCCGACCTCCGTGATGCCCTCGGCGACTATTACCTTCCGCGCGAGCAGTGCCTCTGGGACGCGTGGAAGAAGGTAGGCGAGCGAGTCAGGCAGGCTCGAAACAGAGATCTCGCCACCGGGCATCTTCCTGGTGACCGCGATTTCTGGCGCCGACAGCTCCGAGAGAACCGTCGGCGAATGGGTCGTCAAGATGAGCTGCCCGGACGCGCTCGGTGCTTCAGGCGGCTTGCCGCGCAAGACACGAAGGAGACGGCGAATCCGATGCGGTTCGAGCCCGTGCTCGAACTCGTCGACGATGGTGACTGCCACGTCCTTGGCCACCTCGCGCTGCATCGCAACCGCGAGCAGTCGTCGCGTGCCGGTGCCGGACCGTCGCACCGGAATCTCGCCGTCGTGAAGCGATAGCGCGCCCGTCGCCGCGGAGAGCGACGAGACGTCGAGATGCGGCGCGAGCTTGTTTGCCGTCGCAACGCCGATCTCCTTCCCGATTCGCTCGACGACGGCGGCTGCCTCGTTCAGTCGACCCAAGCCGTCCCGTTGGAAGCTCGATCGGGCCTGTCGCGTCGCGTCTGCCAGAACGCCACCGACAGCATCCCCTTTCTCGGTGAGCCGGCTAAGAGCGGACCCTCGCCCCCAGGCAAGATGCATG
>CAIXWQ010000969.1 GCA_903923175.1 uncultured delta proteobacterium | reverse complement strand
GCCGCCCGCGGACGTTGCCGAAGACCACGGCGTTCTCGAGGTTCACATTCTCGGCGACGACGTCGCCGCGAATCACGTAGTCGACGTTACGCAGGCCCGCGCCGAGGAGCCCTGCGAGCGCCCCTCCGCGGCTCTTCGCCACGATGTTGCCGCTGGCGTGCAGCCCGGCCATCAGCTTTTGCGGCTGCCCGGAGTGGTTCTCGAGCGCGACGTCGCCGCGCCCGAGGATCGGCCCGAGCACCGCGCCGGGCCCACGGAGCCGCAGGTCTCGACCGAAGACGGAGCCGTCGACGAGGAAGGCCCCCTCGCGCGAGAGGCCGTCGAGCTCGAGCCGGTACTGCGTCGCAGCCTGGGTCCGAGGAAAGTGGCTGCCGGCGCTGTATCCGCCGACCACGATGCGGTCGCCATCTCGACGTTCGCTCATCGCCCCGCCCCCTGTTCGCCCACCGCGACCTCGAGCCCGAACTCCGCCAGGTAGTCGGCGTAGCCATCGAGCAGCTCGCGATCGATGCTTCCATCGGCCGCGAGCTTCTGCAGCGCCGCCATCAGCTTGGTGCGCTCCTCGCCGGAGATCGGCCGCAGCGCGCACGAGCGCGCGATGCGGTCACCGTGCTGCTCGAGCGCTGCGCGGGCTCCGGCGCTCCGATCGCCGAGCTTGAAGTACGTCGACGTCCCTTCCTGTCCGGTCGGCGGCGCCTTCTCCATGCGCGCGCCGGCGATCACCTCCACTGGGCGCTGCGCCCCTTCGTCGTAGATGCGCACGTCGATCGGGATGGCGATGTCGCCGAGCGACGTCGCGAGGTCGCTCGCATACCGCGACGCCATCGCGTGCTCGAGGTTGCGTTGCGTCTCGAGCAGCGGGTCCAGGATGCTGTGAGAGGCCTCGAGCAGGTTCCCCTCGAGTGCCTCCGCGCGGGCCTCGAGCTTCCGCTCGTCGACGCTCATGGGCAGCTCGACGAATGCGCGTGCCGGCGACGTCAGCGGTCGCTCCACCTGCGGCACGAAGTCCTGCTCGTAGATGGCGTAGATGTGCTCGCCGATGACGTGGAGCTTGCGACCGTACTCGGACATCGCGGTGCCGAGCAGGTGGTCGTACTGGCCACGCACCATGTAGACGTTCTCGAGTGCTTTGCCGAAGCGCTCGTCGATCTCCTCGGTGAAGCTCTTGAGGCGATCGATGGGGCCCTTCGCATCGTTCATGATGCGAATGACCTCCATCTGGGCCATCGCGATCGTCATCTGGCGGACGCTGCCGTCGACGAGCTTCACGTCCGACGCGACGACGTCGAGCCCGCCCTTGACCGCGCCAAACCCCTGGGCGCTGGTCTGGTGAAGCCCGCCGAGCTGCACGTTCGCCGCGACGAACTGCTCGCGCGTCATCTCGTGCGTCGCGACCTGCGCGCCGAGGAGCGCCGTCTGACCGTGCGACACGGCGTCGAGCTTGTGCCCGAGCTTGTCTCCCAAGTGCTCGATCGACGTGCTGAGCGCTCCCAACTCGACCTCCAATTGCATCACGCGCGTGTTGAGCTGACCCACGTAGTTCGACAGGTTGTCGACCTTGGCTTCGACGGGAACGACGTGGTTCTGAACGATTCTGACGACCTCGTGAACGCTGACCCCTCCATTCGACATGGCTGGTCAGCCTTCCTCGCGCACGAGCGCGACCGACTCACGCCCGGCCGCCTCGTGCCGGAACAGCGCCTCCGGGGTGATGAGAACCTCGATCGGGTCGATCGCGGGGATGCGTCGCGACATCTGCGCCTGCGGCTCCTGGTTCAGGAGCGTCTCCTTCGCCTCCGCGCGCCGCTTGTAGTTGGCCAGATCGCCGCCGGTGAG
>CAIXWQ010000968.1 GCA_903923175.1 uncultured delta proteobacterium | reverse complement strand
GCCAACTCGATCACGCTCTCTTCGGGCTTCGATGCGTTGCTCATTCCAACGCTCTACGACGCGTGATCCTCTCGCGCGACCGTCGCTACGCGACAAACGTCCCCGCGATCAAAGTGCCGCAGCGGTGGATCTGCACCCATTCTCATACCCCGAGATCCCGATCACGTTCGCGCACGCCGCGAAGCTCACCGCGCCGCCGAGCGCGAGCGCGATCCGCCACCGACGCGACATCAGAACGCTCCCGTCAATCCGACCGACCCGAGTCCGATCCACGGCTGCACCGAGGCCGTGGCGGCCGGCTTGCTCGCCTCCCCGCTCGGCGACGTCAGCAGCCCCCAGACACCGACGCCGACGCCGACCAACGCCACGCCGAACCCGATCGTCGAGATCGTCGAGTACCGCTTCCCGGCGTCGAGGTCGTCGTGGAACGCGGGGGGGCAGATCTGGTTCTGGCAGTTGTCCTTCACGGTGGAGGCCTTGCCCATCGCGAGGAGACCGGTCACGCCGCCGACGATCAGCCCGGCGCCGGCGACGCCGAAGCCGACGTACGTCAGCGTGCTCGGGCCGGACGACGCGCTCGAGGGGACGCCCTCGTCGGAGCGGTGGCCCGGAGGTGCCGACGCGGCGCCCGTCGTCGTCGCGCCGCCCGGCTTCGTGGTCGCGGCGGGCGCGACCTCCGCCGGGTCCGGCGTGAGGTCCACGGTCACCACGCGCGTCTGCCCCTCGGCGAGCTCGAACGCGCTCTTCTTCGGCGCTTGCCCATCGATCCGCACGATCACGACGTGCTTGCCCGGGTTCACCGAGCGCGGCACCGCGAGCGCCTCGAGCGGGATGTCGGCGTCGTCGACGGTGACCTTCGGCTGCGCACCCTTGGCCGCGCCGTCGAGGCGGATGGTGATCGACGGGATCCGGCGCTCCAGGGCCTCGGCCCGTCGATGGGCCTCCTGCCGAGCGTCCTTGGCGTTCTGCGATTCGTCCTTCACGCCGACGTCGAGGAACTCGTCGGCCTTCACCGTCTCGCAGCGGCGATAGACCTGCCGCGCTTCGAGGAGCTCGCCGAGCCGCTCGTGCACGTCGCCGAGCTTCACGCCGATGATCGGCGAGGGCCGGAGCTTGAACGCCCCCTTGAAGCGGTCGCGCGCCGTCGGGAGGTCCGAGGCCTCGAGGCGCACGCCTTCGCCGTAGAGCTTCTTCGCGCCGTCGGCGTCGGCCTCCGACACGGCAGCCCCCGCGGGCAGGTGCGCCAGCGCGAGGGCGCACACGAGGCCGCTCGCGATGGCGGAGCGGCGCCTGGACGTACCGAGCTCAGTAGAGGTCATCACCAGGGCTCGCTTGGGTCGGCGGTTTGGACGTCGCGAGGGGTTTCGCGCGCGTGCTCTTGTGCGTGGGCGTGGGCGGAGGCTCGAGCGGGAGGCCTTCCGTCAGCGTCCTTGGGGGCGTCGGCGTCACCATGTTCGTGCTTCGATCTCCCCGCGATCTGTCTGCTGACTCGGCCTTGCCAGGATACGCTGCATGCACCGGTCGTCCACGGGGCGGCGATCGAAGCGCTCGGCTGCGCGGTCGGCTCGTTCCGCACGCCTCTCCGCGGAGGCGGGCTCGAAGCGCGTCGACGCCGGACGAGAGCTCCCTCCATCGCCCGAAGAGAGCCCCCACACGGCCCCACTCGCGCGCCGCGCCCGCGCGAACCATCGACGGCGGTCGGTTCACCACTGCCGCCCGTGCAGCCAACGCCTCGAGTCGGTAGCATCTCGACGCGGCAATGATCGCGATGAAGCCGAATCGCTACTTCCTCGCGATCGCCTGCGGGTGCGCCGCGGGCGCGGTCGCCTGCGCCGACGTCGTGGGAATTTCGGGCTACGAGAACGGCGATGCGCTCGACGCCAGCACCGGCGACGGGGCGCTCGAGAGCGCGCCCGACACGAGCCCCGACGGCGAGGTCCTCGGCGACGTGAGCGACGGCGCGACGGCGGAGGACGCCGCGGAGGGTGGAACGCCCGACACGGCCTCGAGCGACACGGGCGGCGTGGATACCGGCAAGCCCGATGCCGGCCCGGACGCCGATACGGGCACGGCGGACACTGGCGTGACCGACACCGGCGTCATGGACTCCGGGCCCGTGGACTCGGGAGGCGTAAGCCCCTATCGGCACACGATCACGATCGACGGCACCAACGATTTCTCCCCGACGAGCGAGAAGCTCGCGACGACGACCACGAGCGTCGACGCCTACGTGACGTGGGACGCGAGCGCGTTGTACGTCGGCTACGTCGGCTCGGACCTCGGCGCCTTGGCGTCGGCGAACAAGTGGCTCTTCGTCTACCTCGACGCCGATCCGACGGCCGGCACCGGCGCGACGAAGACGGACGTCTACGCCACCCAGCAGAGCGCGCTCCCCGCGGGCTTCGGCGCAGACGCGTACTTCGCGTGCAAGAGCGACGGCAGCTTCCAGCTCTTCAAGAAGTACGCGAGCACCGCGTGGTCGACCGTGGCGAGCCCGGGCGTCACGTTCAACCGCAACGCCGCGGCGGATTACCTAGAGATGCGAATCCCGTTCACCGCGCTCGGCTCAGCGCCTCCGGCGAAGCTCGGCGTGGTGACCTTCCTCCTCGACGAAGCCTCGGGCGCCGAGTCGACCTACGCCGGCCTGTGGGGCGTCAGCTTCACCGACGGCTACTCTGGCGTGTCGGCGCCCAAGTCGATTGGATCGTACCTCCTCGGCGATCTCGGCGCCGCGGGCGCGCCGAACAGCGTCGTGAACAGGCGGCCGTGAGCGGCGCGCAGTCGCGGCGCCCCCGCGAACTCGCAATCCCGCTTCACGTCAGGCGGTTTCCACTTTATTCGAACTGCGCCTACCTTCAACTTCAAGAATCCAACGCCAATCGACCCAACGGGGCCGCTTGGACTCGTATCCCCCCTCCGTGGGGCGAAGGCAGGCCAGCAATGCTCGTGACTCGATCCGGATTCGGCGGCGTGATGGTGGCGCTCTCGCTGGCCCTCGCAGCCTGCACGCACGACGCGAGCCCGAGCCCGGCGCCCGGCGCGTTCTCGGTCGCGCGCCTCGACGGAGCCGCCTCGTCGGCCAAGACGATCCGCGTCCCTCCGGCGCAGACCAAGGGCTCGCCCCCCGCGGGCGATCAGGCCTTCGACGTCGGCGACGTCGCCGGGACCGACGACTTCCTCTTCTCCCTCGCGAACACCGGCGACACGCCGATCACCGGCATCACGCTCTCGTCGAGCGTCGCCGCGTTCCAGGTCGCGCCGCAGAGCATCGGCACGCTCGCGCCGATCGCGCAGGTCGCCGTCGGCAGCATCGTGCGCGTGCGCGTGATCCACGGCACCAACCCCGTCGCAACGGGGCACCTGCCGGCCTTGCCGATGGGGGCCAACGAGGCCGACGTGACCATCTCCGGGCAGACGACCGACGCGAGCGGCGCGGCGTCGACGGTCTCCTACGCGTTCAAGGTGAAGCTGAACGCGCTGCTCGCGAATTTCGAGGTCTACACCGGCACGACGCCCATCGATCTCACGCAGCCGACGGGGGGCATGCAGGGGATCTGCGAGCTCTACGCGGCGCCGCCGGTGATCAAGAACACGGGGAACGTGCCCCTGCGCATCGACTCCATGAACCCGTTCCAGGCGAAGCTCGCGACGCTCGGGAGCGAGACCATCGCGCCCGGGGCGCAGACCACCGCGCTCGTCTCGACCCCGAGCGGCTACGGGCTCTTGATCGACCCGAAGGGCGTGACCTTCGCGCCCGACAAGTACCTCCTCGTGCAAGGGGCTTACGACGGCGCGATGGTGCTCTGCTTCGATTAGCGACGACGTGGGGGACGGCTGCGCTGCCCCCCACTCACCCCACCGCCCCCGCCGCCCTCCCCCCGAGCAGCTCCGCGAGCGCGACCAGGCGCATCGTCACCGTCGTGAGCTGCGCGATCGAGCCCGGCGTCGCGCGCGCGCGGCGGACGCACGCGGCGTCGCCTCGGGCGCGGAGGCCGGCCGGGGTCGACTCGACCGCGTACCCGGCCCGCGCGAGCTCGTCGACGAGCCCGCGCGCCGCGGACGGCCACTCGCCGAAGACCGCGAGCTCGGCCGCCAGCAGGACCTCGACGCGCGGCGGGTAGTGCGACGCCAGGTTCCCGCCCTGCGCGTAGCCGGTCGGCTCGACCTCGAGCAGCGCGGCGAACCCCCGCGGCGCGACGCTCGCGGCGACGTAGCAGCTCCCGGTGAACAGGCTCGTCGTCGCGTAGGGCGCGGGCCAGAACGCGTCGAGCCAGGCCACCACCTCGCCGGTCGACCCGAGCGGGCGCCCGCCGAGCTGTCTCGCCACGGCCTCGAGCGCGTGACGGTAGCTGGCGCGTTTGCGGGCGCGGGCGCGGAAGAAGGCGACCAGCCCCGCGACGAGCGCGAGGAACACCGCCCACGAGATCCGCGCGGCGGGCGCGAGGCGCGCGTGCTCGAGCGCGCCCGAGGTGATGACCACCGCGAGGACGCCGAGCAGCACGACGGCCAGCCCGGCGAGGTAGTAG
>CAIXWQ010000967.1 GCA_903923175.1 uncultured delta proteobacterium | reverse complement strand
GCCAACTCGATCACGCTCTCTTCGGGCTTCGATGCGTTGCTCATTCCAACGCTCTACGACGCGTGATCCTCTCGCGCGACCGTCGCTACGCGACAAACGTCCCCGCGATCAAAGTGCCGCAGCGGTGGATCTGCACCCATTGCCACTCCCATCTTTGCTGCAGTTGCGCGACTGCCCCGGGTAGTAGTTGATATCGTTGTCGTCGCAATCATTCCCCGGCGTCCACGGCACCGGGGCACCGGCGACAGCACAGTTGGCCGTCCCGTAGCCATCGAGATCGCCGTCGTGCGCGACGAGCTTGCACTGACCGGTCGTCTTGTCGCACTTGGCGTCCGCGCACCCGGCCGGCACGACGCTGATCGTCGTCGAGGCGAGGACGTACGCGCAGTCGGGGTCGCTGGTGCATGATCCGCCCGCCTCGCTGGCGGGCCCGTCGGCGACGCTCGCGTCGCCCGGATCGCCGCCGCTCGCGCCACCGCTCCCGCCGCAGCCGACCGAAAGCGACGCGGCCACCAAACCGAACTTCATCCACTGCTTCATCTGGGCCTCCCCTGTGCGTCACGGACACCGGTTGGGCCCGTCGATCAGCGCCTTCTGCGTCCCTGCCGTCCCCGCCAGCGCGGTGTGCGCGCTCGCGAGCGCCGCGGCAGCGAGGACCCCATTCGCGGTCTCGAACGGGCCGACACCGGCCACGCCGTCGGGTGTCACGAAGCGCCCCATCGCCTTGCTGCCGGTGGCGAGCCACGCGACGAGCCAGGTCATGCGCGAGTCTGACCACGCGACGCTCGGGCTCCAGACGGTCGCTCCGCCGCCGGGCGCGACCTCGACGTCGCCGGCGAGCGTCGCGGTCTTGGCCTGGGTGTCGACGTCCACGAACGCGACGTGGATCGCCGCCGGACCGCAGCCGAGCTGGGCGACGATCCCCAGGCGGAACTGGTGAATGCCGCGCGACTGCGTGCTCATCTCGATCGCGCGAGCGCCCTTCAGCGCGGGGATCGCGAGGCTCCCGCCGGGGCTGCGATCCGTACCGCGCCACCAGAGGGTGGCGGCGTCGCCGTCGGGCGAAGCCACCAGCAGCGTGCCGTCACGGAGCAGAAGCGCGGGGGGGGATAGCGAGATCGCTTGTGTGGTGAGCGGCTGCGCGTCGAGCGTAAGCGCGGGCGTGGAGAGGATACCGTCGACCCCCGCGAGCAGGAGCGGCGCGGCTACCGCGGCGGCGCAGTCGTCCGTCGGGCTAACGCGCGCGCGGGCGGCCGAGGCGTAGTATGCGACCGCTCCCGACTGGGCTCCATCGACGAACGCGAATGCGGGGCGCGCCACGCCAGCGGTGGGGCAAGTGCTCTCGATCGCAACCTTGTCCGCGTACGCGAAGCCGAGCTTGCCAACGCCGCAGGCAGCCTCGGACACGAACACCGCCGCGGGGCTACCCGAGGCGGAGCGGGCGTACGGCTGCGAGGGGAACAGGTTGTCGTAGGGCGCAGCGAGCACGGAGCACCCGGTCACCGCGGTCGTCGATTTGCTGGCGGCGGCCGCGAGCGCGAGGCACTGGCCGCCCGTCGACGTGGTGACGAACGCGAGGAGCGGATCGTTGCCGCCATCGCTGCCGAAGCCGAGCTGATCGCTCGCGCTGATCGGCAGCGTCGCGCTGGCGAGCACGCTCGGCGTGCCCACGCGCAGGCTCGAGACGCGCGGATCGCCGTCATCGCAGTCCCCCCCGCCGCACGCCACGCTCGGATCTCCGTCCTTGTCGTCATCCCTCGGCGCCTGCACGCAATAGTGCACCGTCGGATCGCACTGGTAGGGCGTGCACGTGCCGGCATTGCCAGCGCTCCCGGAATTGAGCCGCTCGCAGTCGTCGGCCGCCTGCGTCGCAGGGCTCGCGGTGCACGGCTGGACCTCGTAGCCCGCGAGGTTGCCGAACGTGCACGCGACGAGCGTCGCCGCGAGCACGGCCGAGAGCCCCACGGCGCTCGCGAGCCGCCGAGCCATCAGAAGCTCCCCGAGAGCGAAAGCCCCGCGACGCCCGCGCCGACCCAGGGCGTGACCTTCGGCGCGACCGCGGTGGCGTGTGGCTCGTCGGTCGAGCGCCAGCGCGTGGTGAAGGCGAGCACGCCCGCGCCGATCGCGAAGACGCCGCCGGTGACGAACAGCACGTTGGCGCTCGTCGAGAGCGAGCCGATCCGATCGTGCGTGGCCGGATCGTAGCGCGCGAGCGGATCCTTCGCGTTCTGCTGGTCGCTGAGCGACTTCGCCTTGAAAGCGAAGCCCGACGCCACGCCGAGCGACACGACGGCGACGCCGCTCGCCGTGAAGAAGAGCCACCGCGGCGTCCCGCCGCCGCTAGACGCCGCGGCCTTCAGGTCGATCGTGAGGACCTTCTCTTCGTGGTCGGCGATGCTGCCTTCCCACGTGAAGGCCTCGTAGCCCGGCGCCTCGAGCTTCACGGAGTGCGCGCCGACGTCCACCTCGCGGGCGCTCTCGAGCGCCGCTGGATCGACCGCGTTCTGATCGACGCGCGCGGCCATCCCCCCGGGCTTGGACTTCAGCGAGAGCCGCAAGGTCCCGGTTGGAATGCGCGGCGCGTCGATCTCCACGCGCTGCGACTCCCCCTCCTTGAGCACGAGACGCCGCTCGAACGCACGCCGACGCGGACCCTTCGCCTCGATCACGTGCGCGCCCGCGTCGACCTCGATCGAGCTCCCCCACGCGCTCTTCGGCACGACCTCGCCGTCGAGTGTCAGCGCGAAGCCGTCGGGCACGTCGCTGGGGATCGCGAGCGTGAGGTGCGGCACCTTGGCCTCTATCTCCACGAGCTCGCTGGCCGCGGCGTCGCGCGTCGCCTTGAAGCGCTTCTCCCCGGTCGCCGTCAGCCGGTCCTGCGCCTCCCGCGAGGCGAGCTTGTAGGCGGTGTAGGCGCTCGCGAGGCGGTTCATCGCTCGGTAGCACCGCGCGATGTAGAGCCGGGTGTTCGGACTGGGGAGCAGCGCGAGGCTGGCCTGGAACGCGAGGAGCGCATCCTCGAAGCGCCCTGCCTCGAACGCCTTCTTCCCCTCCTCGAACTTCGTCAGCGCAATCCCGTCTTGCGCGCTCCCCGCGAAGACCGGCGCGCCGACGGCCGCGACCGACGCGGCGACCGCGAGCGCGACGACGCGCGCCGCCACGTTCCGCCAGCGCCCCCAGGCCCTCGAGCGGGGCGGCGACCGCGAGGGCGACACCGCCCGCCTCACGCCGGCGATCGCTGGTCGCACGCTGCCCATCTTGCGCAAGGCTACACGATACCCTTTCACCCTTCCATCGTCGTCCTCCGCTCGCTCGCACGCGCCACGCCCCATCGACGCCGGGAGCTCGCCGAGCGCCGCCAGGCTTCGGGCGTCGAGCGTCTCGAGCATGAAGCGCACGGCGATCGAAGACGAGCGCGGTGCTCACGTTCGCTGTCTCGAAAAGCAAGCCCCCGCGCCAAGCTACGCTGCCGAGGCACGTCAGGCCCGCGCCCGGCCCTCACGTCGCCGCGCGGAACTTCCGATCGAACACCCGCACGCGCCGCAGCAGCAGGTCGATCAGGAACACGATGATCGCCGCCTTCACGAAGGTCGACCAGAGGTCCTGGTGGTAGCTGACCTTCTCGCCGCTCGGGTCGATGATCGCGGCGATCGCCGGATCGCGCGTCCCGCCCGTGGTGGTCGCGATCTTCTCGAGCAGCGGCACGTCGGGCTCGAACGCCGCGTACTCGCGAGGGTACGGGTTGCTGATGTGGCCGAAGCTCTCCGCCACCACCGCGCCGCCGTTCAGCAGCTCGCCCGTGAGCACGAAAGCGCCGAATTGATCGAGCGTCTGCTTCGCCTCGTAGCGACCGGGGGCGATCTGCTGGAGCTTCAGCTCGACCTTGTCGGTCTTCGGCGCGGGGCCGACGATCGTGACCTTCCCCTCGAGGCCGTTCTGGAAGCGATCGTCGCCGCCGATGGCGTCGATCCAGGTCTTCACCACGCCGTCGACCAGCTCGACGCGCATGTCGAGCTGCTGCCGCTTCTTCTGGCGCATGTGCTCGCGCACCAGCTGCCCCCAGAACTGCGGGTACTGCTGCCAGCGCAGCCACTCGGCCGCCCAGAGGTTCTTCACGTCGCTCGTCCACGCGAGCGTCCAGCCGAGGCCGACGCGCCAGCGCGCGAGCAGCGGCTCCTCGTGATCGCCCGGCGTCAGGATCAGCTGCGCGGGCGGCGGCTTCAGCTCCGTCGCGACGTAGCCGTGCAGGTACGGCGAGCCCTCGACGTCGACGCCGCGGAGGAAGTCCGCCGGCTGCTGCATCGTCGGCTGGAAGTACTCGTCGACCGCGGACGACTTCGAGACGAGCTCGGTCTCCTTGGTGAACACGCGCGGCAGCGCGTTCGGATCGGCGACGAAGTAGAAGCGGCCGCCGCCCGTCTCGGCGACCATCTTCATCAGGTTCTTGTCGGCGTCCTCGCCGAGCGCGACGGCCGACGAGGTCATCGACTCGCCGACCATCTCCTGCACGAGCTCCTTGATCCCGCCGATCGGCGCCTCGCCGTCGGAGAGCAGGATCATGTGCTTGCGCTTCGCGTTCACCAGCGCGAGGTCCTCGCTCGCCATCTGGATGGCCGGCAGGATGTCGGTGCCGCCGTTGGCCTGGATGCGGCTGATCTCGTTGGTGATCCGCATCCGGTTGCGCGCCTGCTGCATGCGCACCGCGCGCGTCGGCGTGGAGTCGAAGATGATGACCTCGATCCAGTCGTCGGGCGCGAGCGTCTCGGCCGTCGCCTTCGCGGCCTCCTTCGCCATCTCCATCTTCAGGCCGCTCATCGAGCCCGAGTGGTCGATCACGAGGCAGAGCGCGATCGCGGGATCGTTCTCCTTCTTCTTCCCCTCCATGCGCACGGGGAGGATCTTCTCGATCTTGGTGTGCCTCCAGCCGCCGAGGCCGAACGAGTTCTGCCCGCCTGCCATCAGGAAGCCGCCGCCGAGGTCGCGCACGTACGACTCGATCAGATCCTGCTGGGAGTAGCTGACGTTCTCGGCCGCGGTGTCGGAGAGGATGAAGAAGTCGTAGCGCTCCATCTCCTTGAGCGACGACGGCACGCCGTCCGGCCCGCGCAGATCGACCTCGAATTCCTGGGCCACCAGCGCGTTGGTGAGCCAGGTGCCGTGCCCCTGATCGCCCTCGACGTAGAGCACGTTGGGGCGACCGGGGACGGCGACGGTGACCGCGTAGCGGTTGTTGTCGGGGAAGCGATCGAAGGGCGACTTCTTGAGCGGCGCGTTGGGGCCGAGCCCCGCGAGCGCGGAGGAGGCGGGCGCCGCTGCCGAGCCCGAGGGGGCCGCGGACGGAGGCGGAGGCGGAGAGGGAGAGGGAGCCGGAGCCGCTGCCGAGCCCGAAGCCGCGCCGGGCGCCGAGGCCGCGGCGGTGATCGGCCCGAGCGGCTCGAGCTCGAGCGAGTACGTGACCGCGCCCGGCACGCGCACCACCGACTTGAACGGGATGTCGCTCTCGCCGACCTTGAGATCGAGGTCGCGGATGCCGTCGAGGCCGTTGAGCGCCTCGCCCTGATAGAGCCGCGCGCGCACCTTGGCGGGGCGGTTCGAGAAGATCAGCGCGCGCACCTCGAACGGCTCGCCCACCTTGATCTTCGGCGGGATGCGCAGCTCGCGTACCGCGACCTCGGCCGGCACCGGGCGCTTGTACGGCACCACGAAGGTCTTCACGCCGAACTCGCGCGAGCGGCCCGACTCGGCGAGCGCGTCGCCGGCGGTCTGCACGCCGTCGCTCCAGATGACCGCGCGCTTCAGGTAGCCCGCGGGGTAGAGCCCGTAGGCGAGCTGCATCGCGGCCTGGATGTTCGTGCCGGCGCCCTGCTCGCGGTGGCCCGCCTCGTCGTGGCGCGCGATCTTGGGCGGCGCCGCGTTCGGATCGGCCGGATCGGTGGCGCCGACCACGCGCGGACGCGTGGCGAACGTGATGACGCGGACCTCGGCCTCGCCGCGGTTCTTCCACGCCGCGTCGATGGCGACCTGCGCGTCGGCGAGCGCGTCCTCGGGGACGCTCTCGGACACGTCGATCATGTAGACCGTGCAGATCTTCGACGTGAACGCCGTCTTCGCGACGCGACCGAGGCCGAGCGCCAGGAGCGCCACGAACGCGATGCGCAGCACGAACGACAGCACGCGCTGCGGCCACGGCAGATCCGCGAGCGATTTCCCGGTGACGTACAGGAAGTACGGCGCCAGCAGCACGAGCCCGAGCATGCGCGGGTGCAGCAGCTCGTAGGTCTCGTCCTTCCACTGCTTGGTCAGCACCGGGCCGGACTTGATGCCGTACTTCCAGAAGAACGAGCTCGCCGCCACGGCGACGCCGATCACCGCGAGCGCGAACAAGGTGCGACCGATCCACCGGCGCTCCTTGCGCGGCGGCGGCACCGAGTGGCGCGGCGGGATTCGGTGCGAGACCGGGTTGGTCAAACCGTGATCCTCCGGTGGTACGTCGCCCACTCGATCACGCTCGCGATGGCAACCAGCGCGAGCAGGTAGATCCACTTCTCGTCACGCACGCCTGCGCCGGACTCCTTGAGCTCACCCGCGATGCGCGACTCGATGAGCAGCTGCTTCTTCGGCTCGATCGCGCTCTCCTGCGGCTCGACCAGGTTCGCGGCGAAGTAGACGTCGGACGGCGTGTTGCCGCCCGGCGTGAGCACGTCGCTCGGCGCCTTCAGGCGGTAGAACCCGGCGCGCGTGCCGAAGAAGACCGCGCGCCCCTCCTGCACCGGCACCTGGTGCGGCTTCCCCTCGGGGTCGACCAGCGTGACCTGGCCGAGCGCGCCGAGCGGCGCGGCCACGTGCCAGACGTCGCCGGTCTTGAACGACGAGAGGTAGTCGGCGTCCTCCTCGACGAACCAGTTGATGGTGTTGAGCAGGAACACCGGCCAGGCGATGCGCAGCGGCAGATCGCTCTGGCGCACGTCGAACGAGAGCGCGACGAACTTGGTCCCCGCGCGGCTGCCGGCGACGAGGATCGGCCCCTCGTTCGCGGCGCCGACGACCTTGTCGCCCTCGCCGGGGACCAGCTTGCTCGCGGCGGTGATGCCGATGTTGTCGAACGCCGTCCAGCGCAGCAGCGGGTGCTTGCGGTCGAGCGTGTCGAACGCCGGCTCCTTGAGCGCCGGGCCGACCTTCAGCGGGCCGCCGTCCTTCGGATCGAGGTACAGCGAGGGGAGCCCCGGCTTCAGCGACGGCGTGATGCCGTCGAAGATCGCGACGTCGTACTTGCCGACCCCGGCGCCGTGGGCGCGCCACTCGTCGGGCGAGATCGTCGTGACGTCGAGGTACTCGTCGAGCAGCAGCGCCGCCTCGAGATACGTGTTCGAGTCGGTGACGGTGAGCACCTTGGTGCGTCGACGTTCGGGCAGCACCGCGTACGCGCGGTCGTCGGCGGGCAGATCGTCGAAGATCGGCGGATCGGCCGGGTTTGCGGGCGCGATGTTGATGCGCGCCTCGAGCTGCCGGCTCGCGCCGCCGAGGTTCGGGTAGAAGCGCGCCAGCTTGTGGCACGTGGGCTCGTTTGGCGGCGCGACCGGCGGGCAGTGGTTGGCCGAGAGCACGTGCAGCTTGGTGAGATCCACGAGGTCGCCGTCGCCGAGCAGGCGCAGCTCGATGTCCTCGTCCTTGTCGCCGAGGTTCTGCACCTCGATCATCACCTCGTAGCGCGACTTGTCGAGCGGGTAGCGCCGCACCGAGTACTGCGTGATCGCGACGTTGCGGTGACCCGAGCCCACGGGCCTGAACGAGAGGCGCGCATCGCCGACGCAGGTGTTCTTGCCGTCGGGCTTCGCGACGTTCTCATCGTCGCAGGTGGTCGAGTGGATCGCGCCGAGGCCGTCCCTGGCCTCGCCGAGCACGCCGTCGCTGATGACGACGATCTCCGCGCGCTTCACCCCGCGCAGCGTGTCGGCCGCGAAGCGCAGGCCCCGCGGAAAATCGGCGCGCGCGTCGACCGGGCGGATGTCGTCGAGCGCCTGCTCCAGGCGCGCCGTGTCGCCGGTCATCGGCGTGAGCGGCGTCACCACTGCGTCCATGGTCGCAAGGAGCATGCGGTCGCTCGCCCCCAACTTGCGGATGATTCCCCGCAACTCCTCTCGCGCGAGATCGATGCGCGGCTTCTGGCCGCTCGGGCCGCCGTCGCGCGCCTGCATCGACGCCGAGGTGTCGATCAGCACCACCAGGTTGCGCCCCTTGACGATCTCGATGGCGGTGCGCGGATCGCCGAGCGCCAGGATCAGCAGCGCGAGGATCGCGAGCTGCAGCAGCAGCGAGAGGATGCGCTTGAGGCGCGAGAAGAGGCTGGTGGCCTCCTTGTCGCGCAGGATGCGCTCCCAGAGCTTGGAGAACGGGACGGTGATCGGCCGACGCCGCAGCTTGAGGATGTAGAGCGCCGTGACGGCGGCGCCCGCGATCCCGAAGATCGTGAGCAGCTCAGCGAGCGGGAGGCCGAGGAAGTGCATGGCGCGGCCTCAGCGCAGGAACCCGCCGCGGCGGAAGACGCGGAGGATCAGGTCGTCGAAGGGGATGTTCACGTCGGCGCGGAAGTACGGCACCTGCTTGAGCGTGCAGAACGTCTCGACCTCCTTGAGGTACGCCTCGTGCGCCTTGGCGTAGCGATCGAGCATCGACTTGGTGATCGTCACCTCGCGCTCGTCGCCGGTCTCGCAGTCGAGGAGCCGCACGTCGCCGCTCAGGTCCGGCTTCGCGTCGTCGGGATCCACGATGTGCATCACGAACGGCTCGAACTTGTTGTAGCGGAGGACGTTGACCCCCTTCTCGAAGCCGGCCGGATCGTAGAGATCGCTGATGAGCACCGCGAGCCCGCGGCGCTTGTTCTGCGCCACGAACTGCTTCAGCGCGTCCTCGAGCCCGGTGCTCCCTTCGGCTTCGACGCCGCGGAGGAACTCGAACACGCGGTAGATGCGCTGCTTGCCGCGCGTGGTCGGCATGCGGTCGGCCACGCGGTTGGTCGTGGACACGACGCTGACGCGATCGAGGTTCGCGAGCCCGATGTACGAGAGCGCCGCGGCGAGCCGCTTCGCGTGGCGGATCTTGGGGCCGTTGCCCGCGCGGCCGGTGCCGTCCTTCTGCTTGAAGTCGAAGCCCATCGAGCGCGACGAGTCGACGATCAGGTAGATGGAGAGGTCTTCCTCTTCCTCGAACAGGCGCACGAGCAGCCGCCCGAAGCGCTGGTAGACGTTCCAGTCGAGGTAGCGGAAGTCGTCGCCCGGGTTGTACTCGCGGTGATCGGCGAACTCGATGCCGGAGCCGGTCTTCTTCGTGCGCCGCTCGGCGCGCATGCGCCCCGCGAAGACCTTCCGCGAGACGATGGCGAGGTAGTCCAGCTTGCGCTGGAACTCGTCGTCGAACAGGTCGTCGTAGGCCGCGCCGCGGACGGACGACGGACCCTGCTTCTTGAAGAGATCGAGGAGGCCCACGGGATTCCTTGAAACCTCACCCCCTGGCCCCCTCTCCGCAAGCGGAGAGGGGGAAGGGGACGACGCGAGCGCCGCGGGGGGGTGAGGCCTTCACGCTAGACCTTCGCCTCGGGGAGCGACTCGATGATCGCCTGGATCACCTGATCGCTCTTCACCCCCTCGGCCTCGCCCTCGAAGTTCAGCAGCACGCGGTGGCGCAGCGCCGGCAGGGCGACGAGCTTCACGTCGTCGATCGAGGCGGCGAAGCGCCCCGCGAACAGCGCCTGGATCTTGGCGGCGAGCAGCAGCGACTGCGCGCCGCGCGGGCTCGCGCCGAAGCGCACGAAGCGCTTGGTGAGCGTGTGTGCGTCCGGCGTGTCGGGGTGCGTCGAGCGCAGCAGGCGGATGGCGTAGTCCTGCACGTGCCGCGCGACCGGCACGTCGCGCACGAGCTTCATCATCTGCAGGATGCGGGCGCCGTCGAGCACCGGCCGCACGTCGATGTCGAGCGCGCCGGTGGTGCGCTCGAGGATGCCGTGCAGCTCCTCGCGATCGGGGAACGGGATGTTGAGCTTGAAGAGGAAGCGATCGAGCTGCGCCTCGGGGAGCGGGTACGTCCCCTCCATCTCGAGCGGGTTCTGCGTCGCGAGGACGAGGAACGGCGGATCGAGCTGGTAGGTCGTCTTGCCGACCGTGACGACCTGCTCCTGCATCGCCTGCAGCAGCGCCGACTGCGTCTTCGGCGTCGCGCGGTTCACCTCGTCGGCGAGCACGATGTTGCCGAAGATGGGGCCCTTGCGGAACGAGAACACTTTGTTCCGCGACTCGTCCTCCTCGATGATCGTGGTGCCGAGGATGTCGGCCGGCATCAGGTCGGGCGTGAACTGGATGCGCGAGAAATTGAGCTCCAGCGCGCGCGCGAGCGTGCGGACGAGCATCGTCTTGCCGAGGCCGGGGACGCCTTCGAGGAGCGCGTGGCCGCCGGCGAGCAGGCACGTGATCGCGCCGTCGATGACCTCGCGGTTGCCGACGATGACCTTGCCGATCTCTTTGCGAAGCGTGTCGATCGAGTCGCGGAACGCGTCGACCTGCTTGTGCACGACACTGCTCACGGGCGCGGTGGAGACGGGGGACTCGTTCATGGCTCTCGAATGTCTCTCCGAAAGGGACGTGAAGCGGTAGCGGACCTGCTGGGCGGACGTTCGTCAATCGCGGCAGCACGGCGCCGCCTGGGAAACGGAGGCGCCCCGACGACTCGCGCCGGGGTCGAGACCCCGGCCTTGTTGGTCAAGCCCTCCGGGGCTCCACGTTCGCTGAACCCCTCCAAGCCCCCGCAGGGGCTTTCGGCTCGAGGCCCCGGTTTCGACCGGGGTGCGGCAACGATCATTCGCGCGGCCGGATCAGATCGAAGTACCTCCGCACGTAGAACCGGTACCCCGCGGGGATCTCGTCCTGCTTGAGCGCGCTCTCGGCGACGCTCTTGTACTCGCCGTAGACCTGCTTGTAGCCGCGCCCCACGAACCCCTTGTCGGCGGCGCCCTGGATGACCTTGCTGCGGTCGGGGCCCTTGCCCGCGTTCGCGCCGGCGACCTGCGTGTCGTAGGTGCCCGCCTTCATCGACGTCTTCTTGCCGAGCCCGTTCTCGTGGCCGGTGCCGGCCTGCGAGCCGCCGGGCTGGCCGCCGTCCTTGCCGCCGGGCTGATTTCCGGGGCCACCGGGCTGCGAGCCGCCGGGCTGACCGCCCGCGCCGGGCATCGGGATCTTCTCGCCGTTCGGCCCGAGGGTCCATTTCTGCCCCTTGCCGTCGCCGTCCTGATCGCCGTCGTCGCCGTCGCCCTTGTCGTCGCCCTTGTCGTCGCCGCCGCCGTTGGGGTCGCCGTTGGGGTCGAACTCGCCGAGCTTCCCCTTGCTCTTCTTGCCCTTTTTCTTGCCGCCCTGGCCCTTCGCCTTCTGCGCGAAGTCCTTCATCTTCTTGATCTGATCGGGGTTCAGCTTCCCCTGCTGGACGAGCAGATCGTGGAGCTCCTTGAGGCGCTGGCGCAGCTCCTCCTTCTCCTCGGCCGACATCTCGTCCTCGGCCATCTTGTTCACGTCTTCGGCGCCGGCATCGAGGTCCTGCGCGCCGAGGCCCAGGTCCTTCATGATGTCGTTGGCGGCGTTCTCGAGATCGCGATCGAGCTTGTCGAGCTGGCGATCGCCCGACTGCTGCATCTTCTCCTCGCGATCGAGGCGCTCGAGCTCGCGCTCCTTCTCCTTGCGCTGCTTCTCCATGTCCGGCGTCTCTTTGCCGCCGTTCTTCTCCTTGTCGGCGCGCATCTTCTCGATGTCGGCCTGGGCCTTCTCCTTGGCCGCCTTGATCGCCGCGAGGTTCTTCTCGCGATCGCGCTGCGCCGCCTTCTTGAGCGCATCGGCGAGGTTCTTCTTCTGGTCGTCGCTCGGCTTGAAGTTCTTGTCCTTCAGCTTGGTGGCGAGCTCCTTCATCTTCTTCTCGGCGTCCTTCTTGTCCCCCTTCTCGAAGGCTGTGCCGATGTCCTTGGTGAGCTCGTTCTTCTTCAGCTCCTCGCCGAGCTTCTTCATGGCCTCCTCGAAGGCCTTCTTGTCGAGCTCGGACGACTTCTGGAGCTTGTTGTCGAGCATCGCCATGCGCCGGAACGCCTCGTTCCGGTCGATGCGCTTGTTCTTCAGGTCCTCGACGAGGCGGTTGTACTCCTCGATCGCGGCCTTGGTCTCCGCGTCGGCGTGGGGGCTGTCGAGCATCTGCCGACCGAGCTCCGCCATCGCCTCGAGATCGTCCTCGGAGACCTCCATCGCGTTGACCGTCGGCGCGTAGGCGACCGGCGTGTGCTTGCGCAGCTCGAGCAGCGACACGGCGTACACGACGCCGCCGAGCGCGACGCACGCGACGAGCTCGGGCACCAGCCTCTGCAGCACCGCGAGCAGGGAGAACGCCCGGCGCGGCACCGCGCGATCGATGTACTGGACGGCGTCGATCATCGCCGCGCGCATGAACGGCGTCGGCTCCTTCTCGTGCGAGAAGGAGAGCGCGGTCGCGAGGCGGTCGTGCAGCCCCGCCTGCTTGTCGAGGGCGAGCGCGCCCGCGAGCTTCGGCAGCGGCCGGAGCCACCCGATCACGGCGGCGAAGAGCGGCGCGCTGGCGAGCGCGATCAGCAGCTTCTTGGCGCGCGGATCGCCGAGGTACTGCGTCTTGGCGCAAGCGATCACGATCGCGACGCCGAGCAGCGCCCCCGCGAGCGTGACGGTGCCGGCCCCGAGCGCGCGCGCGAAGCGCATGCGTCGCTCGACCGCCGCGGCCTTGCGCGCGATCCGCCGCAGGCCGAGCTCGGCGCCGGCGAGCTCGCGCGAGAGCGGCGGCGCGGAGGGCTCGTCCTCCACCGCCGCGGCCGTGACCGAGCCCGTCCGGACGGTCCCCGGCGGCGCTTCGTCCTGCTCGCTGCCGACCTGATGACGCTTCTCGCTCATTTCGCGAATTCCTCCGAGCTCACAGCCGCCGCGCCCCGAAGGGCCATGCTCTCAACGACGTACGAGGGGCCGAGAAGTTCCACGGCCATCCCGCTCTTGCAGAGCGGCGGCGCGGCGCCGGCACCGCACCCGGCAAACGCAACGATCGAGGGTAGCCTTCCATGACAGCCCGCGCGAGGAAGCGGACGGCCCGCCGCCCCCTTCGCCCGGGCGCCCGAACGGTCCGTCGTCGGCCGGCACCTCGTTGTGACGCCCAGACCACCGTCGACCTTGGGGGGCCCATGTTCGTGGGTGGTCGGGCGCCGACGCACCGGAGCAGGGCGCGTCCGTTCAGGTCTTCGAGGCCGGTTCGAGCTTGAATTTTCGCGGAAAAACGGCGAGCGTCCCCCCACCGATGGCTACCCACGCGCACGGCGACCACGACCACGACCCGTTCCACGGCTACGTCGACGGCGACGACCTCCCCGCGCACGGCCCCGTCCTGGCCGAGCCGAAGTCTCCGCCGTGGATGCCGGTGGTCGGCGTGCTGCTCTTCGCCGCCGGGCTGGTCTACGCGCTGTCGAGCCCGACCGAGGAAGAGGAGCGAGCCGGCCAGCGCGCGATCGCCGCGGCGCTCGGCTCCGTGTTCCCCTCGCCGAGCGGGTCGGCCTCCGCCGCGCCCGAAGCCGAGGCGAAGCCCGCAGCCCCCCCGCCGCAGCCGTTGCCGCAGCCGATGCCGAAGGGGCAGCCGATGCCGCTGCGCGACGGTGGTCGCGTGCGCCCGCGCCCGATGCCGCCGGGCAGCCCCACGCCGCCGCCGGGCACCCCGCTGCCGGCGGGCACGCCGCTGCCGTAGCGCGCCGTCGCGAGTGCGACGACGTCGACGGCGCGTACGGCGCGCGTCGTACGTCGTCGTGCGCGCGGCTCAGCGCTTCATCGGCTGACCGACGGTGCTCGTGCTGCCCCGCTCGATCATCTGGCGGAGCTCCTCGGGCTCGAGGCTGCGCGAGACGGCCTCGTCGAGCGTGATCATTCGCCGCGTGTAGAGGCTGAAGAGGCTCTGGTTGAACGTCTGCATGCCGAAGCGCTCCTGGCCGACCTGCATCTGCGAGTAGATCTGGTGGATCTTGTCCTCGCGGATGAGGTTTCGGATGGCGGCGTTCGGCACCATGATCTCCATCGCGAGGCAGCGCCCCGGCCCCGCGGCGCGCGGCAGCAGCGACTGCGAGATGACCCCTTGCAGCGTGAACGAGAGCTGCGCGCGGATCTGCTGCTGCTGGTGCGACGGGAACACGTCGACGATGCGGTTGATGGTCTGCGCGCACGAGTTGGTGTGGAGCGTCGCGAAGACGAGGTGACCGGTCTCGGCGATGGTCAGCGCCGCCTCGATGGTCTCGAGGTCGCGCATTTCGCCGACGAGCACGACGTCCGGGTCCTGGCGCAGGATGTACTTGAGCGCGTGCTTGAAGCTCGCGGTGTCCTGGCCGATCTCGCGCTGGTTCACCACGCACATCTTGTGCGGGTGGAGGAACTCGATCGGGTCCTCCACCGTCATGATGTGCTGGCGCGTCTCGCTGTTGATCTTGTCGATGATCGACGACAGCGTCGTGGACTTGCCGGAGCCGGTCGAGCCGGTCACCAGCACCAGGCCGCGCGGCTTGAAGGCGAGCTCGGCGATGATCGGCGGCAGCCCGAGGTCCTCGAACGAGAGGATCTTGAACGGGATGGCGCGGAAGGCCGCGCTGATGGCGCCGCGCTGCATGAAGACGTTGCCGCGGAAGCGGCTCAGGTTCTTCACGCCGAACGACATGTCGAGCTCGTTCTCCTTCTCGAACTTCACCTTCTGCTCCTCGGTGAGCACCGAGTAGATGAGCTGCTTGGTGTCGATCGGCGAGAGCGGCGGGAGCTTGAGCGGCACGATCGAGCCGTCGATGCGCAGCAAGGGCGCCGAGCCGGTGGTGATGTGGAGGTCGCTGGCCCCCTTCTCGATCATGGTCTTCAGGAGCTGGTGGATCGTGACGCGCAGCTCGGAGCCCGTGGGGGACATGATCGACTCTCCTCTTCTCGGATCTGCTCTGGCCCAGGGCCGAGGTTCTCGAGTCTAGCGCGGTCGGCGACGAATTCAGCGATCCGCAAGCGCGCCCGCCGGCCGGCGAGACGCCCGGCGCGGGCGATGGCATGAGCGAGGTTTGCCGCCGCGCCGGAAACGCCCGGCAGCGGCGGTCGACGGAGCCTTCGCGCGCGCGCCCCTTCCGGGGCCGATCGCAGGGACGATGCAGGGAGGAAGCGAGATGGACTTCGTTAAGTCGCGACTGAGCGTGATCGCCCTGGCGGCGCTCTTCGGCGTGTCGGGCGTGTCGACCGTCGGCTGCGGGAAGAAGGACGACAAGAAAGAGGAGTCCTCCTCGAAGTCCGACAAGGACAAGAAGAAGGCCGACGACGACAAGGCCGACGACGACAAGGCCGACGACGACAAGGGCTCCGGCAAGAAGAAGAAGGCCAAGAAGGGCGACGACGACGACGACGACAAGGGGAGCAAGAAGGCCAACAAGGCCGGCAAGGGCGGCAAGTACGCCTCCGGCGAGGTCCTCAAGCACATCCCCAAGACGTGCCCGGCGGGTCAGTTCTACTTCGACCTCGGCGAGCTCCAGAAGAACGACGCCTTCGCCTCGAACGTCGACGCGTTCCAGGAGAAGATCACCGCGTCCATGAAGGACAAGGATCTCGAGAAGGGGAGCGCCTTCCTCAAGTCGCTCAAGAAGAGCGGCATCGATCCGACCAAGGACATCAAGGAGGTCGTGTTCTGCGGCGCCGCGAAGAAGGACTTCGTCGCCGCGATCGGCGGCAACTTCGACGGCAAGGATCCGCTCGGCGCGCTCGTGAAGGCGACCAAGGACGCCGCCGACGAGGACAAGGTCGAGAAGAAGACCAAGGACGGCGTCGACTACCTGCAGGGCAAGAAGGCCGTCATCGTCCAGGTCTCGCCGAACGTGCTCGTCCTCGCCGACGACCTCGACAGCGCGCTCGAGCTCCAGAAGGAGAACGACAACTCCACGAGCTGGGACATCGGCAAGGGGAAGATCGTCTCGTTCGACTTCGACGACAACGGCAACAAGGTCGCCATCGACCTCGCGTCGAAGGACGACTCCCTCGAGCTGACCGTGGTGGCCGACACCAAGAAGGCCGGCGTGAAGCAGAAGGACGCCGACGCGGTCGCGAAGATGATCGGCACCAACCTCGCGAAGGGGCCGTTCGCGTCGATCGCCGACGACATCAAGGCGACCAAGGTCACCGTCGACGGCAACAAGATCACGATCGTCTTCAAGTCGTCGAACGAGCACATGTCGACGCTCATGAAGACGCTGAGCACGACGGATCCCAAGGAGATCCAGGCGGCGCTCGGCAAGGCCGTGAAGGGCTGAGCCGAGCCCGCGGCGGCCGAACCGCGACCCGACGGCGGCCGCGCGGCTTCAACGCCGACGCGGCCGCGTCGATTTCGGGGCGGCCGCGCGCTTGCCGAACAGCCCGGCGGTGACCTCGGGCGCGGGGTGCGCGGGGCGCGCGAGCAGGTAGCCCTGGCCGAAGTCGGCCCCCGCGTCGATCGAGGCCTCGAGCTCGGCCTGGGTCTCGATCCCCTCGGCGACCACCTTCGCCCCGAGGTCGTGGCAGAGCGAAACCACCGACTTCACGAGCCGCTGCTGCCGCTCGTTCTTGTCGAGGCTCGCGACGAGCTGCCGATCGAGCTTCACCACGTCGGGCTCGAGATCGACGATGTGCTTGAGGTTCGAGTAGCCGGCGCCGAGGTCGTCGACCACCAGCCGGATCCCGGGCCTCGCGCGCAGCTCCTTGAGCACCTTGAGGCAGAGCTCGTGGTGCGAGAGCGGCACCGACTCGGTGATCTCCAGGTAGACGTCGGCCTCGTGCTGGAACATCGGGTCGTCCGGCCGCACGAGCCAACGCTGTGCGAGCTCGTCCGGGTGGACGTTCAGGAAGAGCGGCACCTCGATGCCGGCCGACGTGGCCGACTCGCGGATCAGCCGGCCGAGGCGCCCGCAGCTCCCTTCGCCCACCGCGCGCTCGAACAGCACCGGCGGTGAAGCGAGCTCCGGCCTCGTGCAGCGCACCAGCGCCTCGTGCGCGAAGGTGCGCCCCGTCTTGAGGTCGACGATCGGCTGGAAGACGACGCGGACCTCCTCGGGCGCGAGCGAGCCGACGAGCGACTGCGGAGGCGGCTCATCGGACTCGACCACGGCGGGGAGCCGATCGGTCGTCCAGTGCAAGCGCGGCTCGTGCTCGGGCTTGCTCGTCATGCGGTCGATGCGGTCGCGCGCACGCGGTCAGTCGGCCATCGTGACACGACCGACCTCTTCCGGAGTGGTGGTGCCATTGAGGATCTTGGAGATGCCGGCCATGCGCAGGCTGATCATGCCGTGCTTGATCGCGGCCGCCTTGAGCTCGGCGGACGACGAGCCCTGGAGCACGAGCTCCTTCAGCGGGTCGCTGAAGCGCATGACCTCGTAGAGCGCGACGCGCCCCTTGTAGCCCGTGTTGTTGCACGTCTTGCAGCCGGTCCCCTTGGCCGTCTTGCCGCGCGCGGCGTTGATGGCGTCGTCGCTGGCACCGAGCTCCCGGAGGATTTTCAGGTCGTACTCGAAGGGCGCCGTGCAATCGCGGCAGACCTTGCGGGCGAGGCGCTGGGCGAGCACGAGGTTCACCGACGCGCAGATCAGGAACGGCTCGACGCCCATGTTGAGGAGGCGCGAGATCGTCGCCGGCGCGTCGTTCGTGTGCAGCGTCGAGAGCACCATGTGGCCGGTGAGCGCCGCCTTGACCGAGATCTCGGCGGTCTCGAAGTCGCGGATCTCGCCGACCATGATGATGTCGGGGTCCTGGCGGAGGAACGAACGGAGCGCGGCCGCGAAGTTGAGGCCGATCTCGTCGTGCATCTGCACCTGGTTGATGCCCATCAAGTTGAACTCGACGGGATCCTCCGCGGTGGAGATGTTCTCCGAGGCCTTGTTGAGCTCCGCGAGCGCCGAGTAGAGCGTCGTCGTCTTGCCGGAGCCGGTCGGGCCGGTGACGAGGGTCATGCCCCACGGCTGGTGGATGGCCCACTTGAAGTCGTCGAGCGGCTTCTGATCGAAGCCGAGCTTCGTCATGTCGAGCTGCAGGTTCGACTTGTCGAGGAGGCGCATGACGATCTTCTCGCCCCACAAGGTGGGGAGGACCGACACGCGGAAGTCCATCTCGCGCCCCTGGCCGAGCTTCAGCTTGATGCGCCCGTCCTGCGGGAGGCGGCGCTCGCTGATGTCGAGCGAGCTCATGATCTTGAGGCGGCTCGCGATCGCGTTCTTCAGCTTCAGCGGCGGCGACATCTCCTCCTGGAGCACGCCGTCGACGCGGTAGCGGACGCGGAACTTCTTCTCGTAGGGCTCGATGTGGATGTCGCTCGCGCCCTTCTTGATCGCGTTCAAGAGGATCATGTTCACGAGCCGCACGACCGGCGCGTCCTCGCTCGCCTTCTCGAGCGAGTTGACGTCGATGTCGTCTTCGTAGTCCGAGACCTGGATCTCGTTCTCGTCGAAGCCGGCCATGACGTCGTCGTACGACGGGCCCTGCACCGTGTAGTTCTTCTCGATCGCCGCGAGGATCGCCCCCTCGCCCGCGACCACCGGCTCGACGGTCAGCCCCGTGAGGAACTTGATGTCGTCCTGCGCGTGCAGGTTCGTCGGGTCGGCCATCGCTACGACGATCTGCGCCCCCGCGCGCGACAGCGGGATGATCTTGTGCTTCTCGCAGACCTCCTTCGGGATCAGCTTCACGACGTCCGGATCGATCTCGAACTCGTCGAGGTTGACCGCCGGGACGCGGTACTGCTGCGAGAGGAACTTCGTGATCTCCGTCTCGCTCGTGTAGCCGAGCTTCGCCAGCGCTGCCGCGAGCGGCTGCCCGCTCTTGGCGGCCTCGTCGCGCGCGCGATTGAGCTGCTGGAGAGAGATCAGGTTCTCGCGGACGAGGAGCTCACCGAGGCGCTTCTGAATCCCTTGCGACATGCGCGGCTTCCTTGGCGACACCCATGCCCTTCCGCGCTCGACCCCGGAGCGGGGCGGCGCGGCGACGGGTGACGTGGCCGGCGATTGTGCCACGGCTAGCCAGGGCGTGCGCAACCACGCCCGATCCCGCGGGCCGGAGTGTCCTACCCCGGCCCCGAAATGGCCGCGGCGCGCGTCCCACCGGGGGATCGCGCGCCGCGAAGCTCGCTCGTCGGCGAAGGGCTACTTGAGCGCCTCGGCGCCGCCGATGATTTCCATGAGCTCCTTGGTGATCGCGGCCTGGCGGGCGCGGTTGTACTGGAGCGTCAGGGCCGAGATCAGCTCCTTGGCGTTGCCGGTCGCCGCGTCCATCGCCGTCATGCGGGCGCCGTGCTCGGACGCGACCGACTCGAGGGTCGCGCGGAAGAGCGTGATCTGCACGTAGAGCGGCAGCAGGCGGTCGAGCAGCGCCGTTCGGTTCGGCTCGTAGACGAAGTCCAGCCCCACCGCGCCGGTCGGCATGTGCGAGGCGCGCGGATCGAGCGAGGTGTCGTCGTCGACCGCCGGGTCGATCGGCAGCAGGCGCTGCACGTTCACCTTCTGCGTCATCGCCGACTTGAACTCGTTGTAGACGAGGTAGACGACGTCGAACTGCGTCCCCTCGCCCGAGGCCACGAGCCCGGTGCGCTCCTCGACCGGCTCCTCGCCCTCGGCCATCTCCGAGGTCGGCTTGGCGGCGGCGCTGCCGGTGTAGAGGTCGATGATCTCGGCGGCGATCACGTCGACGTCGCCGAGCTGGATCTTCTCGGTGACCGAGGGGGTCTCCTTGATGATCTCGGCGCCGCGGCGGCGGAAGTAGTCGCGCCCCTTGCGGCCGATGCAGACGAAGGCGACGCGCTTGCCCGCGGTCGTCTCCTCGCGCCAGAGCCGCTCGGCCGCGCGGTTGACGTTCGAGTTGAACGCGCCGGCGAGGCCGCGATCGCTCGACAGCACGACGATGAGGATCTGCTCCTCCTCGCGCCGGGCGAGCAGCGGGTGCAGCTCGGCGCCGCCGCCGGTGTGCAAGGCCACGTTGCGCATGACCTCGGCGGTCTTCAGCGCGAAGGGGCGCATCTCGGTGATGCGCTGCTGCGCGCGACGCAGCCGAGCCGCGGCCACCATCTTCATGGCGCGCGTGATCTTCTGCGTCGACTTCGTCGACAGGATGCGCTTGCGGATCGATTTCAGTGAGGGCATCGGAGGCCGCCGCGTTGCGAGAGTTCAGCGTGAAGAGAGGACGAGCGACGAGCGGTGAGGAGCCACGAAGGGGAGCGTCGCTCGCTCCCCCGCGCAGGGCGCCGTGCTCGCGAGGAGCGCGACGCCCGCTGCACGAAGCTCAGTGATCGGCCTCGGCCGCCTTCTTCGCGGGCTTCTTCTCGTCCTTCTTGGCGGCCGGCTTGGCCTTGGCCTCGCCGGTGTCGAAGGTGTCGTTGAAGGCGAGGACGGGCTTCTTGAGAGCCTCCTCGAGCGCCTTCTTGTCGTTCAGCTTGCGGTCCTTGATGTCGGCGAGCACCTGCGCGTGCTTGGCCTCCATGAAGGAGTAGAACTCCTTCTCCCAGCGGCCGAGGGCGGCGACGGGGATCTTGTCGAGGAGGCCGGCCGTCGCGGCCCACACGAGCGCGACCTGCTTCTCGACCGCGAGCGGCACGTACTGCGCCTGCTTCAGGATCTCGACGAGGCGCTGACCGCGGGCGAGCTGCGCCTGCGTCGCCGCGTCGAGGTCGCTCGCGAACTGCGCGAAGGCGGCCATCTCGCGGTACTGCGCGAGGTCGAGGCGGAGCGTGCCGGCGACGGCCTTCATGCCCTTGATCTGCGCGTTGCCACCGACGCGGCTGACCGAGATGCCGACGTTGATGGCGGGGCGGACGCCCGAGTAGAAGAGGTCGGTCTCGAGGAAGATCTGGCCGTCGGTGATCGAGATGACGTTGGTCGGGATGTACGCCGAGACGTCGCCGGCCTGGGTCTCGATGATCGGCAGCGCGGTGAGCGAGCCGCCCGACCACTCGTCCTTCACGATCTCGTGGTTCGTGAAGTCGGAGCCCTTGAGGGCCTCCTTCGCGGCGTGCAGCCCCTCGTCGCCGATGTGGACCTTGCCGTCGGCGCCCTTGAACTCGAGATCGCCCTTCGGCGCCGGCGTCCCCTTCGGGACGATGTAGCGGCGCTCGCCCATCTTGGCGGCGCGCTCGAGCAGGCGGCTGTGGAGGTAGAAGACGTCGCCCGGATACGCCTCGCGCCCCGGCGGACGACGCAGGAGGAGCGACAGCTGGCGATAGGCGACGGCGTGCTTCGAGAGGTCGTCGTAGATGCAGAGCGCGTGGCGCCCCGTCTCGCGGAAGTACTCGCCCATCGTGACGGCGGTGTACGGGCAGAGGAACTGCAGCGGAGCCATCTCGGCCGCGGTCGCGACGACGATGGTCGTGTATTCCATCGCGCCGAACTGCGTGAGCTTGTCGACGACCTGCGCGACCGTCGACTGCTTCTGGCCGATGGCCGAGTAGAAGCAGTGAACGCCCTGCCCCTTCTGGTTGATGATCGTGTCGATCGCGACGGCGGTCTTGCCCGTCTGGCGGTCGCCGATGATCAGCTCGCGCTGGCCGCGGCCGATCGGGATCATCGAGTCGATCGCCTTGAGGCCGGTCTGCAGCGGCTCCTTGACGGGCTGACGGAGGATGATGCCGGGCGCCTTCACCTCGATGCGGCGGCGGTGCGGCGACTCGATCGGGCCCTTGCCGTCGAGCGGCTGGCCGAGGGTGTTCACGATGCGGCCGGTGAGCGCCTCGCCGACGGGGACGTCCGCGATGCGGCCGGTGCGCTTGACCTGGTCGCCCTCCTTGATGTTGCCGACCGCGCCGAAGATGGCGGCACCGACGTTGTCCTCTTCGAGGTTGAGGACGATGCCGTAGAGCTCGCCCGGGAACTCCAGGAGCTCACCGGCCATCGCGCCCTCGAGACCGTAGATGCGCGCGATGCCGTCGCCGACCGTGAGGATGGTGCCGGTCTCGTTGACCTGCGCCGCCTTCTCGTAGTTGGCGATCTGCTTCTTGATGATCTGGCTGATTTCTTCGGCGCGGAGCTGCATCGGTCGGGCCTCTTCTGAGGGGTTCAGCAGACGGAGGAAATCACTGGGGGACGAGCGCGCTCTTCAGCTCGTTGAGCCGGGCGCGCAGCGATCCGTCGATGATCGTGTCGCCGACGCGGGTGACCACGCCGGACAGGAGCGAGGCATCGACCTCGCGGACGACGACGACCTTCTTCTTGAAGCGGGCCTCGAGGGCCGCGGTGAGCTTCGACACGTAGACGTCGGAGAGCGGCGCGGCGCTCGTGACGCGCGCGCGCAGGACGCCGGCGCGCCGGTCGGCCTCTTCGCGCAGCTCGACCGCAATCGAGGCGACGGCGCGCAGGCGGCCGTTGTCGGTGAGCAGCCCGATGGTGTTGCGCACGACCGGCGTGACGCCGAGCTTCTGCCCGACCTCGGTGAGCACGGCCTTTCGGGCGGCGCGCGAGACCTGCGGGTTGTCGAGCACGGCGCGCAGCTCCGGGCTCGCCTCGAGGGTCTCCGCGAGGTTCGCGAAGTCCTTGACGATGGCGTCGAGGTTCTTCTGCTCTTCGCCCAGCTCGATGAGCGCGCGGGCGTAGCGGCGCGCGACGACGCGGTCGATCACGCGACACCTCCCTGCTTGCTGGCGGACGCGCCCGCGGGCTTCGCGGCGGCGAGCTGCGCGAGGTACTCGTCGGCGACGCGATCGTGGTCGGCCGGCGTGAGCTTGGTCTTCAGGACCTCTTCCGCGGCGGTCGACGCGATGTCGACCGCGTGGCGGATGAGCTCGTTGCGGAGCTGCTTCAGCTCCTGCTCGAGGAGGAACTGCGCGTCCTTGCGCATGCGCTCGGCCTTCTCCTCGGCGTCCTTGACGATGCGATCACGCTCCTTCTCACCGGAGGCGATGATCTCCTCGCGGATGACCTGGAGCTCCTTGTCCATCTCGGCGAGACGCTTCGTGTAGTCGGCGAGGCGCTCCTCGGCCTCGGCCTTCACCTTGGCGGCCTCGTCGAGCTCGCGGGCGACCGTCGCGCGCCGCGCGGCGAGCCCCTCGGAGACCGGCTTCTTGCCGAGGTAGTAGTAGGCGCCGAAGAGGATGGCGGCGTTGATGAGCAGGTAGAGGAAGGGAGTGACGGGCTTGTTGTGCTCGCCCCCCTCGCCCTTGGCCTCGGCCTGCTTCTCGCGGCTGAAGCGCTCCGTGTCGGCGAAGTTGAACGGCGCCGGGTCGTGGGCGCCTTCGTGGCCGCCCTCGTGCGCGGCGGCGCCGTGCTCGCCGCCTTCGTGGGCCGGCGCGCCGGCGGCGTGGGCCGCTTCGCCATGGGGAGCGGCCGCAGCGGGGGCCGCGCCGTGCGCCGGGGGCGTCTGGGCGAGCGCGGTGGCGGGGACGAAGACGGCGAAGGCCACCCCGCCGAGGACGGCGAGGCGACGCTTGCGGTCGCCCATGAGGACCTCGAGGAGGCGCTGGAGTCGGGTCTTGCGCATGTTCACACCTGCCGCCCGAGCACGCGGGTCGCCATTTCGCGGGCGATCACGGAGGCGGTCTGGCCGAGCTCCTTGCGGATCGCGTCGGCGTCCTTGCCGATGGCGGCGCGCCCCTCTTCGATGGTCGCGTTGGTCTCGCCGCGGACCTTGGCGAGGATCGCCTGCTCCTTGCGCTGTCCCTCGACGCGGAGCTTGTCGCGCTCCTCGCCGGCGGTGCGGCGCACGGCGACCAGCTCCTCCTCGTAGCGGCCCATCATGGCGTCCGCCTCGGCGAACAAGGCGCGCGCCTCGTTCTTGGCGCCGTCGATCCGCTTCTCGCGCTCTTCGAAGAGCTTGAGCATCGGCTGGAACAGCAGCGGCCGCAGGACCAGGAAGAGGAGGAGGAAGAGCACGATCTGCCCGACGAAGGTCGGGTCGAGATCGACGGTCACGCCGCCGGAGGCGCCGAACGCGTCGGCGATCGAGCTGCGGAGCGCCTCCCCCGAAAGGGAGCCGAAGACGGAGAAGTCGGCCATCGTGGGTGTGCCTCGCGCACGCGGGTGCGACGGGTTTTTCGGGGTCGGGTCCGTTTGGGCCCGGCCTCGACGCGCCGCGCGTCTACCAGGACCCCCGCCGAAAGTCCACCTGGCAGCCCGTCGAACGCCAGGCCGGCGGCCCAGCCGTTGCGCGCCGACGAGCGCGCGACCGATCGCGCGGCAGGCCGCGGACCCGTGGCCGGACTGGACCCCGCCGGGGCATTGCAGGTAACGGAGCAGGCCCCAGGAGGGACCCGGAGAAGAGGGGCGGGCGCGAGGGCCGCGCGCGAGGCACTGGGGTCGCGTTCGGCTCCGACGGCAGGAATTACGTGACGTACGCGCAGGTCCGGTCGGGGTCCCCCGATTCCGACACCGGATCCTTGCCGCGAGAGTGGAGCGCTTACAAGATCGGCCGTTGCCGATCCGACGCTCTGGGAGCGCACCGGAGCCGAGCGGGAGCCGAAGCATGTCCGACGTGACGATGGAGGGGCGGGTCCTCGCCGGAAAATACGAGCTGACGCGCTTGCTCGGGCAAGGCGGGATGGGTGCGGTCTACGAGGCCCGCAACCACCTCGGCAAGCGCTACGCCGTGAAGCTGCTGCTCAAGCCGGAGTTCGCCCAGGACGCCGGGCTCACCGCCCGCTTCTTCAAGGAGGCGAAGGCGTCGGCCGCCATCGAGAGCGAGCACATCGTCCAGGTCTACGACACCGGCGTCGACCCCGACACGAGCTTCCCCTTCATCATCATGGAGCTCCTCAAGGGCGAGGACCTCGAGCACACCATCGCCCGCGTCGGCGCGATCAACGTGCTCGGCGCGGCGCGCGTGATCTCGCAGGCCTCGATGGGGCTCGGGCGGGCGCACGAGGCGGGGATCGTCCACCGCGACATCAAGCCCGCCAACATCTTCATGACCGCCAAGGAGAATGGCGATTCGGTCGTGAAGATCCTCGACTTCGGCATCGCCAAGCAGACGATGGACGCCCTCTCCTCGAACGAGGGGGCGGGGCTCACCAAGACGGGCTCGATGCTCGGCACCCCGCTCTACATGTCGCCGGAGCAGGCGCAGGGGCTGAAGAGCCTCGACGGCCGCACCGACATCTGGTCGCTCGGGATGTGCCTCTACGAGGCGCTCTCGGGGCGCACTCCATGGGGCGACGTCGACACGCTCGGCGCGCTGATCCTCTCGATCTGCTCGCGCGACGTGATGCCGCTCCAGGACATCGCCCCGTGGGTTCCGCCGGATCTCGCGCAGGTCGTGCACCGGTGCCTCCAGCGTGACGTCAGCCAGCGCATGCCGTCGGCGCTCGCGCTCGTGCAGGCGCTCGCGCCCTTCACGCAGGGCTCGCTGACGATCGTCCCCGACGTGCTGCTCGGCGTGGAGGAGGCGCAGCGCCTCGCGATCCAGCCGCGCGCGGAGATCGTCCAGTCGGCGATCTCGAACGCGAACTTCACCTCGAGCCAGCCGAGCGCGGCGGCGACGGCGGAGATCAAGAAGCCGACGTCCAAGGCGCCGATGCTCTTCGGCGCGATCGCGCTGGTCGCGGTGCTGGTGGGCGGCGGGATCTTCGCCGCGACGAAGCTCGGCAAGGGCGGCGAGAAGCCGACCGAGACCAAGACGCAGGCCGGGCAGCCGAAGGAGCCCGCCGCGCCGACGGCCGCCACCGCCGCGCCGCCCCCGGAGGAGCCGAAGACGGTCTACCTGCCGCTCAAAGTGCCGAAGGGCTCGAAGATCAAGGTCGGCAAGGAAGACGTGACCGAGAAGATCGCCGACGGCAAACTCGCGCTCACCGGCCTCGACGGCGCGGCGTTCATCGTCACGATCCAATCGGGCAAAGATCAGCCCCTGGTGCAGAAGGTCTACATCCAGGAGGGCGCGACCATCCCCGAGGAGATCGACTTCTCCAAGGGCGAGCAGGTCGTCCAGGCGCCGAGGCCGCGGGCCACCGGCGCCGCTGCGCCAGCGACGACGGGCGCGGCGCCGAAGCCGACGGCGCCGACCGGCGACACGCCGCCCACGCCGACCGGCGACAAGCCGAAGGCTCCGACGACGCCCGCGCCGACCGTCGACAAGCCGAAGCCGAACATCTCGAACACTTTCGACTGATCGATCGGTAACGGCGAGCGAGCGGAGACGGGCCGGCGGGCTTCGCTGGCCTGTCGTCATTTGCGGCCGCGCGCAGCCGAATCGGGGTAGGCTCGGCTTCGCTTTCCACCGCCGGATCACCGTCGGGAGCCGCCTCGCATGCGCCGCACAACCCTCCGCCAAGCCCTCGCGTCCGTCCTCGCAATCTCGCTCGCCGCGCCGCTCGTCGTGCAGGCAGGTCCGTCGGATCCGACGAAGCCTTCGCCCGCGTCGTCGGCTTCGGCGGCGACGACGGCCGCGCCGCCTGCGGCCTCGACGGCGGCTCCGCCCGGCGCGTCGGCCGCGCCGCCGAGCGACGAGCTCGCGGAGAAGGAGCGCCAGGCGACCGAGCACTTCATGCGCGGCGTGAAGCTGACGCAGGAGAAGGCGTGGGACGCGGCGCTCGCCGAGTTCGAGGAGTCGATCCGGCTGCTGCCGAAGAAGAGCGCGGTGCGCAACGCGGCGATCTGTCTGCGCGAGCTCGGGCGCTACGACGAGGCGCTCGTGATGTGGGAGCGGCTGGTGCGCGAGTTCGGCGCGTCGCTCAAGCCCGAAGACAAGGCGCAGGCCGACACGGCGATCACCGAGCTCAAGACGCTGACCGGCTACCTCGAGATCACTTCGAACGTCGAGGGGGCCACGGTCGTCGTGAACGGCAAGGAGCGCGGCAAGACCCCGCTCAAGGACAAGATCCTCGTGCCGATCGGCACGAGCATCGTGAAGGTCTCGAAGGAAGGCTACGCGACGTTCGAAGGGCGACCGCAGCTCGTCGGCGGCCGCACCATCCAGGTGCAGGGGCAGCTCGATCCGCTGGCGCGCGCGGGGCGCATCACGGTCGTCGAGGAGAAGGGCAAGGCGGCGGACGTCGAGATCGACGGCGCGGTCGTCGGCAAGACGCCCTACTCGGGCGCGATCGCGCCGGGCGCGCACGTCGTGCTGCTCAAGGGCGAGGGGAACCTCGGCACCCAGCCGGCCGCGGTGACCATCGAGGTCGACAAGAACACGCCGCTGCGGCTCGCGCTCGAGGCGCTCGACTGCGAGGTGCGCGTCGAGCCCGACCCGATCACCGGCAGCGTCGTGCTCGACGGCGTGCCCGTCACGCAAGGCGTGTGGGACGGCCGCGTCCGCACCGGCAAGCACATCGTGGACGTCGCCGCCGACGGCTATTTCGGCGCGACCAAGCAGTTCGAGACCGAGGCCGGCAAGAAGGTCAACCTCAAGGTCAAGCTCGATCGCGACGAGAACTCGCCGTTCTGGTCGAAGGGTCGGCGCTACCCGATCTCGATCTCGTTGGTCGGCGACGCGATGCTCGCGCGTGGGTTCAACGGCGACTACGAGGGGAGCTGCGGCAACGGCAAGACCGACTGCTACTCGCGCACCCGGCCGTGGGGCTTCATGGGCGGCGCGCGCGGCGGCTACGAGTTCCTGCCGGGCTTCGCGGTCGAGCTGGAGCTCGGCTACGCGTACATGAAGATGAAGAACTCGCGCACGACCTCGCTCTTCGGCGAGCAGGCGAACGAGCTCTCCGTCGACCTCACCGACAGCGTGCAGGTGAGCGGGCCGTACCTCGGCGTCGGCATCGCGTACGCGTTCGTCCGCAGGCCGATCATCGTCACCGGCGGGCTCATCGCCGGCGCGATCCTGGCGAAGGTGCGCGAGACGCGCGACGGGACGGTGGTCGTCGACGACATCGATCCCAAGTCGGTGCAGCCGGGCGGCAAGTACGTCAGCACCGGGCAGTTCATGCAGCGGCCGCTCACGCCGTCGCCGTACAACGTCGAGCCGATCAGCAAGGCCATCCCGTTCGTCGTGCCGGAGATCCGGATCGCGATCCCGCTCGGCGACCAGGTGCAGATCGGCGTCGGGCTCGGCGCGTTCATCGCCGCCCCGGGCGACGTCCGCCCGCACGTCTCGCAGTCGGCGGCGTGCACCGGCGGCTGGGAGCTCGGCCTCGACAAGCAGGGCAACCTCGTCTGCGGTCGCTCGCAGAGCTACACGGCGACGGGCGCGGGCAACAACGTGAAGCCGCTCGGCTTCGCGCCGCAGCCGAGCGCCACGCCGGAGAGCGCGATCGGGACCTTCATCGTTGGCCGCGCCAGCGTCTTCGTCCGCTTCGCGTTCTGACCTGAGGCAAGCCAGAGACGGCGGACACGAACGAACGGGGTAGGGTTCCGACGTGCGACACCGCGGCATCGCCCTTCACGCACTGGCGGCGCTCTCGGCGCTCGTCGCCGGGGCGCGGCCGTCTCTCGCCGCGACGGACGTCGATCTGCGGTCCTCGCGCCCGTCGACCGACGCCGCGGGGACGCTCGCGACCGAGCCCGTCGCCGCGCCGACCGCCGGGGTGATGCAGTTCGGCGGCTGGTTCTCGTACGCGTCGCCGAGCCTGAAGCTGCGCGAGCCGAGCGGCGCGGGCGTGGTCGAGCGCACGATCCTCGGGAACTCGTTGGTGTTCGATCCCACCGTCGCGATTGGTCTCGGCCGACGCACGGCGATCGGCGTCACGATGCCGGTCCTGCTCGCGCAGGGGGGCGAGGCGTCGAGCCTCAGCGACGGGGTCAGACCCTCGAGCCAGGGGCTCGGCGATCTCGCGTTCACCGCGAAGGTGGTGGCGATCGCCCCCGGGCGCGACGACCTCGGCGGCTGGTCGCTCGGCGTGCTCGGTCGCTTCACGCTGCCCACGGGCGATCGCGCGTCGTTCCTGAGCGATCGCGGCGCGCAGGTCGACGTGCGCGCGGCCGCGAGCTTCGACTACGCGCACACGATCGTGGCGACCGGCGTGCTCGGCTACCACCTGCGGACGCGCACGCACGACGTCGTCGACCTGACCCTCGGCGACGCGCTGCCGTGGGGCGTCACCATCGGCCTGCGGCCGGTGTTCCTGAGCGCGGAGTCTTCGCGGCGCTGGATGTGGAACCTCGAGGCGCACGGCGAGCTCGGCCTCGGGCCGACGCGCGTGCTGTCAGACTCGCGCGTGTCGCCGACGATGCTCGGCGGGTCGGTGCACTACGAGCTGGCGCGTGGGGTGTCGCTGTTCGTCGGGGGCGAGACCTCGCTCACGGCCGCCCTCGGCGCGTCGCGCTTTCGCGGGGTGCTCGGGCTCACCTACGCGCCGAGAATCGTCGACGAGGACGAGGACGGCGTCCCCGACGACGTCGACGAGTGCCCCGGCCTCCCCGAAGACGGCAAGGGGGCGCACCCGCATGACGGCTGCCCGGACGACAGCACGGCCGGCTCGGCGGCGAACGCCGCGCCGAGCGCGCCCGACGCCGACGACGACGGCGTCCCCGACGCGACCGACAAGTGCCCGAAGGATGCGGAGACGACGAACGGCTACGAAGACGAGGACGGCTGCCCCGAGCGCGACAGCGACGGCGACACGTTCCTCGACGCCGTCGACAAGTGCCCCGACCAGGCCGAGACGTTCAACGGCATCGACGACGACGACGGCTGCCCGGACGAGGGGAGCGCGACGCGGCCGGCGACGCCGCTGGTGACGGACAAGCAGGACGCGGGCAAGACGACGTCGTTGCTGCTCGCGCATCCGATCACGTTCGAGGGCGACGCGCCCGCGAAGGGCTCGACCGCCGACCTGCGCGCGATCGCCGCCTGGCTGCTGGCGCACCCGGGGTTCCGGATCGCGGTGGCCGTGAGGCCGGAAGCGGAGGGCGACGCCGGGAGCCGACAGAGCAAGGCGCGGGCGGAGGCGGTCGCCCAGGCCATCGTCCGCTACGCGCACACCGGCGGGGTCGCGGGCGGGACGCTCTGGGATCCCGCGAAGGCGCCGGGGACATCGAACGTTCAGGTCTTCGTCGAGGCCACGTCGAGCGATCCGCCGCCGCCGTAGGGGCATCGCCGCGAGAATTCGGGGCGAAGTCGTCGAGCGGACGCCCAGGAGCCCGCCCGCGAGCACGGGCGCGAGCACGACCGCGCGGGCGGGCACGAGCGCCGCTACGGGTGGCGGACGCCCTGATTTCAGGGCTCGGCGGGGGCGCTGCTTCGCCCGTGGCCCTGGCGGGATTTCGTTGCTAGGTTGCCGGCCCCGCAAGCGAGCAGCCCTTTCCGGCCGCGCGGCCGGTGACGCAGCGCACGAGCATCGAGGAGATCACCATGGCGACTTCGGAAGACAACAACGACAACGCCGGCGCCCCGCAGACTCCGGAAGGGTTCCGCCCGCAGGGCGCGGCCATCCTCGCGCCGCCGACGGCGTTCCAGGGCGGCGCGCTGCCGCCGGGCGCCATGGTCATGATCCCGCTCGGCCCCGACGGCGAGCCGCTGCCGAAGTCGCTGGTCGACGGCCCCGTCGCGCTCACGCAGGAGCAGATGTGGAAGCTGCTCGGCTTCAACGGGCCGGCCGTGCAGGTGCAGGATCAGGAGGGGCGCCCGATCCTCATCGGCGTCGAGGACCTGCTCAAGGCGCTCGAAGAGGCGCACAAGACCGATCCGCAGGACGCGAACAAGGCGCGCGTCTTCGCGCTCGAGCTGATGAAGCACGAGCGCCACGAGAAGGCGGAGCTGATCCTCGGCAAGGTCGTCGCGCGCGGCGGTGACGCGGACGACTGGCTCCGCCTCGGCATCGTGCAGACGAACCTCAAGAAGTTCGACAAGGCCGAGGGGACGCTCAAGGGCGCCGCGAACCTCGCGAAGGAGAGCCCCGTGCCGCTCCTCCACCTCTCGAAGGTGTACGAGGAGAAGAAGGAAGGCGCCAAGCAGGAGGAGACGCTCCGCAAGGCGATCGACCTCGCGGGCAACTTCCTCGACGCGTGGGTCGGGCTGTTCAACTACCTCAAGGAAGCCAAGGGCGAGGCCGAGGCCGAGAAGGCCGTCGAGGAGCTCGCGGCGACCGAGAAGCAGAAGAAGTACGCCGCGCCCTACATCGCGCTCCAGGCGATGTACGTGAACGAGGAAGCGACGCGCGAGAAGGCGCTGAACTTCGCGAAGAAGGCGGTCGAGCGCGACATCAACGATCCGATGTCGCTCCTGTCGCTCTCGTCGATCTACGGCCAGATGGCGAAGCTCGACGAGGTCGAGAAGCTCCTCCGGCCGCACGAGTCGAAGATGCTGACCGACGTGCGCCTGGCGAACAACTACTTCGAGGCGCTCTGGCAGTCGCGGCAGATCGAGAAGGTCACGCGCTTCCTCAACACGCTGGTGCGCGCCGAGAACGCCCAGGTGAAGCAGTTCGCGCAGGAGCGCGCGCAGGGGATCGCGCGCTTCCTCCAGCAGCTCCAGCAGCAGGCGAGCGGCGCGACCAAGGCCTGATCGACGTCGCCGCGGCCCCCGCCGCGAACGACCAGAAAGCCCGGCCGCTCCTCGTGAGCGGGCGGGCTTTCGTCGTTCGAGAGGGGGCGAGGAACGCCCTCAGCCGGCCGGAGGCCCCTTCACCGGTCGCTCGCTCGTGAGCCAAGCGACCGCGTCGTGCACGGCGACGAAGCCGCGCACCGGCGCCTTGGCGACGACGGCGCCCATCTGCACGCGCGTGACGCCGAGCTCGTCGTCGACGATCACCGCGACGCGATCGGCCCGACTGCCGGCCAGCGCGCGCCAACGGGCCTCGCGAATCGCGGCCCAGCGCGGCGAGGCGGGATCGCGCGCGGTGCGCTGGGCGACGATCAGCAGCGCGCGCAGCTGGGTGCGTCCCAGGGCGCGCTCGATCGCGGCGAAGTAGCGGAGCATCTCGTCGGCGTCGGCCGGGTTGCCGTGCTCCTCGACGCGCAGGTAGCCGATCTCGCGACGGAAGGTCGCGTAGCCGTCGGCGAGGGGATAGCGCTCGGCGTCGCTCAGCTTCACGGCACGATGATACGACGGCGCGCCCCGGCGGCGAGACGCGCCGCCGTCACCGCTTCGGCGGAGGGCCGGACGGGCCAGCAGGTTGCTGAGATTGGCCCTTCTTTGCCAATCTACCGCCGAGCGAGCTCGCAACGGCTCGAGCTCTTCGCGCAACCTGCTGACGGTCAAGGTCTTCGCAGGCTGCTGTTCAACAGCCTGCTAGGCCGCGGCGCCGCCGTTGCCGCTGACGGCGATCTTGCGCGGCTTGATCTCGGCCTTGCGAGAGAGCCGGACGACGAGCACGCCGTCGGTCATCTGCGCGTCGATCTTCTCGGGGTCGAGGTTCTCGGGCAGCACGAACGCGCGCCGGAACGCGCCGTAGGTGCGCTCGACGACGTGGTGACGCGCCTCGGTGCGCGTCTTCGGCGGCTTGCGCTCGCCCGCGATGGTGAGCACGCCGTCGTGCACCGTGACCTCCACGTCCTCGGCGCGCAGACCGGGGAGCTCCGCCTCGAGCACCAGCGACTCGCCGCTCTCGTAGACGTCGACGGCGAAGCGCAGCGTGCGCGCCCGCGCCGGCGCCGGCGCGTCGAACAAGCGGTTGAACTCGGTGAACGGATCCCAACGGTGCGCGAGCAACATGACGGAAGGCTCCTATGTGGATGGGGTGGCGGTGACGACGGACGCGTGGCGTCCCGAGGCCGCGCGGCGCACGAGCGCGCAGCGAAGCCTCGGTGGACCCGGCGATCGCGACGCCTCGCGGCCCGACGCGCGGTCCAGCGCCTCGGCGCTGCCGCATTCGTCGCTCCCGATGACGTCGCGATCTACGAGGAAACAGTTAACCCACGTCCGCGACCGCGCAACTCCCCTCCGCGGCCCGCGCGCTCAATCCGCCGGCTCGTCCTCCTCCGCGTGGCGCCGCGGCTCGCGCAGCTTGCCGAGCTCGACGACGAACGCGTGCACCTTCCCTTCGCGCAGCACGTCGATCGCGAGCTTGGTCCCCGGCGGGTGGAGCGCGATCAGGCGCGGCAACTCCTCGGCGTGCGCGACGTCCTTGCCTTCGACCTTCACGATGACGTCGCCGCTCTCGAGGCCGCCGCGCTCGGCGGGGCTGCCACGCTCGACGTCGGCCACGTACGCGCCGCGCGCCTTGTCGAGCTTCAGCGTCCTGGCGAGCTTGGCGTCGACCGGCTTGAACGCGACGCCGAGGTGTCCGCGATCGACGTGCCCCGAGGCGAGCAGCTGCGGCAGCACGTCCTTGAGCATGTCGATCGGGATGGCGAAGCCGATCCCCTGCCCGTTCGGGTTGATCGCGCTGTTGATGCCGATCACGCGCCCCTGCAGGTCGAAGAGCGGACCGCCGCTGTTCCCCGGGTTGATCGAGGCGTCGGTCTGGATGAAGTCGTCGTACGGGCCGGCGCCTATCGAGCGCCCCTTGGCGCTGACGATCCCCATGGTCACCGTGTGCCCGAGGCCGAACGGGTTGCCGATCGCGACCACGTACTCGCCGACGCGCAGCGACTCGCTCTTGCCGAGCGACGCGGCGGGGAGGTCCTTGGCCCCCTCGAGCGCGAGCACGGCGAGGTCGAGCCTGGCGTCGCGCCCGACCACCTTCGCGTCGTACTCGCGGTCGTCGGCGAGCTTCACGTGGACCTCGTCGGCGCCGTCGACGACGTGGGCGTTGGTCACGACGTGCCCCTCGGCGTCGATGATGAAGCCGGAGCCGAGCGACGACTGCCGCACGACCTGATCGCGCGGCCCGGCGCCTCGGCCGAAGCGGCGATCGAAGTAGCCGAAGGGATCGTTGCCGGAGCCCATGCCCGACGTCGGGCGCGGCGAGCGCAGCTCGTGGATCGTGGTGATGTTCACCACCGAGGGCTTCACGGTCGCGACCAGCGTCGCCACGTCGGGCGTGCCGGTGACCACCGGCGCGGCGAACGGCGCAGGGATCGCCGGCGTGCTCGGCGCGCTCGTGGAGGTCGCGGCGACGACGTGCGTCTTGTCGGCCTCGCGTCGCTGGGCGGCGCGGTGGCAGCCCGCGCCGACGGCGACGACGAGCGAGAACGAGAGGAACGCGGGGGCGAGTCGGAGCATGGTTCGGCGCATGGCGGGATCGAGACGTCGGGGTGTGGGGCCCGCGTCGTACGCAGCAACAAGCGAGCGGGCCGGACATTCCGTGCGGCCGAGCGGCTCGAACGCGCCACGAAGAGCTCGTCGATGACGCCGCGCGCGAGCTCCTCCGCCCGTGAGCGCGTGCCACGGCGAGCGCGCAGAGCGGCTCGTCGAGCGCGGCGCGCGTGAGCCGTCGGAGGCGCGCGTGGCGTGCGGATACGAGCCGGCGTTCGACGCGGAGGTCCGCCACGTGGTGCGCGAGGAGCACGCGCGCACCGCGGCAGAACTCACGCATCGCGCGTCACGCGCATCGCACGCGGCTCGGACTCGGGGCGTGCGGCGGGATGCGCTCCGCGCTGCGGGCAAATCGTGGCGCAGGCGACCGACGTGACGCAGGCGCTCGGGCGGCGACGGGCGATCCGGCTCCTTCAGCGTCCGCGCGCGCTACGCGCGTCGGGGCTGGGTCCGGAGCGAACGCGGCAGGAGGTGCCGACGCTCAACGACCTCGCCGCGCAGGTAGGCGAGGTCGCGTCGAACGAACCGTCTCGCTCGGGGACGGGCGATACGGGTGAGATGCGAGCAGAGAGGCGCGCCGACGCGGGCGGGGCTACTCGTCCTCGTTCACGACCACGAAGCTCTTGCGCTGGGCGTCGCCCGACTGGCCGCCGATGCCAGTGAGCGCGAAGGTCGAGTTGGTGCCGTTGCCGTCGAGATCGCCGTTCGCCGTCGCGGTGTAGAACGCCTGCGTGCCGCTCTTGGACGTGTCGCCGGTGTACGTGTACGCGTAGAATTGCGGCTCGTTGATCGAGAACTTGAGGCAGAGCCACGCCGCGTCGGTCCAGGTGCCGTTCTGCTTGGCGGCCTTCGGGGCGCCGCCCGAGGGCTGCACGGTGCCGGTCCGGCAGAACGTGTGGATGTAGGGACCGGTGCCGCCGCCGCCGGAGTCGAACTCCTGCTGGTACGCGTTCTTCGATCCGGTCTCGATGGCCGAGAGATTTCGCGTCGCCTCGGCCGTCTTCGAGTGCTTGAGGTAGCGACTGACCCCGTAGATCGCGAGGGCCGCCAGGACGCCGATGATCGCCACGACGATCATGAGCTCGACCAGCGTGAACCCTTCTTCTCTGCGCGCGCGCAACAGGAACCGCATGCCGCACCCTCCGACTGCACTCCCGCGCCACCTTCCGGGTGGCCTGGGGCGCGAATGATGGAACGAGACCGTCTGGAGCAAGCCCGTTCGCAGCGGCGCGCGACGCGCCACGCGATGGGTCCTACGGCAGTGCAAAGAGCGCACCAAAACCACCCGAATCGCGGCGAGATTGTCGCCGTTCGCACAAAGCCGGCATCGCGGGGCATGCGCACAGCGACCCAGAGGCCGAGCCAGCCTGCACGCGGAGGGCGGGTGACGAATCAGGGCGTCCGGTCGAGCTTAGGCTGACCAACTTCGTCATGTGCGCAGCGGGCACCGTGGGAGGCGCGCGTGTGCCGAAGTACGGGCGAAGAAAGTGCGCGTCCGGTGCAGAGGCGTCCTCGGATCGGAGGGGTTCGCGCTCCGACGGTCGATGCGCCGTCGCGGGCTGGCCGCGCGTCAGGGGCAGTGCCGCGTGACCTGCAGCGCGTTCGTCGCGTTGCTGCATAGGTTCGTGAACGGATAGGCCTGTTCGACGGCGATGAGGAAGTCGACCCGGCCGGCGTTGCTCGGCAACGCGCCTCGATTGAGCGGCACGGCGAGGTCGAACCGATAGACGATGTCGTCGAAGAAAGGCAGCAAGAACCTGACTCCGACGCCGACCGAGTGCTTGAGCGAGAGCTTCGACGGATCGCTGAACGCGTCGCCGCTGTCGTAGAAGAGCACTCCGTTCATGGCCATTCCGAGGTTGTAGTAGCCAGGAGTGCGGAGCTCGAGGTTCATGGCGACGAGATCGCTGCCGTAGAAGAGCGAGCTCGGATAGCCGCGCAGGCGTGAGTCGCCGCCGAGGAACTCCGTCCGTTTGAGGTAGTTCTCGGGGCGGTGGATGGCGCGCCCGGAGAAGATCAGGCGGCCGAAGCCGGTGCGCGGCGAGACGATGCCGAGCTTGGCGTCGAGCATCGCGTCGGAGACGTGGCGATCCGCCTGCGTGTCGACGGCCCCTTCGACCGACGCGCGGATCAACCCGTCGCCGATCCGCGAGGTCCACATCGCGCCGCCGAGGACCGACACCAGCGAGCGCGTCGAGCCGAGTGCGCGCGCGACCGTGTCGATCTCGAGGTACACGTCGTGGCCGAGCCGGAAGTCCTCCTGGACGCCGAGCGACTCGACCTCGATCGTCCGGAAGAAGTGGCCGGCGTAGCTGCGCCAGCGGGCGTAGGGGTAGACGCGGTCTTCGCCGGTGGGGAGCGAGCTCGCGACGAACTGGCTCACCGCGCGCGGATCGATGCCGTCGACCCCCTCGGTGGAGTAGCGACGGAGATTGCCATTGAAGCCGAGCGTGACGTCGTTCTTGAGCGCCCAGCCGAAGGAGCGGGTGGCCGCGATCGACGCCGAGGCCGTCTTGCTGCGCCACTGGAAGGGGACGTTCGTCGTCGTGCCGTCGGCGTTGGTGACGGCGTACTGCTTGAGCTCGCCGTTCTGGTACTTGCGCGCGATGAAGTTCTCGAACGCGCCGCTCGCCGCCCAGCTCCACGACGCCTGCGAGCTGTAGAGCGGCTGCGCGAGGGCGAGCGAGCCGTAGGAGCCCTCGAGCCCCCTGCGGTCGTCGCCGACGTGGCCGCCGAGCGGCAGGTAGACGCCCCCGGCGCCGGCGACCGAAAGGTGCGTGAGGCCGACGCGGTGGATGCCGTAGGAGGCGCCCGTCTGCAGCGACAGCGGCTGGTAGAGCATGAGCAGCTGCGGCTCGTGATGGATGCCCGCGGCGTTCGAATCGGTGGGGAGGAACAGGAAGTAGTTGAGCCTGCCGCCCATGAACTGGATGTCCCAGTCGGGGCGCAGGCTCCAGATGTCGCGCACGACGAGGAGCAGCTTCACCTTGCCTTCGGCGCTCCCCTGGATCGGCACCGCGAGCGCGTGCGAGATCTGGATGAGCGAGCGGATGTTGCGCGCCGTCTCGTCGACCAGCGACTGGCTCCACTTGGCGCCGACGGGGAGCAGCACCTCGCGCGCGAGGACCCACTCCTTGGTCCGCGTGTGGAGCACGTTCAGCCCATCGGGGAGCGGATCGTCCTCGTCGAAGACCTCGAGGATCTCGTACTCGACCCCCTCGAGCACTTTGCCCTCGGGGTGGCGCTCCAGCACGAAGCCACGCGAGGAGAGCGCGCGCTCGATGAGCCGCTTCTCGAGCGAGGAGTACTCGGTCGAGGCCGCCTCGGGCGCCTCGGGCGCCGCTGCCCCCGCGGCCCCGGCGGTCGGCGCCGGCTCCTCGGACGCCGCGCGCGCGGTGCTCGATGCGCAGACGATCGCCGCCGAGAGCGCGACCGGGAGCGCGACGGCGACGGCGAGCTTCACTGCCGGCGATGGTAGCCGCGACGCCACATCGAAAGGTGGGTTCTCGCGTCGCCCGCGCGGAGGACTTCGGGGTCGGTGTAGGTGACGCTTCGAGCCTCAGCCCGCGTCGTCGGCGTCGAGGCGCCCCGCGACGAGCTCGCCGGCGATCACCGTCGCGCGGACCTTCGCCTCGGCGAGCGTCGCGAGCGAGAGCGGGCCGTCGAGCACGACCACGTCCGCGCGCTTGCCAGGCTCCAACGTCCCGCAGGCGTCGAGCGAGCCGCACACCTCCGCGGCGGTGCGCGTGTACATCGCGAGCGCTTCGTCGAGGGTGACGCGCTGGTCCTGCTCGAGGACGCGGCCGCGCGAGGTGCGGCGGGTCACGGCGGCGCGGATCCCGTCCAGCGGGTGGAAGCTCGCGCACGGGTGATCGGAGCTGCCGACGACCTTGACCCCCGCGTCGAGCAGCCAGCGCAGCGGCAGGAACGGGAGCCCCGGGATGGTCGCGGCGGTGGCGTAGGCCGGCAGGCTGATGAAGTCGGGCTGCGTGACGACGGCCGCGCCGACCGCGGCGATCCTGGAGACCATGGCGCGATCGACGAAGCACGCGTGCTCGAGGCGCGGCACGCTCGCGCGATCGAGCCCCGAGCCCAGCGCCTCGTAGGCCTCGAGCGCGCGGTCGACCGCGTCGTTTCCGACCGCGTGGGTCGCGAGGCCGAAGCCGCGATCGACGGCGGCGCGCGCGACCTTCCGGGCCTCGTCACGCGCGTAGAGGTGGATGCCCGTCCGCAGCGGGAGGCCGAGGCGCGGCCGCAGCGAGAGCGCCGTGCGCACGGGATCGAGCGAGCCCGAGGTGACCGACATCGCGAAGGAGCGGAGCGTCGCGCCGGCGACCTGCCATACGTCGAGGCACATCGCGCACGCGGGCGAGCCGTCGAAGACGAGCTTGAGCGGCCCCATCGTCAGCAGCCCGCGCTCGTCGCCGGTGGCGGGGCCCTCGAGCGCGTCCCACGGCGCCTCGAAGTAGCCCGTCGTCGAGGTCGGGAGCATGACCGTGGGGAGCGTGAGCAGGCCGCGGCGCGAGGCCTCGCGGTAGAGCGTGGCGAGATCGCCAGGGACGACCGCGTCGACGACGCGCGTGATCCCCGCGGCGGCGAGCGCGCGATGGTGGCGCGCGAGCCGCGCGAAGAACCCCTCGGCGTCGCGCGCGACGAGGCTCGCGCGGGCCCGCGCCTCGACCG
>CAIXWQ010000966.1 GCA_903923175.1 uncultured delta proteobacterium | reverse complement strand
GGCTTGCGCCCTCGCCCCGACGTGACCGCGCTCGTCGGCGTTGTGGCGCCGCACGCTGGGGCCGAGTCCGCCGGACTCGTCGAGGCCCTTCGCGTCCTGGCGACCTCGCCCGATTCCGAGCGGGCGTATCCGGCGATGATGCTGCTGGAGCGCTCGCTGCGCCTGCTGGTGGCGCGAGCCGAGAAGGCGACGCTCGCGGCCGCAACCCCCGCGAGGTCGGACGCCACGCCGAGCGACATCGACGATTCCTGGCGCCGGCTCCCGCTGGGCGGCTTGCTCCGTCTCGCGAACGAGGGATTCGCGCGAGCCGGGCGTCCGCTCGAACGCGATCTGCGCAGCGCCGTCGAACATGCAATCCAGTCGCGAAACCAGCTTGCCCACGCCCAGCCGCGCGCCGACGACGCTTCGCCCGTCGATGCCATCCTGCGCGGCTGCCGTCTGGCGCTGGCCCGCGTCGCAACCGAACAGGGGATCGCCTCGGCGGGCAGCCTCGATTGGGAGTCGGACGCGAGCGTCTGGGCACATTTCGAGGCGCACGTGCCCCGACCGACGGTCGCGCTGCCGCCTCCGGCTCTTCCGCGCCGAGACGCGCGAGGCACGCGAGCGAGGAAGCCGCCGGCGGGCGCCGACGCGCTCCGGCGGGGCTCGTCGGTGGCGGGGGCCGCGTCGGTCGCGGCGCCACGCGCCTCGACGACGTCAAGGTCCGCAGCGGGAACGCAGCCGGTACGCGCGCTCCACGCCTTCCTGATCGAGCACCTCCGGCTCGAGGAGCGCGCGACCTTCGTGCGCGAGCTGCGCGACCAAGGTTATCGGGCCGACGAAGCCGACGACGACCTGATCCTGCTGGAGCACTGCGTGCACGCCGAGGACCCCGTGGAGCTACTTCACCCTGCCCGTCCTACGACGCATCCTCGCGGAGAAGGGGATGAAGGTCGCGCCGAGCGAGCGTCACGCCGCCGTCGCGCAGCGCCTCCTGGAGCAGTTCGGCTTCCCCGAGAGCGATCAGCCGCGCGGGCTCGCGACCGTGCTCGCGGAGCTCGACCGGTTGAAGGCCGAGGTGCACACGGCCGACGCCCGCTCGCTCCGCAGCATCGTCACCGATGCCTCCGCGCAGCTGGAGTTCGTCGTGCACGTGTTGGTTCGCTTCCTCTGTCAGGCCGTTTGGCAGCGGCCGCCGGAGGTGTTTCTGCACGACCACGGCCGCCTGGAGGCGGGCCATCAGCTCGCGAAGTGCAGCCTCGGGAAGCTGCTCGAGCACCTCGAATTCGTGTCGAAGCAGCTCGCGACGGAGGAGTCTCCGCGCATCGCGGTGTTCCGTCGCGATTTCGACGAGCGCCGGCTCGCGCCCAAGGGGGCGACGAGCATCGCCGGGCTACGCAACGCGTTCGCGCACTTCGAGCGAGAGGCGAGCAACGAATCGCTCGCCGACCAACGGCGTCGAGCCCGCGAGTTCTTCGTCGAGGCGATCAAGTTGCTCGAGCACTTCCGCTGCGAGGGCTCGCGCGTCTTTCCCATCGTCGTCCGGGTCGAGGCCGTGCAGTTCGACCGCTTCGGTCGCAAGACGGTAGTCGCCGTCAGCGACGAGGGGCTTCGAGAGCAGATTTTCACCGACACCACGCTCGCTCCGGGACAGATCTACTTCATGCACCCGCTAACGAACCCGCTCCGCGTCGATCCGATCCTCGTCAAGGGTGGAGAACTCTGGTCGGACGGGCCAGCACGTCCCACGGCACGGTGAGCCTTCGCCGGTGGCCGCTGCCCACTTCGGCATTCTCGGCGACACGCCCGGGAGGCTGCGCCCACCCTGCGTCAGATCCATCCTCCCCGCCGCGTCCTCGGCGCATGCTGCTTCCGCCTGCCGACCTCGACGCGCGATGCCGCGCGCGCCACCGTCTCCCGATTGCCCCTGGCGCTCGCTCCGCACCCCGCGCTCTTCATCGCGACCCGCGCCGACGCGGTCCCTGCCGGGTGCCACCGCGTGCACAGCGTCGATGGGCGAACCTGACGAGCCGACCGAATCCAACCCGCGGGTGAAAGCATGACCCACACTGCCCCCTCCCCGCTCCTCCCCGCCGACGACCTAGCTCCCGAGGTCCGCGAACTCGCAGAGCTCCACCGCGCCGGGCTGCCGATCGTCGCGAGCTGCCCGCTCGACGCCAGCGTGCTCGAGCGCTTCCTCGCGACCGGCGCGCTGCCGAGCGAAGACACTGCGCGAATCGCCGCCTTCCTCGAGGCGAGCGGGCCCGTGCGCGTGTGGGCCTGGCCCCGCCGCAACTTCCGCCGCTCGCT
>CAIXWQ010000965.1 GCA_903923175.1 uncultured delta proteobacterium | reverse complement strand
GTGCTCTCGGTCGCCGCGCGCCCCCTGCCCCAGCCACTCTCGGCGGACGCGGCCGAGCTCGACGCCCAGCGCGAGATCGCCGCGCTCGCCGAGCTGCAGGCGGCCGGGCTCATCCGGCTGCGGCCGCTCGGCGACGTGCGTTCGCTCGAGGTCCGCCACGACGAGCTCCGGAGGGTCGCCGTGGCGCGGCTCGAGCCGGAGCGGCTCGCGTACGTCCACCAGGCTCTCGCGCGGGCGTACGAATTGGCGGGCGGGCGCGTCCAGCACGCGGCCGTGGCGGAGCACGCGCGCGCCGCGGGCGATCTCGAGCTCGTCGCCGCCCACGCGGCCGTCGGGGCCGACGAGGCGACCGAGGCGCTCGCCTTCGATCGCGCCTCGCGCCTGCTGGAGGACGCCCTCGCCGCCAGGCCCACCGAGGAGCAGGCGCGCGGGCTGCGCCTCCGCCTGAGCGACGCGCTCGCGGCCGCCGGCCAGGGCGCGCGCGCGGCGGAGATCCTCCTCGGAGCGGCGTCGACGGCCAGCGCGGCGGACGCGCTCGAGCACCGGCGCCGCGCCGCCGATCTGCTGATCGAGAGCGGTCGGCTGCGCGAGGGGGTCGACGTGCTCGCGCGCGTGATCGACGCCATCGGCGGGCGGCTCGTGCTCACGACCTGGCTCGTGCTGCTGCTCTACGCCCTCGAGCAGCTGCGGCTGCGCCTCCGCGGGCTGCGCTACCAGCGCGTCGATCTCACGCGGCGCTCGGCCGAGGAGCTGAAGCGGATCGACCTGTGGTACGCGGCCGGCGTCTCGCTCTCGGCCGTCCACCCGACCGCGGCGCGCATCTACCAGACGCGCCACCTGCGCCTCGCCCTCGACGCGGGCGACGAGGAGCGGATCGCGCTCGGGCTGGCGATGAGCGCCACCACCGCGGCGCTGAGCCCGGGCGACGGTCGCGGTCGCGCGGAGCGGCTGCTGAGCCGGCTCGGGCCGATCGCGGCGCGCCTCGGCGACCCGCACGTCGACGGCTGGAGCGAGGCGACGCGCGGCATGGTGAGCTACCTCGAGGGGAGCTGGCAGGACGCGGCGCGGCGCTTCGATCGCGCGCACGGGCTGTTCCGCGAGCACCTCGTGGGCTCGGCGTGGGAACTGACCACGGTGCGGATGTACGGCGCGTTCTCGCTCTTCCACCTCGGCGAGCTCGCCGAGCTCTGGAGGCGGCTGCCGACCTACGAGCACGAAGCGCGCGAGCGCGGCGACCGGTACACGCTGACCAACGTGCGGATCGGTCTCGCCAATGCGCGCTGGCTCGCGCGCGACGACGTCGCCTCCGCGACCGCGGAGCTCGACGCGGCGATGGCGGACTGGGGGAGCGCCGACGCGCCGCTGCAGCGCTACTACGAGCTCGTCGCGCGCGTGAACGTCGACCTCTACGCGGGCCGCGGCGCCACCGCGCTCGCGCGCATCGATCGCGCGTGGCGGGGGCTCGAGCGGAGCTTCCTGCTGAAGCTCGAGCGCGTCGGGCTCGAGGCTCGCCACCTTCGCGCCCGCGCCACGCTCGCCGCCTACGCCGAGACGCGCGACCCCGCGGGCTCGGCGCGCGCCGAGCGCGACGTCCAGTTCCTGCTGCGGCACCCGCGCGCGTGGGCCCGCGCGCTCGGCGAGCAGCTCGCCGGGGCGATG
>CAIXWQ010000964.1 GCA_903923175.1 uncultured delta proteobacterium | reverse complement strand
GGTCGAGCTCGCCGAGCTCGCGCGCGGCAAGACGACCGGGGCGGTCGCCGGCCGGCTCGTCCCGGCGCTCTGGTGGGGCACGCCGAGCGAGGCGCCGACCCGCGTGGACGTCCAGCCGCTCCAGCCGCTCGTCGCGGGCGCGCTCTCGCTCGTGCTGCTGCGCGATCGCAAGCCGCCGCTGCAGGTCGACGCGACGGTCGACGACGCCGACACGCCCGTCGCGACGCGGCTGTACCCGCCGGCCGGCGTCGTCGCCGCGACCGGCGCCGCGTGGCTCTACTGCTTCGGCGTGGCGAGCCCGCCGGCGGTCCTCGCGGAGCACGACGCGACGCTGGCCCCCGCCGACGCGCCGGCGCGCCTCGCCCCGCTCATCGCCCTGCCGTGCCTCACGCTCACGCCGCTGGCCGGCGACGGGACGTTCGCGCCGCCGCCGCTCGTCGACGGGTTCGGCGCGCTCGACCCCGCCGCGGTGACGGTCGCCGCGCAGGCCCCCGCGGATCTCGACGCGACGTGCGCCCCCGACGAGATCGCGCTGGGGCTCGCCTGCGCGCGCGTCGACGACGATCGCGTCGTGCTCGCGGCAGGGGCCTCTCCGTCCTGGATCGCTGGCTCGATCGGCGACGCGCGCGTGCTTTCGGCCCTCTCGGCGCGCGACCGCGTCGTGGTGCGCGGGCTCTCCGCCGACGCGCCGCTCGCCCTCTCGCTGGACGTCGGCGGCGCCGCGCGCGCGCGCTTCGAGCAGCGGACGCGCACCGGCCCGGCCCGACGCCACCTGGTCGTCAACGAGGCGCTCGCGCACCCGCCGTCGGGCGCCGCGTCGCAGCGCTTCGTGGAGCTCGTCAACGACGGCAGCGCGACGATCGACCTCGCGGGGCTGACCGTGCGCGACGGCGACGTGGCGATCGCCCTCCCCGAGGCGACGCTCCCGCCCGGCGCGTTCCTGCTGCTGCTCCCCGACGCGTACGTCGACGGACTCGCGGGCGAGGAGCCCCCGGCCGCGGCCGCGCTCCGGCTCTACGTCGACGCGCTCCGGCTCGGCGGCGAGATCGCGGTGGTCGACGCCGACGGCACGGTCCGCTCACGGCTGCCCGCTTCGAGCTCGACCCGGGCCGCCTCGCGGGGCAGGCGCGCCCCCGATCGCCCCGACGACGCCGCCGACGCGTTCGGCTGGGACGCCGACGGCCGCGCCACGCCCGGGCGCGCGAACCACCTCGCGCCGTGAGCGTCACCGCGACGGCGCGGCAGGCGACGCGCGCGTCCCCCCGACGCTCGCTCAGGCGCCCGCGGAGGCGTGCGCGCGCCGCTCGGCGAGGTGCGGCGCGACACGATCGCGAAGGAACTGCATCACGCGCGTGCGCATGAGATCGGGCTGCTCGATCACGGCGGCGTGGCTGCCGTTCTTGAGGAGCAGCAGCTCGCCGCCGGGGATGGTCTCGGACATCTTGCGCGCGAGATCGGGCGGCGTGAACGTGTCGCGCTCGGCCGCGACCACCAGGCTCGGCACGCCGATCTGCGCGAGCAGATCCTCGGCGCTGTGCTCGCCGGCCGAACGGAGGATCTTCACGAACAGCGCGAAGTCGACCGTGGTCATGTGCTTGAGGTACGGCACGAGGTCCTCGCGCCGCATGTTCGACTTGTCGACCTCGCCCGTGAGGAACGAGAGCTTCACCGATAGATCGGTCGGCACGCGGGTCCACAGCGCGCGCGCGAGGTCGGGGTACTCGGTCACCCACTTCATGACCTTCGGCAGCAGCTGCGCGAGCACGTTGCTGCCGTGGAAGGTCTCGGTGACCTTGCCCGGCGCTCCGCAGCAGAGCACCAGCCCCGCGATCCCCTCGGGGCGCAGCCGGTAGCCCTCGAGCGCGACCTGCACGCCGAACGAGTGGCCGATCAGCACCACCGGCGGATCGCCAAGGTGGCGGCGCACGCGGTCGAGGTCGCGCGCGAAGTCCTCGACCTCGACGGCTCCGTCGTCGACTGGCGCGCCGCTGCGCCCGTGCCCCCGGTAGTGCCAGTGCGCGACCGGGCCGACGTTGGCGAGGTCGCCCCAGAGGTACTTCCAGATGAACCCGTCGCAGAGGACGCCGTCACAGAAGAGCACCGTGGGCGCCGCCACGTCGCGCGGGCCAGGGCGCCGGCGCACGTACAGGCGCGTACCGTCGGCGCCGGTCGCGAAGGACTCGGTCTCGTCGGCGGGGACGATTCGGTGGGAAGGCGGTGGTTTCCACGAGCTTCCAGGCACGGAACCGCTGTAGCACGAGCGGCGCTGCCGCGAGAGCGCGCGCTGGCACGGGCGTACGGGCGCTCCGGGGGCCGCGGGGGTCGGGACGGTCGCAGGGACGGACGTCCGCCGGTTGCTTGCCGCGCCGCGCGAGGAGCGGCACCTTCAGACACCGTGGAGAGCGGTTCGCAGCGCGATCGGGGCGAACGGGGCGACCCCGCCGCCGCCGGCGCGAGCAAGGGCGAGGGCTCGCTCGCGCGCGGCCCCCGCGGACGCATCCTGCTCGCCGAGGACGACGCGCTCACCGCGCAGTTCGCGGCCGACCTGCTGCGCCGGCACGGCCACGAGGTCATCCTGGTCAGCGACGGCGAGGCCGCGATCGAGCGCGCGAGCCGCGGCGATCTCGATCTCGCGCTGGTCGACGTCACGCTACCGCGGGTCAACGGCCTCGAGACGTGCCGCATCGTGAAGACGCTCCCGGACGTCGGCTACCTCCCCGTCCTCCTGGTCACGATGCGCACCGACACCGCCAGCCGCGTCGAGGGGCTGCGCGTCGGCGCCGACGACTACCTCTGCAAGCCCTACGACGAGCGCGAGCTGCTGACGCGGGTCGCCACCGCGCTGCGCACCAAGGAGCTGCACGATCAGGTCGAGGCGGCGCGCGCGCGGCTCGAGGAGCTGTCGACCCACGACGAGCTCACCGGCCTCTGCAACTTCCGCCACCTGAACACCCGGCTCACCGAGGAGTTCCGCAAGAGCGAGCGCCACCACGATCCGCTCGCGTGCCTGCTGATCGACATCGACGGGCTGCGCCACTGGAACGATCTGCACGGCCGCTACTACGGCGACGGCATCGTGCGCGACGTGGCGACGACCCTGCGCGCCGCGCTGCGCGACGTCGACGTGGTCGGCCGCTACGGCGGCGACGAGTTTCTCGTGCTGCTGCCGAGCACGCACTTCGCGGGGGCGCTCTCCTGCGCCGACCGCGTGTTCCGCGACGCGCGCGCGCTGAGCTGGCCGTCGCCGCGGGACGACGACGCGACGCCGGCGCGGGTCGATCTCTCCATCGGCGTCTCGCTCTTCCCGAGCCGCGACGTGCGCTCCAAGGAGCAGCTGCTGCGCGCCGCCGAGGCGTCGCTGCTGCGCAGCAAGCGCGACGGCGGCGATCGCATCTGCGTCTTCCAGCACCAGGGGTACATCTACTCGCCCCCCTCGCAGGCGGTCGCGGCCAACGTCGCGTCGCTCCCCCTGCCGTCGCACAAGCCCTCGTCGAACTCCGGCATCGTCGCCGCGCGGCGCTTGCCCTCGTCGCGCCCCGCGCCGACCGACGTCGTGGTGAACGGCGAGCGCAGGGGCGGGACCCGGGGGGACTGAGTGGCGGTGCAAGCTCCCGACTCCCGCACGCCGTCGCAGCGCGGGAGCGACTCGAGGCGCTCGACCTCCGCCGCGCCGGGCGCCGCGCCGGTCCGCGTGCTGGTGGTCGACGACGAGCCGACGCTCCGGCGCACCATCGCGCGCGCGCTCGGCGCGCAGGGGCTCGAGGTGGCGCAGTGCGAGGACGGCTACGCCGCGCTCGCGTACGTGCGCGCGCAGGACGTCGACGTCCTGCTCATCGACCTGATGATGCCCGGCATCGGCGGCCTCGACGTGCTCCGCGAGGTCAAGGCCCTGCGCCCCGACGTCGAGTGCGTGATGATGACCGCCTACTCGCGCGTCGAGGACGCGGTCGCGGCCGTGCGCGCGGGGGCCTACGACTTCCTCACCAAGCCGTTCCCCTCGTTCGACGCGGTCGCGCTCACCGTCGGCAAGGCCGCCGAGCGCCGCGCGCTGATCATGCGCGCGCGCCGCCTCGAGGAGGAGCTCGAGCTCGGACGCCAGTCGGGGCTCGGCGAGCTGATCGGCACCAGCGCCCCGATGCGCGCGGTCTACCGCCTGGTCGAGGGGGTCGCCGCCGCGTCGTCGACCGTGCTCATCCTCGGCGAGAGCGGCACCGGCAAGGAGCTCGTCGCGCGCGCCATCCACCGCAAGAGCGCGCGGGCGGCGCGCGCCTTCGTCACGGTGAACTGCTCGTCGATCCCCGAGCCGCTGATCGAGAGCGAGCTCTTCGGCCACGTGAAGGGGGCCTTCACCCACGCCGTGAACTCGCGCGCGGGCCTCTTCGAGATCGCCGACAAGGGGACGCTCTTCCTCGACGAGGTCGGCGACCTCTCGCTCGCGGCGCAGGTCAAGGTGCTGCGCGCCCTGCAGGAGGGCGAGGTCAAGCGCGTCGGCTCGAACGAGACCCGCACCGTCGACGTGCGCGTGGTGGCGGCGACCAACGTCGATCTACGCGAGAAGATCGCCAAGGGGGCCTTCCGCGAGGACCTCTTCTACCGCTTGAACGTCATCGCGGTGAACCTGCCGCCGCTGCGCGACCGCCGCGAAGACATCCCGCTGCTCGCCCAGCACTTCCTCGAGAAGTACTCGCGGCGCACCGGCAAGGAGGTGCGAAGGATGACGGCCGAGACGCTCGCGACGCTCACGTCGTTCGAGTGGCCCGGCAACGTCCGCCAGCTCGAGAACGCGCTGGAGCGCGCGGTGGTGCTCGCGGCCGGCGACGAGGTCACGCTCGCCGATCTCCCCGACGAGGTCGGCGGCGGCGCGCGCGGCGGTCGCGACGCGCTCTCGGGGTTCGCCGATCCGGGGCAGGCGCTCGAGTCGATCGTGCGGGCGGTCGCCGACCTGCCGTACCCCGAGGCGAAGAAGCGCTTCGTGCGGGACTTCGATCGCGCCTACGCGCAGCAGCAGCTCGATCGCGCCCAGGGGAACGTGAGCGAGGCCGCGCGCCGCGCCGGGCTCGATCGCTCCAACTTCCGACGCGTGCTGCGCAAGCACGGCGGGTCGTGACCGAGCGACTCCCGCGCGCCGCCGTCGTCGCCGGGGTCGCGACCGCGCTCGCCCTCGCGCTGCGCGCGCCGATCGACATCGGCCCTCGCGACGCCGGCGAGCTCGGCGCCGCCGCCGCGACGCTGGGCGTCTCGCACCCCACCGGCGCCCCCTTCGCGATGCTGGTCGCGCACGCGGCGACGCTGGTCCCGCTCGGGAGCGTCGCGTTCCGGCAGTCGCTCGCGATGGCGGCGTGCACCGGGCTCGCCATCGCCTGCGCGGTCGCCGTCTCGTTGCGACGCGCGCGCGGCGTCGGGGCCGTCGCGGTGGCCCTCACGGTCTCGGTGATCGCGCTCGCGCCGACGATGCTCCGCGCCTCCACGATGATGGAGGTCTACGCGCCGAGCCTGCTGCTGGTGGCCGCGGCGTGGCTCGCGCGCGAGCGCGGCTGGCTCCTCGCGCTCGGCGCGCTGTGCGGCCTCTCGCTGTCGGCGCACGTGACCGCGCGCGTGCTCGTGCCGGTGATCGCGCTCACGGCGCTCGCGCCGGAGTCGTTCGCGCGCCGCTCGCTCCGCCCGTGGCTCGCGCCGGTGGTGGCCGGCCTCGCGATGGCGCCGCTGATCCTCGAGGTCCCCTTCGCCGCGCTGCGCTCGCCCGCGATCGCGTGGGGCGATCCGCGCACGCCGCGCGCGTTCCTCCGACATTTCCTCGCCAGCGATCTGCGCGCCTCCTTCGCCGGGCGCACCACCTCGGCGCACCGCCTCGAGGACGCCCGCGCGCTCTTCGCGATCACGATCCGCGACGCGGGCGTGCCGCTGCTGCTGCTCGCGCTCGCCGGGGCCGTGCTCGCGTTGCTCGCCCTGCGCGCCCCACGAGCCCTCGGCCAAGACGCCCGGGCACGCCAGGGGACGCTCGCCGCGGCGCTCGCCTGCGTGCTGCTCGATCTCGCCTACTCGCTCTTCGTGAACCCGATGGGGATCGGCGATCGGCAGGTCGGGCACGTCGCGCTGCTCGGCCTTTCGCTGCTCGCCGGCGCGGCGGTCGACGCGCTCGCCGCCGCGCGAGGCGCCTCGCTCGCGCCCCTCGCGCTCGGGTGCGCG
>CAIXWQ010000963.1 GCA_903923175.1 uncultured delta proteobacterium | reverse complement strand
GGCGCGGCGGGCGCGGTGGGATCGACGGGTCGACGGGCTGACACCTCGGCGTAGGCTGGGAGGCCATGCCCGTCGGCTTCTCCACCCTCGACACCGCGACCTCCCCGCCGCACCTGTACATCCCGCGCGAGTACAACGCGGCCTTCGATCTGCTCGATCGCCACGTCGTCGAGGGGCGAGGCGAGCGCGTCGCGCTGATCGACGACGACGGCCGCCACTCGTACGCCGCGCTCGCCGAGCGCGCGAACCGCGCCGGCAACGCGCTGCGCGCGCTCCGGCTCGAGCAGGAGCAGCGCGTGATGCTGTGCCTGCTCGACACCGTCGAGTTCCCGGCGGCCTTCCTCGGCGCGATGAAGGCCGGCGCCGTGCCGGTGCCCATCAACACGCTGCTGACGGCCGACGAGTACGTCTACCTGCTCCGCGACAGCCGCGCGCGCGTGCTGCTCGTGAGCGACGCGCTGCTGCCGAAGCTCGAACCGGCGATCGCGGCCTCGCCCAGCCTCCGTGCGGTGGTGGTCGTGCGCTCGCCGCTCGGCGGCGATCCCGGCCGTCACCCGCGCTGGGAGCCGCTGGTGGAGCAGGCGTCGGCCGCGCTCGATCCCGCCGACACGACCGCCGACGACGTCGCGTTCTGGCTCTACTCGTCCGGCTCGACCGGCAAGCCGAAGGGGGCCATGCACCTCCACGGCAGCCTCATGCACACGGCCGCGCACTACGCGCTCGCCATCCTCGGCGTGCGCGCCGACGACGTCGTGTTCTCCGCGGCCAAGCTCTTCTTCGCCTACGGGCTCGGCAACGCGCTGACCTTCCCGCTCGCCGCGGGGGCGACCGTGGTGCTGATGGCCGAGCGCCCGACGCCGACCGCGGTGATGCGAAGGCTGAAGGAGCGCCAGGCGAGCATCTTCTGCGGGGTCCCCACGCTCTTCGCCGCCATGCTCGCCGACGAGTCGCTCGACCGGAGCCGCGGCTCCGACGCGCTGCGGGTGAGCACCTCCGCCGGCGAGGCGCTCCCGCGGCACGTGGGCGAGCGCTGGCGGGCGCGGTTCGGCACCGAGATCCTCGACGGCATCGGCTCCACCGAGATGCTGCACATATTCCTGTCGAACCGGCACGGCGACGTGCGCTACGGCACCACCGGTCGGCTCGTCCCCGGCTACGACGTGAAGCTGCTCGACGAGGACGGCGAGCTCGCGGCCGACGGCGAGGAGGGGGCGCTCTGGGTCCGCGGCCCCTCCGCCTGCGTCGGCTACTGGAACGATCGCGCGCGCAGCCTCGCGACGTTCCACGGGCCGTGGACGCGCACCGGCGATCGCTACGTTCGCGACGAGCACGGGTACTGGACGTACTGCGGGCGCGCCGACGACATGCTCAAGGTCGGCGGCATCTGGGTCTCGCCGTTCGAGGTCGAGTCGGCGCTGGCCGCGCACGAGGCGGTGCTCGAGGTGGCGGTGGTGGGGCACGCCGACGACGACGGCCTCGTGAAGCCGAAGGCGTACGTCGTGCTCAAGGACCGCGCGCGCGCCGGCGCCGAGCTGGTCGACGCGCTCAAGGCGTTCGCGAAGGGGCGGCTCGCGGCCTACAAATACCCGCGCTGGATCGAGTTCCTCGACGAGCTGCCGAAGACGGCGACCGGCAAGATCCAGCGCTTCAAGCTGCGCGCCTGAGCCCGCGCCGGCGGGCGACGCGTCAGCCGCACTTGCCGACGGTGCAGCTGCCGCTCGCGCAGTCGGCGTTGATCGCGCACGACTTGCCCTTCGCGCAGAGAGAGCAGAACCCGCCGCAGTCGATGTCCGACTCCGTGCCGTTCTTCACGCCGTCGCTGCAGCTCGGGGCCTGGCAGATGGCGCCGAGGCAGACGGCCGACTGGCAGTCCGCCGGCTTCGCGCACGTCTTGAAATTCGCGCACGGGAAGCAGAGTCCGCCGCAGTCGACGTCCGCCTCCGTGCCATTCCTCACGCCGTCGCTGCAGCTCGGGGCCTGACAGATCCCGCCGGAGCAGACGGCCGACTGGCAATCCGCCGGCTTCGCGCAGAGCTTGCCGTTCGCGCAAGGGGAGCAGAGCCCGGCGCAGTCGATGTCCGCCTCCGTGCCGTTTCTCACGCCATCGCTGCAGCTCGGCGCCTGACAGATCCCGCCGGAGCAGACGGCCGACTGGCAATCCGTCGGCACGATGCAGCGCTTGCCATTGGCGCACGACGTCGCGCACGCGCCGCCGCAATCGACGTCGGACTCCGTTCCGTTCGCGACCATGTCGACGCACGTCGCCGCGGCGCACGCGTTCGCAGTGCACACGCCGGAGGCGCAGTCGCGGGCGAGCGTGCAGCCCTTGGTGTCGGCGCATTTCGGGCAGAGCGTGCCGCCGCAGTCGACGGCGGACTCGTCCCCGTTCCTGACCATGTCGGTGCAGCTCGCGGGGGCGCACGCGCTCGAGACGCAGACGCCCGAGAGGCAGTCGCGCGCGAGCGTGCAGGCCTGCGTGTTCGCGCACTTCGGGCAGAGGGTGCCGCCGCAGTCGACGGCGGACTCGTCGCCGTTCTTGACCGTGTCGGTGCAGGTCGCGGCGGCGCACGCGCCGGCCGTACACACGCCGGAGGTGCAGTCGCGGCCGAGCGTGCAGGCCTTGGTGTCCGCGCACTTCGGGCAGAGCGTGCCGCCGCAGTCGACGGCGGACTCGTCGCCGTTCTTCACCATGTCTGTGCAGCTCGCGGCGGCGCACGCGCTCGAGGTGCACACGCCCGAGAGGCAGTCGCGCGCGAGCGTGCAGGCCTTGCTGTCCGCGCACTTCGGGCAGAGCGCGCCGCCGCAGTCCGCCGCGGTCTCGTCGCCGTTCTTCACGCCGTCGGTGCACGCGGGGGTCGCGCACTTGCTCGCCGTGCACACGCTGCTCTGGCAGTCCTTCGCCGCCGCGCACGCCTTGTCCGTCGCGCACGGCGCGCACATGCCGCCGCAGTCGACGTCGGTCTCGTCGCCGTTCTTCACCAGGTCCGTGCACGAGGCGGGCACGCACTTGTTGCTGGCGCAGACGCCGCTCTGGCAGTCCTTCGCGGCCGCGCACGCCTTGCTCATCGCGCAGGGCCCGCACGAGCCGCCGCAGTCGACGTCGGTCTCGTCGCCGTTCTTGACCAGGTCCGTGCAGGCGGGCGCGACGCACTTGGCGGCCGAACACACGGCGCTCTGGCAGTCTTTCGCGGCCGCGCACCCCTTGTCGGTCGCGCACGGGGCGCAGGCGCCGCCGCAGTCGACGTCGGTCTCGTCGCCGTTCTTGAGCAGGTCGGTGCACGTCGGTGCCGGCGCGGCCTCGGCCTCGGAGGCGCCGTCGATCGGCGCGAGCGTGTCCGCCGTCGAGTCGGACGCGTCGGGCGCGTCGGGAGAAGCGTCGAGGGTCGCGTCGGGGTCGGAGCCGGCGTCCGCGTCGACCGGCGACGACGACGAGCTGCACGCGGGGAGGAGCGCGGCGAGGACTGCACACCAGCGGAGCGCACGGCGGGTTCGCATGCGCGGAGGATACTCGCTCGGCGCAGCGATGGTGGCCTCTTGCTTCGCTGTCCTGGGGCAAGGTGCCGCGGGGAGATCAGGCGCGGCGCTCGGCGTCGACGCGCGCGGATCGCCGGAGCTGACGCCGTGGGCCGGGCGCAGTACACGCTCGCTCCGCGTGCGCACCCAACGCATCGAACCCTTCGCCTTCGCCCTCGCCGCGACGCTCGCGCTCCTCGCTGCGTGTCGCGGCGCGCCGCCGTCGCCCGCGACGTTGCCCGCGTCGGCGCCGTCCACGAGCGCGGCGGCCGAGTGCCCTCGCGGGGAGCTCGGCGAGGGGCCGCTCGACTGCCCGTGGGGCGGCCTCGCGCGCG
>CAIXWQ010000962.1 GCA_903923175.1 uncultured delta proteobacterium | reverse complement strand
GCCGATTGCCAGCGCCAGCGCCGGCGTCCGCGGTGCGCCGATCCCGTGCGTCAGCGTCGACGACTGCTGGTTCTCGAGCGGGCGCGGCCCGGCGACGCCGATGGCTCGGCCGCCCGCGCTCCGTGGCCGGCGCTTCAAGCCCTGCCAGGACGGCGAGGCCGCTCCGGTCTGCCGCGACGGCGCGTGTGCGCTCCTCGGCTTCGACTGCTGACGCCTCCGGGCTCGGCGGAGGCCTCGTCGGCGTCCGCGGGCGGGCCAGGCGCGCGCGCCGCTCACGCGCGATCGATCACGCTCCGCACCGTGCGTAGGAGCGCGTCGGTGGTGAAGGGCTTGTCGAGGAGCTCGATCCTCGGATCGAGCGCGCCCCGCTCGCCGAGGGCCTCGTCCGCGTAGCCCGACATGAACATCACCTTGAGCCCCGGGCGCGCGAGCAGGAGCCGCTCGGCGAGCGCCCTGCCGTTCATCCCCGGCATCACCACGTCGGTCAGCAGCAGGTCGATCGGGGTCGGCTGCTGCTCGCAGAGCTGCAGCGCCTCGCTGGCGTTCGCCGCCAGGAGCACGGTGTAGCCCGCCCCCGCGAGGATGCGCCGCGTGAGGTTGCGGACCGCGGGCTCGTCCTCGACGACGAGCACGGTCTCCACGCCGCGCCTCGGCGGCGAGGTCGCCTGCGAGAGCGCTGCGAGCGAGACCGGCTCCGTCACGATCGGCAGCTCGATGTCGAACGTCGTGCCGACGTCCGCCTCGCTGTGCACCGTGATGCTCCCGCCGCTCTGCTGCACGATGCCGTAGACCATCGCGAGCCCGAGCCCCGTCCCCTTGCCGGGCGACTTGGTCGTGAAGAACGGCTCGAAGATGCGCAGGCGCGTCGCCTCGTCCATCCCCTCGCCGGTGTCCGCGATCGAGAGCCGGACCCAGCTGCCGGCGGCCACGATCCGTGGGCTCGTCGGATCCGCGCGGCGATCGATGCGCGTCGTGGAGATCGTCAGCGTGCCCCCCTCGGGCATCGCGTCGCGCGCGTTGATCGCGAGGTTCAGCACCGCCTGCTCGAGCTGGCCGGGATCGGCCTTGATCGGCGTCAGCGCGCCCGAGAGCGCCGTGCGCAGCTCGACGTCCTCGCCGAGCACGCGCGTCAGCATGCGCTCCATGCCGCCGACCAGCGCCTCGAGGTCGAAGACCTGCGGCTTCAGGAGCTCCTTGCGGCTGAAGGCGAGCAGCTGCCGCGTCAGCCCCTCCGCGCGTCGCCCCGCGGTGCGGATCTCCAGCAGATCTTCGCGCACGGGATCGCTCGGCGACACCGCCTCGATCGCGAGCTCCGCGTACGACTCGATGACGCTCAGCAGGTTGTTGAAGTCGTGCGCGACCCCGCCGGCGAGCCGCCCGACGGCCTCCATTTTCTGCGCGAAGCGGAGCTGTTCCTCGGTCTCGCGCTGCTGGGTCAGGTCGGTGATCACGGCGACCAGCCCGACCGTCCGCCCGTCCTCCAGGATCGGGCGGCTCGTGGTGCGCACCTGCCGCGTGATCCCGTGCGCGTCGACGATGCGGTACTCCACCGAGCCGACGCCGCCGCCGGCGATCCCTTCGGCGCGTCGCCGCAGCACGTCCGCTCGGTCGTCCGGGTGCAGCAGCGTCGAGAGCTTGCGGCCGACGAGCTCCTCCGGCGTCCACCCGAAGCGGGCGATCGTGCGGTTCACGAAGGTGAGCGTCCCCTCGACGTCCGAGGTCGCCACCACGTCGCCGATGCTGTCGAGGAGGCCGCGGTAGCGCGCTTCGCTCGCTCGCAGCTCGCGCTCGCGCGCGGCGTGGTCGAGCCCCGCCGAGAGGTTCTGCGCCATCGTCTCGAGCAGCTCCACGGCCTCGGCGTCGAAGTACCCCACCGGCCCGGCGCCGATGCTCAGCACGCCGACGACCGCGCCGCCGCGGAGGAGCGGCAGCGCGATCGCCGCGCCGACGCCGGCCGCGACCAGGTGCGTGCGCCAGCATGCGCGCTCGACGCTGCGCGCGTAGTCGTTCTCGAGCACGGTGACGCCGCCCCGGTAGGCCTCGGTGCTGAGCGACCGCTGGCCGAGCGGCGGCACGCCGAGCGACAGCGCCTCGGCGCGCACCCCGGCGACCGCGACGGGGCCCGCAGCTGCGCGCCAGACGAGCGCCTCGCCGGTCTCGTCGGCCGCGCTGATCGAAGCGACTCGCACGTCGCCGAGCGCGACGATGATGTCGCAGACGCGCTGGAACAGCGCTGCCTCCTCGCCCACGCGGGCGATGGCCTCGTTGCTGTCGCTGAGCGCTCGATACAGCCGAGACAGGCGCTCGATCCGCTCCACGCTGCGCCGCCGCTCGGTGACGTCGAGCAGGAAACCGTGCCACGCGAGGCTGCCGTCGGCTTCGCGCAGCGGTGACGACCACCCCTCGATCCAGCGCAGCCCCTTGCGCGGATGGAGGTAGCGACATTCGAAGTGCCACGTCGTGAAGTCGCGCGCGGCGGCCTCGACCGAGGCGAGCAGCGCGCCGAGGTCGTCGGGGTGCACGTTCGCTCGCCAGCCTGCGAGCCCGATCGCCAGCTCCTCGGGCGACATCCCGAGCAGGTCGTGCGCGGCCGGCGTCGCGAACGGCAGACAGCTCGTGCCGTCGAGGCGGCGCGCGTACGTGAACATCATCCCCGGCGCCGCGTCGGCGATGCGGGCGAGCCGCTCCTGCAGCGCGGTCGCCTCGGCCGCGCGCTCGCTGCTGCGCAGCGCGAAGGCGAGATCGGCAGCGAGGTCCTCGAACAGCTGGCGCTCGTCGAGCGGCCCCTCGGCCCCCGGCGTCAGCATCACGAGCAGCACGCCGTACACGCGCCCCTCGCACACGAGCGGCACCGCGACGTCGCGCCGCGCGCCTCCGCGCTCGCTCCGGCCCCAACAACCTCGGCAGTCGGGTTGCGGTGTGCCCGAGGCGACGGTGCGCCGCTGCCCGAGCGCGTCGCGCATGCAGTGCGTGAGCTCGCCCCGCTCCAGCACCGCGCGCACCGCCCACAGGCGGCTCGGCTCGCCGGCGTCGCACGCATCGACGACCCGCTCACCGTCGGTGCGCACGAGGCAGCACGCCGCCTCGCCGAGCGCCTCCACGATGATCGCGGCGGCGCCGCGGACCAGCGCGGCCGGATCGCGCTCGCGGGTGATCAACCGGTTGACGAGCCGCACGGCCCGCAGGACTTCCAGGGCACGACGCGAGGGCACAAGGTCTCCGTGATTCTAGGGAGCCGGGAGCGTGGTCATACGATTCCACGCTGCTCCTGCGCCTCAAGCATCGGGCGAATGCCGGAGTCCGAGCGCTGACGATCGTCATGCTCATGCGGGGTACCGCCGCGCGCGCTCGTGCCGCCCGACGCGCGTGCAGCGTGGCCGTGATGCGGTCGTCTGCACGCGCGATACGGCGCGAGCCGCGTCGAGCGCTCGCGGCCTGCTCCGACCCGGCTACTCCGCGTGCGCGGTCGCGTGCTCGGCGCCCGCGGCGTGCGGCGGCGCGCTCGGCGGCGCGTCGAGCTCCGACGGCCCCATGCGGAAGACCCGCCGGAAGAGCCGCGAGAGATCGTCGAACACCGAGTAGGCGACCGGCGTCGCGAGCAGGGTCAGCAGCAGCGAGAGCGTCTGCCCGCCGACGACGATCGCGCTGGTCGCCTTGTTGGTGCCCGAGCCGGCGCCCGTCGAGGTGAGCAGCGGGATCATGCCGGCCACGAACGCGAGCGTCGTCATCAAGATCGGTCGCAACCGGTCGCGGTTGGCCTCGAGGAGGGCCTCGAGGCGCGGCAGCCCCTGCGAGCGCAGGTGGTTGGTGTGATCGATCTGCAAGATGGCGTTCTTCTTCACCACGCCGAAGAGCACGAGGAGCCCGAGCGTCGAGAAGATGTTGAGCGACTGGTGGAAGATCACCAGCGACAGCAGCGCGAACGGGAGCGTCAGCGGAAGGCCGAGGAGGATCGTCACCGGGTGGATCCACGACTCGAACTGCGCCGCGAGCACGAGGTACATGAAGATGAACGAGAGGCCGAAGGCGATCGCGAAGTTGAGCGCGGCCTTGCCGAGCTCCTTGGAGCGCCCGACCGGCCCGGCCGTGTAAGCCGCCGGCAGGTTCAGCTTCTTCACCTCGGCCGTGAGCGCGTCGGTCACGCCCGACTCGCTCACCCCGGGCTTCACGTTCGCCGAGATCGTGACCTGGCGGCGCCGGTTGAGCCGGTTGATCTGCGAGGGCCCCTCTTCCTGCCCGACCTTCACGACGTCGAGGAGGTTCACCGTCGCGAGCCGCGACGAGGGGACGGTCATCATCGAGAGGCCGTCGACGTTCACGCGGTAGCGCGCCTCTGCGCGCGCGTGGACCTCGTACTGCTCGCCCTTCTCCTCGTAGGTCGAGACCTCGAGGCCGCCGACCAGCAGGCGGAGCGCCGTCGCCACGTCCGCGACGTTGACCCCGAGATCCGCGGCCTTCGCGCGGTCGATCGAGACGGTGATCTCGGGCTTGCCGAGCACGAGCGAGGTGTCGGCGTCGACCACGCCGGGCATCTCCTTCAGCTTCCCCATCAGCGTCGTCGCGTGCTTGGTGAGCTCCTCGAGGTCGGGGCCGGCCACGACGAACTGGATGGCGGCGTTGGTCTGGCCGCCGCCGGAGAACGCGGGGACGGGGCCGATCGAGATGCGCAGCTCCTTCGGCGCCTTGTCGGCGACGTCTGCGCGGGTCTTGTCGAGCAGGTCCTGCTGGGTCTCGAGGCGCTTCTCGGCGTCGATCAGGCGCACGTAGATGCGGGCGAAGTTCGGCGTGCGCTGATCGTTGTCGCCGATCGTGACCAGCGTGAAATCGACCCCCTTCTGCGCGCGCACCTGGCGCGCGATCCGCTCGGCGATGAGCCCCGTCTGCGCGAGGCTCGTCCCCTCGGGCGCGCGGATGGTCATCTCGAACTGCGACTCGTCGTCGATCGGGAGGAACGCCTTCGGCACCCGCTTCGCGAGCGGCCCGCACGAGGCGAGCGCGCCCACCACGCCGAGCAGCACGATCCAGCGGTGGCGCATGACGAACCGCAGGATCGTCATGTAGACGCGCTCGATCGGCCGGTAGAAGAAGTCGACCACGCGCTCGAGGAACGCCTTCTTCAGCGTGCCGTCGCGCTCCTGCTCCTTCGCCTTGAGCCAGCGCGCGGCCAGCATCGGCGTGAGCGAGAAGCTGACGATCATCGAGATGCCGATGGCGAACGCCATCGTGAGGCCGAAGCTCTTGAGGAACATCCCGACGATGCCGCCCATGAAGGCGACCGGGATGAACACCGCCATCAGCGAGAGCGTCGTCGCGAGCACCGCGAGGCCGATCTCCTTGGTCGCGGCGACCGCGGCGTAGCGCGGCTCGATCCGCTTCTCGTCGACGAAGCGGAAGATGTTCTCGAGCACGACGATGGCGTCGTCGATGACGATGCCGACCGCGAGCGCCAGCGCGAGCAGCGTGATCACGTTGAGCGTGAACCCCTGCACCCACATCAGGCCGAACGTCGCGATGATCGACGTCGGGATGGCGAGCGCGGCGATCAGCGTCGAGCGCAGGCTGCCGAGGAACATGAGCACGACGATCGCCGCGAGCACCGAGCCGACCGCGAGGTGCTCCTTCACGGCGTCGACGGCGTTCACGACCACCACCGAGTTGTCGCGCAGGATCTCCAGCCGGTAGCCCGGGGGGAGCGTCTTCTGCACGTCGGGGAGGCGCGCGCGGATCGCCTCGACGGTCGCGACGGTGTTCTCGCCGGACTGCTTGCGCACCGAGAGGACGATCGTCGGCGAGCCGTTCTTCTGCGCGGAGGTCTCCTGCTCGGCTTCGCCGTCCTCCACGCGGCCGAGGTCGCGGATGCGGATCGAGCGGTCGCCCTTCTGGCGCACGACGATCTCGCCGAGCTGCGCGACGCTCTGCACGCGCCCCTTCACGCGCAGCGTGAGCTGGCGCGGCCCGGTCTCGATGTTGCCGCCGGGGATCTGGACGTTCTGCGAGGGGAGCGCGCGCTGCACGTCGACGGCGGAGAGCTCGTTGGCGCGCAACTGCTCGGGGTCGAGCCACAGGTTGATCTGGCGCTTGCGGTCGCCGAGCAGCAGCACCTGGCCGACGCCGGAGATGCTCTCGATCGAGCGCCGGACCTGCTTGTCGGCGACCTCGCTCGCCTCGCGCAGCGGCTTGGCCGTGACGAGCGAGAGGTAGAGGATCGGCGAGGCGTCCGGGTCCATCTTGTTGACGGCCGGCTGATCGATGTCGCGCGGCAGCTGCGGGATGACCCCGTTGACGCGATCGCGGACTTCCTGGGCCGCGACGTCCGGGTTCTTCTCCAGCACGAACGTGATGAAGACCTGCGAGATCCCCTCGGCCGACGCCGAGCGCAGCTCGTCGATGCCGCTGATCGTGTTGACCGCCTCCTCGACCTTGTCGGTGATCTCGGTCTCGACCTCCTCGGGCGCCGCGCCGGGCAGGCGCGTGGTCACCGTGATGGTGGGGAAGTCGACCTTCGGGAACCGATCGACGCCGAGCTTCTGGTAGCCGGCGAGGCCGATGACCACGAGCGCGAGGATGAGCACCGTCGCGAAGACGGGGCGCTTGACGCAGACTTCGGAGAGCCACTGCATGGGGCGGCGCCTCTACTTGACCCGCGCGCCGTCGCGCGCTTCGGGGATCACCGGCGAGACGATCTGCTCGCCCTTCGCGACGCCGCTCGGCACCGCGACGTCGTCGCCCTTGGCTTCGCCGAGCTCGACGATGCGCTCTTCGAGGCGGCCGTCCTTCACGAAGAACACGTGCGCGGTGTCCCCCTCGCGACGGATGGCCGCCTTCGGGATCACCACCGACGAGGCTTCGCCGAGATCGATCTGGGCGGTCGCGAACATGCCCGGCCGGAGCTTGTGGTCGGCGTTCAACGTCACGGCCTCGACGACGAGGTCGCGCGACTGCGCGCGCAGCGACGGGCCGACGTAGCGGATGGCGGCCTTGAACGGGTCGGTGAAGGCGGGCACGCGGAACTCGACCGCCTGCCCCTCCTTCACGAACGCGACCGAGGCCTCGGGCACGCTCAGCTGCAGGCGGATCGGATCGATCGCCATCAACCGCACGACCTTCGAATCGGGGCGGACGTACTCGCCGGTGTTCACGTACCGCTCGGCGATCATGCCGGCGAACGGCGCGCGGATGTTGGCGTCGCCGAGCGGCTTGCTGGCGCTCGCCACGCGCGTCGCCGCGAGCTTCTCGCCCTGCTGCGCCACGAGGCACTGCGAGTGCGCGCGGTCGTACTCCGCGCCCGCGATCGCGCCGGCCTTGTAGAGCGACTCGAGCCGGTCGCAGTCGACCTTCGCCTGCGCGGTCTGCGCCTTCGCGACCTCGAGCCCCGCGCTCGCCTCGGCCGACGCGAGCGCCGCCTGGCGCACGTCGGTGCGCGCCAGCACGGCCCCCTTGGCGACGAGCGAGCCGCGATCGACCGTGACCTCGAGGAGCTTGCCCGTCACGTCGGCGGCGACGTCGGCCGCCTCGTCCGCGACCAGCGAGCCCGAGAGCCGCAGCCAGCGGGGCATCGAGCGCTCGCCGACGACCACGGTCTTGACCGCGATCGGCGCCTCCTCGGCCGGCTTGCTCGCGGTGTCGGCCGCCTCGGGCTTCTTGCAGCCGAGGCTCGTCGTGCCGAGCGCGCCGAGCGCTCCCAGCGCTCCGAGCGACGCGAGCATGGCGGTAGCGAGCCGCGCGAGCGCGGCCGTGCGCGCGAGTTCGGTGGGGCGGTGCAGGGGTCGATTCATGAGCGTTCAGGGCTTCGGGAAGAGGGCAGGGGCGCCGGCTTCTACTGTCGGTGGGGGAGGAGTCAAGCTCCGGTCGGGCGCCATCCCGGTTGAGGCGGTCGCGCTTCGGGCGCTCGGGCCTCGGGGAGTGATGCGCGGCCCGGCCGCGGCGGTGCGCCGCGGGTTCACGCCTCGTGCCACGGCGAAAAACGCGCGAATGGACGCGCGGGGGAGCCGCCGTTGTCGGTGTCTCGACAGGGGATCGGCCGGTGTCGCGACAGGCTCGCACGGCCGCGCCGCGGGTCCGCGCGCTCGTCGGTGCGCGGGCTGCGGGGCTGCCCGCCGACGAATCTGCTTGTCCGCCCGAACGGGTCCGCGTCGCATCATGCGGATGCGCAGGCTCGGGTTGGCGTTCGCCGCGGCGG
>CAIXWQ010000961.1 GCA_903923175.1 uncultured delta proteobacterium | reverse complement strand
CGCCCGCGCGCGCGGGCTCGAGGCCAAGGTTCACGAGCTGCTGACCGCCGCCTCGCGCGGCGAAGCGGCGCGCGGCGAGCTCGAGCAGCTGCGGGCGAGGGTCCTCGGTGCGGACGCGGTGGTCGCGCGCGCCCAGGCCGAAGTGGCCGCGGTCGTCGAGGCGCACGAGCGTGACGTCCGCGATCTCGAGCTCGCGCTCCGTGCGCGTGGCGAAGAGCTGCGCGCCGCGCGCGTGGAGCTCGGTCGGCGGGAGCGCATGGTGCGCGAGCTCGTCTCGCAGATCGAGGAGCTCCAGGTCGGCGTCGCGCTCCCGGCGCCCGTCGTGCGCGAGGAGCTCTCGACCGGCGTTCGCGAGGAGCTCGAGCTCGCCCGTCGTGAGCTCGGCACCCTCGTCGAAGAGGTCCGCCGCCGCGATCGTGCGGTCGGCGAGCTGCGCGCCACCTACGAGAAGCTCACGCGTGAGCTCGACGCAGAGCGCGCCAAGACCACCGAGCTCGCCCGCGACGCGGCCCGCCGCGAAGCCGCCCTCCAGACTGCCTCCTGGCGGATCGTCGAGCTCGAGAAGCTCGGCGCCGACGCGCCTGCCGACGCGCCTGCCGACATCGATGCCGACGCCGGTGTCGACCGCGCCCAGCTCGAAGGCGAGCTCGACGCGCTCCGTCGCGCGCTCGCGCAGGAGAACGAGAAGCGCGAGCGGCTCGAGCGCGCGGTCGCCGCGGGCGGCAGCGAGTCCGACCTGGCGCGCGCGCTCGCTCGGCTCGACGAACGCGAGGCGCTCATCGCGCAGCTCTCCGCCGAGCTCGCCGCGCGCGGCATCGGCGGCGGCCTTGGCGGCTGAGCGCCCACGACGCGCCCGATGCACAACCCTGCGTTGACAACTCCGACCCTCTCCTTAGCTTCCGCAGGGCCGCCCCCAGCTTGCGAGAATCGTCCCCGTCGAGCCGCGAGGGGGCGTGACGCCTGGCGCGCGAGCCCGATCGAAGCCCTCCCGCGGATCCCGATGACCACCGACCGCCGTCCCACGACCCCGAACGCCCGCCGCTGCGCGCGGCGCGCGTGACGCGAACCGAGCGCAGCCGAACCCATGGACGAGCGCCGCGACGCGTACGAGGTCCTCGGCGTTGCCCGAACGGCGACGTCCGACGAGATTCGAAAGGCCTACCGTCAGGCCGCCCTCAAACACCACCCTGACCGCAACGCCGGAGACGCCTCCGCGGCCGAGCGCTTCAAGGAGGCGACCGAGTCGTTCCAGGTGCTGTCCGACGATCAGCGGCGCCGGGTCTACGACCAGTTCGGCTGGGCCGGCCTCGAAGGCGGCGGCGGCGGCTTCCCTGGCGGCGGCGTCGACCTCGGCGATCTCTTCGGCAACTTCCAGGACCTCTTCAGTGAGTTCTTCGGCGGCCAGCAGCAGCGTGGCGGTGGCCGGAGCCGCGGGCCGCGGCGTGGCCCCGATCTGCGCGTGCTCGAGCGGCTGACGCTCAAGGAGGCCGCCTTCGGCTGCAAGCGCGAGATCGCCCTGCAGTTCCCTGCGCCCTGCGAGAAGTGCGAGGGGAGCGGCGCCGCGCCTGGCACCTCGCCCGTCGCCTGCGCGACCTGTCGCGGCAGCGGCCAGGTCTCGAACGCTCGCGGGTTCGTCATGTTCACCGCGCCGTGCCCGAATTGCCGTGGCGAGGGGCGCGTGATCAAGACGCCGTGCCCGTCGTGTCACGGCTCGGGTGAGCAAGCGAAGAGCAAGAAGATCGTCGTCGGCTTCCCCGCCGGGATCGACGAGGGGCAGATCCTCCGTGTTTCGGGGCAGGGGGTGCCGTCGCCCAACGGCGGCCCCGCCGGCGACGTGCTCGTGCAGGTCGAGGTCACCCCGGACCCGCGCTTCGAGCGCCACGGCGTCGACCTCGCGACCAAGGTGCGGGTCTCGTTCCTCGACGCCGCCCTCGGCGCCAACGTGGCGGTCACGACGCTCGACGAGGAGCCGCTCGCGATCGACCTCCCAGAGGGGACGCAGCCCGGTCACGTCGTCGTCGTGCGCGGCCGTGGCGTCCCGCGGCTCGACGGCAAAGGTCGCTCCCGCGGCGCGCTGCACGTCGTCATCGACGTCGAAATCCCCACGGCCTCCGCCCTCTCGCCGAAGGCGCGCGAGCTGCTCGACCTGTTGAAGTCCGAGCTCGCCCCCCGCGCGAAAGGGCCCGCTGGCGGCGCCGATGCGACGGACCAAGAAGGCTGAGCCGCGTCGCGGCCCTTGCTAGAACTCCCGCGCGGGCGCTAAGATCCGCGCCCCTTTTCCAACCCCCGAGAGACCTCATGCCGTCGAAGCTCCAGACCTTCCTCACCGAGAACAAGATCGACCAGCGCCGGCTCCTCGCCGTGTCGCACGGCATCGAGTCGCTTCGCCCCGCAGACCGCGCGATCCGCCTCGTGAAGAAGCAGGGCGCCAAGGCCGAGGGCGAGCTCAAGGAGAAGGCGAAGAACGCCGGCAAGACCCGCTCGGGCCGCGCGATCAACGTCGTGTCTCTCAACAAGATCTACACCGGCAAGCCGGTGACCGGCCCGACGCGCAGCCGCGTGCTCCGCGCCGTCAACGCGATCCTCGAGGTCCGCAAGAAGGACAAGGTCGAGTTGAGCGCGCTCTTCGATCTCGTCAACGAGAAGCCCAAGAAGGGCAAGAAGAAGGTCGAGAAGAAGAAGAACTGATCGACCGCTCTCGCGGCGAAAGCCCGAGCGCGCGAGCCTCGAACGCCCTCACGGCGCTCGGGGCTCGGCTCTTTTTTGCGGCGCGCGCGCAACCGAGGTCGCGGTGCTGGCGAACGCGGACGTGCCCAAGTCCTTCCGCGCCACCCCCTTCGATCGAGGCTACCCACCGCGCCTGCGCGAGCTGTCGCCGCCCCCCGCGCTGGTGGAGGCCTGCGGCCCGCTGGCGGGCGCGCTCGCAGAGCTCCCCCGCGCGGTCGCGATCGTCGGCACGCGCGACCCTCCACCCGAGGCGATCGACTTCGCGCGGCGGCTCGCCCGCGCCGTCGCGGCGGCGGGCTGCGTGGTCGTCTCCGGCGGCGCGATCGGGATCGATCGTGCGGCGCACGAGGGGGCCCTCGAGGCGGGCGGGGCGACGCTCGCCGTCCTCCCGGCCGGCGTCGAGCAGTGGACGCCGCCACGCCACCGCCCGCTGTTCGAGCGGTGCCTGGAGGTCGGCGCGCTCGTCGCCATTCGCGAGCGCGGCACGCCGGTGCGGCGTGCGTTCTACCTCGAGCGCAACGCCGTCATCGCAGCGCTCGCCGAAGTGGTCGTGGTGGTCGCGTCCCCCGTGGTGAGCGGCGCGCGCTCGACCGCGGGCGCGGCGCGGCGTCTCGGCCGCCCGCTCTGGGTCGTCCCAGGCGCGCCCTGGGACGCGCGCATGGCGGGGTGCGCGGCCGAGCTCGCCCTCGGTGCGCGGGCGCTCGACGCGCCTGCGCGACTCCTCGTCGCGCTCGGGCTCCCCACGACCCGCGAAGACGAGCTGGTGCTCGAGCCCGTCCCGCCACCGCCGCCGCCGACCACGTCGAAGCGAAACCTTCCTGCATCCCATGGGAGGTCGAACCGCACGCCGGCGCCGCGCGCCAGCTCGGCCTTGCCGGCGATCCAACCGGCGAATTCGTCCGAGAAGGCACTCCTCGACGCGCTCGCGAGCGGTCCCGCCAGCATCGATGGGCTGGTGCTCCGGACCGCTCTCGGCGTGCCCGAGCTCCGGGCCCTCCTCTTGACGTGGACGGTCGAGGGGGTAGTAAGGGAAGGCCCCGCGGGCCTGTTTTCGCTTCTAAATAGCTGAATCCAAAGAGGAAACTGAAAATCAGATGGCGTCCCGAGGCAATACTCTCGTGGTGGTCGAGTCGCCGGCCAAGGCGAAGACGATCAAGAAGTACCTGGGCTCGAGCTACCAGGTGCTCGCCTCGAAGGGGCACGTCTGGGACCTGCCGAAGAAGTACGGCATCGACATCGAGAAGGGGTTCCAGGAGTCGTACGAGGTCATCGAGGGGAAGGAGAAGACCCTCAAAGAGATCAAGGACGCCGCCAAGGACGCGGACGCGATCATGCTCGCGACCGACCCTGATCGCGAAGGCGAAGCGATCGCCTTCCACCTCGCCCAGGAGCTCAAGAGCGCGAAGAAGCCGACCCGGCGCGTGCTCTTCCAGGAGATCACCAAGCGCGGCGTGAAGGAGGGGATCGAGAACCCGCGGGACCTCGACACGCACCTCTACGACGCGCAGCGCACGCGTCGCATCCTCGACCGCATCGTCGGCTACGACGTCTCGTCGCTCGTCTGGTCGAAGCTCGCCTTCGGCCTCTCGGCGGGGCGCGTGCAGTCGGTGGCGCTGCGGCTCATCGTCGACCGCGAGCGCGAGATCGAGGCGTTCGTCCCCGAGGAGTTCTGGAACCTCTCGGCGCGCCTCCTCGGCAAGTCGAACCCGAGCTTCAACGCACGGCTCGCGACGTGGGATGGCAAGTCGGTCGCGAAGGACAAGATCGCCGACGGGGCGACCGCCCACCGCGTCGAGGCCGACCTCAAGGGCGCGACGTACAAGGTCGCGAAGGTCACCAAGAGCGAGCGGCAGCGCAAGGCGCCCGCGCCGTACACGACCTCGAAGCTCCAGCAGGACGCGGCCAACCTGCTCCGCTTCCCGACCAAGCGCACGATGCAGGTCGCGCAGGGGCTCTACGAGGGCGTCGAGCTCGACAAGGAGCTCGGCTCCGTCGGCCTCATCACGTACATGCGTACCGACTCCACGCGCATCAGCGAGGACGCGGTCAAAGAGGTTCGCGAGTACGTGAAGACGACCTTCACGAACAAGCACCTGCCTGCGCAGGCGAACATCTTCCGCTCGAAGAAGAACGCCCAGGACGCGCACGAGTGCATCCGGCCGACGAGCATGGAGCTCTCCCCCGAAAAGGTGCGCAAGTACCTCAAGCCCGAGCAGTTCCGGCTCTACGCGCTCATCTGGAATCGCTTCGTCGCCTGCCAGATGTCGCCCGCCGTCTACGACCAGACCGGCGTCGACATCGAGGCGAAGTCGCCTTCGGTCACGCACATCCTCCGCGCCAGCGGCCGCGTGCTCAAGTTCGGCGGCTGGCTCGACGCGTACGCGAAGAAGGCCAAGGACGAGGACCTCGAGACGCCCACCGAGCTCGCGGGCGAAGAGGAGACCGAGGAGCCGGGGGCCGAGGGCACGCTCGCCGCGAAGGCCGCGCCGAAGGAGAAGGAAGACGACGACGCCGAGCTGCCGCCGCTGACGGAGGGCGAGGTGCTGAAGCTGGTGGAGCCGCCCGGCGTGCTCGCGGAGCAGAAGTTCACGCAGCCGCCGCCGCGCTTCAACGAAGGCTCGCTGGTGCGCGCGCTCGAGGAGCGCGGCATCGGTCGCCCCTCGACGTACGCGGAGATCATCTCGAAGGTGCAGGCGCGCGACTACGTCGAGAAGCCCGACGGGCGCACGTTCCGGCCGAGCGAGCTCGGCAAGATGGTGGTCGACGGCCTCGTCGGCGCCGCGCTCGACTTCATGAATCCGCAGTTCACCGCGGAGATGGAGGAGCAGCTCGATCTCGTCGAGTCGGGGAAGCTGAAGCGCGAGAAGCTGCTGAAGTCCTTCTATACGCGCTTCAAGGAGCAGCTCGACGCCGCGAAGAAGCTCAAGCGCTGGACGCCCGAGCCCTCGGCCACCGACGAGGTCTGCGACCTCTGCCAGAAGCCGATGCTCAAGCGCTGGAGCAAGCGCGGCTGGTTCCTCGGCTGCTCGGGCTACCCGAAGTGCAAGGGGACGCGGCCGCTCGACGCCGACGGCAACGCCGAGAAGCCGGTCATCACCGAGTACAAGTGCGAGACGTGTGGCCGGCCGATGGCCATCCGCACGGGGCGCTACGGCCAGTTCCTGTCCTGCACGGGCTACCCCGAGTGCAAGAACGCCCAGCCGGTGCCGCTCGGCGTGAAGTGCCCGAAGTGCCTCACCGGCGAGATCATCGAGATCCGACCGGCGAAGAAGGGCGGGCGCACGTTCTACGGCTGCTCCAACTGGAAGGCCGAAGCGATCAAGTGCGACTTCAAGCTCTGGGCGAAGCCCGTGCTCGAGCCGTGCCCCGACTGCGGCGCGGCGTTCCTCACGCGCGGTGGCAGCAAGACGAAGCCGATGCTCGTGTGCGTCACCGAGGGGTGCGGCCACAAGCACGAGGCACCGCTGGTCGACGAGCCGAGGCTCGAGGCCGAAGAGACCATCGCGGCGGTCGGCGCGTAGCGAGCGCGTCGACGCGCGCCGGTCTCGGCCGGCCGCGTGAGCGCCCAGAAACGATCGAAGGCGCGAAGGGTGACCTTCGCGCCTTCGGCGCTTCGAAGAGCGATCGCGCCGATTAGATCGTGATGTCCTTGATCACGAGCTTGCTCCGATCACCGACGCCGAGCCCGAGATCGGCGGCGGTCGCGATGTACGCCGGCTCTCGCCCCGCGTCCTTCAGCGACTTGAGCCCCTTCTCCTTGCGGACCTTGTCGACGAGCTCCCACCCGAGGACGTCCATCGCGACCGGATCGGTCGTGACGTAGAGCGCCTCGTGCGGCACGTACGCGACGACCTCGACCGGGCCGCCGTCGTACATGATCTTGTAGCCGTCCGTGATGTGGAGGCGGACGCGGCTCTTGATCGCCTCGTGCGCGTAGAGCTTCGCGATCTGCGGGCTCGCGTGGTGGCCGTGGTGGTTGTGCGGCACGTCGATGCATCCGTGCGTCATGTTCTTCAGGCAGCCGGTGTAGCCGCAGATCGCGTGGTCCTTGATCAACGAGACGTTGATGACCGCGGTCGCCTCCATGAGCGGCTTCGCGAACCGCGTCATGATGGCCTGCTTGCCGTCCATGATCGCGATGGGCGGCGTGCCCATGTCGTTGTTGTTGTGGATCTTGCAGGTCACGCCCGCAGGGACGTTGTCCTGCGCGACGCGCGTGCCCGCGAGGAAGGAGCCGTACTGCTCGAGCACGACGATCTGGTTGGCCGGCACGCCTGCGTCGAGGAGTCCCTGGAGGATGACGTCGACCAGCTCCTTGTTCGTGCCGAACTTCTTCCCCTTGGCGATGCCGTTCAGCTTGACCACGACCTTGTCGTCCTTGTGGACGAACTTCTTGAACGAGGCGCCGAGCGTCTTCTCGCCGGTGAAGGTCAGCATCGCCTTCTCGAGCATCGCCTTGGCAGCGGCCGGATCGGGGTACAGGCCGTTCTTCTGCAGCGAGCCGCTCTTGCCGACCTTGACGATCTTGCCCGGCACCGACATCGGTAGGAAACCGGCGGGCGGCGCGGCGGCGTAGCTGGGCGTCGCAGCGGGTGCGGCGGGTGCGGCGGCCGGCGCGGCGAGGACGTTCGACGACGAGAGCGCCGTCGCGAGCCCGGACGCGACCGCTGCGGTCCCCACCGCGGCGCCACCGAGGAAGTTCCGGCGCGAGGGGGCGTGATCGGCCTCGGGCTGCTGGACGTCGTGCTTCGCCATATCGGTCTCCTCGTTCGGGCCACGCGACGTCAGGACGTCGGCAGCGGGCTCGCGTCGCGCTCGGCCTCGAGCCGAACGAGTGCGCGCCGAAAAACTTTCGTTCTTCGGTACCACGCGCCACCGCCCCTTTCAAACTTCCGAGGCCCGCGCGCGCACGCCGCCGGCGGCGCCGGCGGGCCGCACGATTCCGCCGCCCCGGCCTCGGCGCGAAGGCCTTGTTTTGTCGTCGAATTCGTGAGGTCGCGTCGACGTCGCCGTTGGCATCGTGCGCGCAACGTCGTCGAGCGCGTCGGTCGCCGCCGAAGAGGTCGGCGCGGCACGACGAGGAGCTCGCACGAACATGGACACGAAGCAGATCAAGGCCGTCTACACCATCATCGACAAGCCCGGCGACAAGTCGTTCTGGCTGCGGGTCGGCTCCGCCTTCCTCAACCGCGACGGCTCGTGGAACCTGAAGCTCGACGCCTTGCCGGTGAACGGCCAGCTGCAGATGCGGGACATGCAGCCGCGCGAGGCGCGCGACGGGAGCGGTGACCGCGAGGCCTTCCGCGCGCCGGACCGCGACCTGCGCGAGTCGATCGGCCGGGCGACCGCCTGAACCCCGCCCGCGGGCGAGGCGCGCCGCGGCGG
>CAIXWQ010000960.1 GCA_903923175.1 uncultured delta proteobacterium | reverse complement strand
CGCGCCGGCCCCGCGGGCCCCGCTGCCGTGCGCGATCCGCGCGCGCCGGTCCCCGCCAGCGAGCGCGAAGACGGCGCGCTCACCGTGCACAACTACCGCGACGATCAGCAGTACCCGCGCGTGGTGGCGGCGGTCGCGGAGATCCTCGCCACCGGCAAGGTCGTCACGGCGGTCGACGTGCTGGTCAAGATGGACCTGCTCGCGCCCGACGATCTCATCCTGTGGCGCGCCGGCGGCGTGCCGTTCCTCGAGAGCGTGGTGCGCAGCAAGTTCGGCGGGCTGAGTCGCCTGCTGCGCATCCTGCGCTTCCACGTCCACGACCTGAAGCTCGTGGTCGAGAACGGCGAGTACACGCGCACCTACGACGGCTCGGTGGTGCAGCTGCGGTTCACCAAGACCGGCGAGCCGCGCGTCGAGCAGGCGTACGCGAAGCGCTTCGTGTGGCCCGGCAAGGGCCCCTTCCGCATGCCCAAAAAGTAGAAGGGCGAAGCGGGAGGTATCGCTTCGCCCTTCCAGTCGCTGCGCCGGGACGCGGCCTCGCGGGCGCATCCCCACGCGGTGTTCGAGCGCTACTCGGCCGGGCCCGCGACGGACGCCGCGGTCGTCTCCGGGTTGCCCGAGAAGTCGTAGGCCTCCTCGCCGTGCAGCGCGTCGTCGAGGTGCGCTTCGTCCTCGGGGCTGACGCGCACCGGGGTGAAGACGTCGATCACCTTGAGCATGCCGTACGTGAACACGAAGCCCCACGCCCCGGCGACGAGCACGGCGACCGTCTGCTTGAGGAAGAACGACGTGTTGCCCGCGAGCAGACCGTCGGCGCCGGCCGGGTTGACGGCCTTGCTGGCGAAGACGCCGAGCAGGATGGTGCCGAGGATGCCGCCGACGCCGTGCACGCCCCAGACGTCGAGCGCGTCGTCCCAGTGCAGCCGGTTCTTCACGCTGACGGCGAAGTAGCAGACCACGCCGGAGACCGTGCCGATGAGCGCGGCGGTGTTCGCCGTGACGAAGCCGGCGCAGGGCGTGATGGTCGCGAGGCCGGCGACGGCGCCGGTGAGCAGGCCGGTGAACTTCGGCTTCCCCTCGAACTTCCAGGCGAGGAAGAGCCACACCGGGCCGGCGAACGACGCCGCGATGTCGGTGTTGAGGAAGGCCTGGCCGGTGACCGCGTCGACCTGCAGCTCGCTGCCGGCGTTGAAGCCGTACCAGCCGAACCAGAGCAGCCCGGTGCCGAGCGCGACCAGCGGGATGCTGTGCATCGACACCTCTTTGACCTTGCGCTTGCCGACGAAGAAGACCGAGGCGAGGGCCGCCATGCCGGCGACCGCGTGCACCACGATGCCGCCCGCGAAGTCGAGCACGCCCCAGCGCTGCAGGATGCCGCCGCCCCACACCATGTGGACGAAGGGGAAGTAGACGAACAGCAGCCAGCCCACGAGGAAGATCAGGTAGGGCCCGAACCGGATGCGGTTCGCGAACGCGCCGGTGATCAGCGCGGGGGTGATGATGGCGAACATCATCTGGTAGGCGACGAAGACGAACAGCGGGATCTTGGCGCCGCCGGCGAAGGGCGTCTGCAGGGTGATCCCCTTGAAGAACGCCATGTCCAGATTGCCAATCACGCCGTGGAAGTCGCCGCTGAAGCAGAGCGAGTAGCCGACGGCCCACCACAAGATCGTGGTGACGCCCATCGAGACGAAGCTCTGCATCATGATGGCGAGGACGTTCTTGCGCCCCACGAGGCCGCCGTAGAAGAACGCGAGCCCCGGCGTCATCAGCATGACCAGGCTCGTCGCCAGGAGCATGAATCCGGTATTTCCGGTGTCGAACTGCATGATCCACCTCGCGGGTGCGGCACGCGCCCACGCGCAGCCGCCTTTGCCGTCGGGGCGCACGGTAGGGGGTCATCGTTAGGATCTCGTGAGGACGCGGATGTCTTTCGACGAGGCGTGCGGCTTGCTCTGCCGAGCCCGCACGCCGACAAACCGCGGGAAGCCAGCGAGAGAGAGACGCAGATGTTGCGCATCCTGTTCGTCGAGGACGATTCGAGCCTGCTCGCGAGCCTCTCGTACGTGCTCGAGCGCGAGGGGTTCTCGGTGCGCGGCGCCCCCGACGGCCGCACCGCCCTCGCGCTGGCGAGCGCGCCCGAGGCGGCGTTCGACCTCGTGCTGCTCGACGTGAACCTCCCGGACCTCGACGGCTTCCAGGTCTCGCGGCGCCTGCGCGCGATGGCGAGCACGGCGGCGACGCCGATCATCCTGGTGACGGCGCGCACCGAGGTCGACGACGTGGTCCTCGGGCTCGAGCAGTTCGCCGACGACTACGTCACCAAGCCGTTCCACCCGCGCGTGCTCATCGCGCGCATCCACGCGGTGCTGCGCCGGCGGGGCTCGACCGACGCCGCGCTCCCCGCGCTACACGTCGCGGGGCTCGACGTCGACGCCGACGCGCGCGTGGTCCGCGTCGACGGCGAGCCTTTGGCGCTGACGCGGACCGAGTTCGACATCCTGCTCCTCTTCGCGTCGCGCCCGCGGCACGTGTTCACGCGCGAGGCCATCCTCGAGCACGTGCACGCCGACGTGGAGGTCACCGAGCGCACCGTCGATTTCCAGATCTCGGGGCTGCGGCGCAAGCTCGGGCCGCTCGCGCGCTGCATCGAGACGGTGCGCGGCGTCGGCTACAAGCTCGAGGGGTAGGCTCGGCCGTGCTCCGCGACGTCCCGACGCGCGCGCTCTTGATCCTCGGCTTCCTCGCGGCGGCGCTGGTGCCGCTCGTGCTCGTCGCGCTCGTCAGCTACGAGGCGAGCCGCGCGGCGCTGAAGACGCAGGCGTTCGCGCAGCTCGAGTCGGCGCGCGCGCTCAAGGGCGCGGAGATCGAGCGCTCGTTCGAGGAGCGCCAGCACGACGCCTCGGTGCTGGCGCACGATCCGTACGTCGCGACGGCCTTCGTCGAGCTGTGCGGCGCGTATCGCGCGGCCGGAGGGGCCGCGGGACACGCGCTCGTCGGCCACGATCGACGGCGCTTCGACGCGCCGGCCGAGTACCGCGCGGTGCACGATCGCCACGCCCCCTTCCTCGCGCGCTGGGTCGACGAGCAGGGGTACTACGACGTGCTGCTCCTCGACGCGAAGACCGGCGAGAGCTGCTACTCGGTGCAGAAGGAGAGCGACTTCGCCGCGGTGGTGGCCGAGCAGCCCACCTCGCTGCGCGACGCGTGGCGCGAGGCGACCGCCGGCCGGCGCGTGGCGCTCTCCGACACGAGGCCCTACCCGCCGTCGGCCAACGCCGCTGCGCAGTTCGTGGCGGCGCCGATCTTCGCGGCCGGCGCGCCGGGGGCGGCCCCCGTGCCGGACGCGGATCGCGCCGTCGTCGGCGTCATCGCGCTGCAGATCTCGATCGACTCGATCGATCGCGTGATGGGCGAGCGCGCCGGCATGGGGCGCACCGGCGACAGCTACCTGCTCGGCCCCGATCGTCGGCTCCGCTCGGACTCGCAGCGCGATCGCGCGCGCACGGTGGAGGCCTCGTTCCGCGGCGACGTCGTGACCGGCGCGGTCGACGAGGAGGCGACGCGACGCGCGCTGGCGGGGGAGACCGGCTCCGGCGTGCTGCGTGAGCGCGACGGGCGCACCTTCCTCGCGGCCTGGGCGCCGGTGAAGCTCGGTCAGACCACCTGGGCGATCGTCGTCGTCCACGGCGAGGACGAGATCGACGCGCAGATCGCCCGCGCGCTCGACCTGAAGCTCGGGCTGCTCTTCCTCGGCGCGTGCCTGGTGGGCGGGCTGCTCGCGCTCGCCGCCTCGCTCGCGGTCGCGCGCGCGGTGCGCGAGGCGGGCACCCAGGTCGACAAGCTCAGCGACGCGGTGCTCGCCGGCGATCTGACCGCGCGGGGCGATCCCGACGCGGTCGCCCACGATCTGCGCGGCGTGGTGCGCCGCGTGAACGGGCTGGTCGACGCCCTGGTGCAGGTCCACGGCGACAAGCGCCGCCTCGAGGAGCGCATCGGGCGCATGCAACGCCTGGAGGCGATCGGGACGCTCGCCGGCGGCATCGCGCACGACTTCAACAACATCCTGACGGCGCTGTTCGCGCACGTGGACATCCTGGAGGGGGAGATCGCGCGGGCGGCGCCGGCTCCTGACAGCACGTGTGACGCGCGTGACGAGCGTGACGAGCACCGCGAGCGCACCGCGGCGAGCCTCCGGCAGATCGACGCCGGGCTGCAGCGCGCGGCGGAGCTCGTCCGCCAGATCCTCACGTTCAGCCGCAAGCTCAACGTGGCGCCGCGCCCGATCGACCTCGGGAGCGCGTCGCGCGAGGCCGCCGCGCTGGTCGAGGCCGGCCTGCCGAAGAACGTGCGGCTGGTGCTCGAGCCGTCGAAGGCGAGCCTCCCGGTGCGCGCCGATCCGACGCAGCTGCACCAGGTGATCGTCAACCTGCTGATCAACGCGAGCCAGGCGCTCGGCGACGCGGGCGGCGAGGTGACGCTGTCGCTCTCGGAGGAGACGCTCGGCGGCGAGGGCGCGCCCGACGCCGGCCTCGCCCGGGCCGGTCACCT
>CAIXWQ010000959.1 GCA_903923175.1 uncultured delta proteobacterium | reverse complement strand
GTCGCGACGCCCGGCGCGGCCACGGGCCCGGAGGCCGATGGCTTCGTCGACGCGCATCGCGAGGCGGTCGGGGGTCAGGTCGCGCTGCTCGAGTTCTTCGATCGCGCGGGGTCGACGGCGCGGCGGCAGGCGCGGCGGCCGACCGGCTTCGCGTCGACGCTGCAGGGGTTCTCGATGACGTTCACGCGCGGCGCGCTGCTCTCGGTGAACGAAGGCGGCTCCGGCGTGCCGCGGCTCGAGCTCCTCGCCTACGACTACGCCAGCGACGCGTTCGCGCCGGTGGTCGGCCTGCGGCTCGCGCGGACGCTCTCCACGTCGCGGATGACGGCGGTCGGCGCGGGCGCCCTCGTGGCGTGGGACGACGGCGCGGGCACGCTGCAGACGGCGCCGATCCGGTGCGAGTGAGCGAGCGCCTCGCCGCCCTGCGCGCCGCCGCGCCGCCGCGAGCTTCGCGCGAGGCGATGCGCGCCCCGGAGATGGCGTGGTCGAGCCCTTCAGGGATCGTGGTGCTCATGGCGATCACGGCGTTCACTGCCCTCACGTCCGCGTGCGGACCGAGCCCGTCCGCGCATCCACCGGTCGTCGACACGCCGATCGGACACGACGCCGCGCCTGCCACGAGCGCCTCGTACGTCAGCAGCGCCAGCGCGAGTGCAGGCAGCAGCGCCGTCGCGAGTGCCAGCACCAGCAGACCTTGGGTGCCGCCCGACTGCGGCCCCACCAACAGCTACTTCCTGATCGACTGCGACCCGGAGAAGGATCCGGGGTGCCCCGCGCAAACGCGCGTCAAACCGGTGCGCTGCCCACCTCGCTGAAGTGCGGGAGTCGTGCGGGAGTCGTGCGCGAGTCGAGCGCGAGGCGCCGCGCCCGTGCGAGCATCGCTCCATGAACGCGCCGCGCGTCCGCTTCCTGAGCCTGTTCGTCGACGACCCGGCCACCTCGGCCGATCGGCTGGAGGCGCTGCTCGGCTGCGCGCCGCGCGAGGACGCGCGCGCAGAGGGGGCCCCGTCGCCGCACCCGTTCGCGGCGGAGGGGCCGATCGTGTTCGAGCTCGGCGAGGTCGAGCTCGCCCTCTATCGCGCCTCGGCCGCGAAGGGGACGCACGCGGGCGACGTGGGGATCGGCGTCGCCCTGAACGCAGCCGAGACAGGCCTCGCGGATGAGACAAGCAGTACGAAAAGCGCAAACAGCGCAGACGATGCGGCGCGCGCGGTCGCGGAGCACGACACGGTGCTGAACGCCCGGCTCGCGGCCTCGAAGGCGCGCGCGCTCGCCCCCTCGACGACCCTCGCCGACGGCCGCCCGATGCGGGTGGCGATGACGCTCGATCGACACTTCTTCGAGCTGATCGGCGCTCGTTAGGCCACCCCGGCTCCGCCCTGCGCGCGGCGCGGGGAAAATCCCGCGCTCTTCACTGCCCACCGGGGCGGTCGGCACCGCCCCGCCCCGCCGAATGCGCTTCGTCGGGGCCAAACCCCACCGGAGAGACTGTTTCACAGTCTCTCCGCCGGGCGCTCACGGGGATGCCGCGCGAGTCGACGGCCGCCTTGATGGCGAGGAGCAGCTCGTCGAGATCACTCGGCTTCTGCAGCGAGGCGATGGCGCCGAGCGCGCGGCTCGCCGCGGCGAGCTCCTGCGGCGGGCGCGCCGAGAAGACGACCACCGGCGGACGCGCGGGGAGCGCCGCGACCGCGCGCACCAGCTCTTCGCTCGAGAGTCCGGGGAGGGTCAGGTCGAGCAGGGTCGCGTCGAACGCGCCGTCGCGCATCGCCCGGAGCGCCTCGGCGGCCGTGCCGACCGTGGTGACGGCGTACCCCTCGAGGTGAAGGATCTCGACGAGCATCTCCGCAGAGTCACGGTCGTCTTCGACGACGAGGACGGCAGGCACCACGGACTCCTTCTCTGCGACGCTCAGCCCCATACCCCCCCCACTTCAACGCGGTCACGTCACTCGGCCGCGAGCGGAAGAAGGACTGCGAGGGTCGTGCCCCCTTGCGAGGTGACTTCGATCGTGCCGCCGTGGGCCTCCACGATCTCCTTGCAGATGAAGAGGCCGAGGCCGAGCCCGCCGCGCGCCTGGCGCCGCTCGCGCGTCCCCTGGAAGAACGGCGTGAAGAGGCTCGCGAGCTCCTCGGCCGCGATGCCCGGGCCGTAGTCCTGGACCTCGAGCTTGATGCGCGCCGGCGAGACGCGCGCGAGGCGGACGTCGACGTGATCGGTGCCGGCCGCGTAGCGGGCCGCGTTGCTCAGGAGATTGACGATCACCTGCTGCAGCCGCGGCCCGTCGCCGTTCACGACGAGCGGCTCCTCGGGGACCCTGAGCACGACCTTCAGCGGCTCGACGTCGCCGATCGGCAAGCGCACGGTCTTGGCGACCAGCGCGGTGAGGTCGAGCGGCGCGAGGTGCACCGAGAAGCGGCCCGTGTGGAGGCGGGTCGCGTCGACGACGTCGTTGACGAGCCCCGCGAAGCGGCGGAGCTGCTCGAGCGCGGTGGTGGCGTAGCGCCGCGCGCGGTCGTCGGGCTCGTGCTCGGGGAGCAGCCGCAGCACCATCTCGAGGTAGCCCTGCAGCGGCACGAGGGGCGTGCGCAGCTCGTGACCGACCATCGTGAGGAAGCGGTCCTGGAGGTCGCGCAGGCTGCGCTCGGAGATGTCACGCACGCTGACGACGCCGCCAGCCGGCTCGCCGCTCCCGGTCTGGATCGGCTGCCCCGTCGCCTCGAACCAGCGCCGCGGCCCGCCCTCGCCCTCGGTGAACTCCATCTTGAAGCTCTCGCCTCGGGCGGCGCGCCGCAGGGGGCCGGCCTCCTTCGGCAGCGGCTGCCCGCTCGCGTCCGCGGGGACGGGGCCTGCCTCGCCGAACATCTGATGGAAGGCCGCGTTGGCGAGCAGCACGGCGCCCTTCGGATCGACCACCACGACCGCGTCTCCGATGCTGGCGAGCACGGCGGCGAGGCGTGCGCGCTCGCCATCGGCGATCAGCGCGAGCTCGCGCAGCTCGACCCCGCGGGCCTCGAGATCGTTGTTGGTGGTGTTGAGCTCCTCGACGGTCGCCTGCAGCTCCTCGTTGAGCGTCTCGAGCTCTTCGTTGGTCGCCTGGAACTCCTCGTTGAGCGTCTCGACCTCCTCGGTCGCCGCCTGGTTCGCCTCGCTCTCCGACTCGAGCCGCTCGTTGTGCGCCCGAAGGCGCTCGGTCGACTTCGACAGCTCCGCGTTCGCCGCGAGCAGCTCGCGGTTCACGTCGGCGAGGCTCGCGCGCAGCGCCTCGGCGCGCTGGAGCTGCGTCTCGACGCCGGCGAGCACGCCCTTCAGCGAGACCGTCCCCTCCTCCAGCGCTCGCTTCTCGGCCTCGAGCTGGCCGATGCGCGGCGACAGCTCGCCGAGCTTGGCCTGGTACGCCTCCACCTCTCGCGAGCTCTGCGCCGAGGTCGCCTCGAGGCGCCTGCGCGACTCCACGAGGGCGGTGACGTCCTCGAGCAGTACGAGCGCGTGCGCGAGCTCCTCGCCGCCGGCCGCGGCGCCGTGCGGAACGACGGTCACGCGCAGCACCACCGACTGCCCTTCGGCCTTGGCCGCGAGCTCGACCGCGCCTACCGTCGCGCGCGGCTCGCCGCCGAAGACCGCGTCGATCGCGCCGCGGAGCGCGGCCGCGAGCGCCGCGGGGCTGAGGTGCACGAGATCCTCGCCGAGGGCCGGGCGGTAGATCCCGAGCAGCTGCCGCGCCGCCGAGTTGATCTCCATGACGTCATAGCGTCGATCGACGAGCACGACGCCGAGGGGCAACACCGCGAGCAGCGCCTCTCGGTCGAGCGCGTGCGCCGCCGGCTCGCCGGGCACCAACGGGCGGGCCGTCGATGGCCCGGTGCCTCCGAGCGACGACCGCGCGAACGCGCGGCTCGTGCGGAGCCGCGCGGGCGGCAGCAGCACGCGATCGCCGCGCCGCCGGTAGATGCGCAGCAGCGCGTTCTGCGGCGTGAAGTACTCGGCCGCAGGGGTCGTCGTCTCGGCGCGCCCGAGCGCGAGGTAGCCGCCGTCGCGCAGCGAATAGGCGAACAGCTGCAGCGTGCGGCGCTGCAGCTCGCCGGTGAAGTAGATCAGGACGTTGCGGCAGAGGACGAGGTCGATGTGCGGGAACGGCGCGCGCTGACCGAGGTCGTGCTCGCCGAAGACCGTCAGGCTCCGCAGGCGCTTGCGCACGACGTAGGCGCCGTGCTCATAGCTGAAGTAGCGCTCGAGGAGCGCCGGCTCGAGATCGGCGAGCGCGCCGACCGGGTAGCGGGCGCGGCGCGCGAACGCGACGGCGTCGGCGTCGACGTCGGTGGCGAAGATGCGCACCGAGAACGAGTCGATCTCGTCGCCGAGCAGCTCGCACAGCAGGATGGCGACCGAGTACGCCTCCTCGCCGGTGGCGCAGCCGGCCGACCAGATCCGCAGCTCGCGGCCACGCGTGCGGGCCGCCGCGATGATGTCGGGGAGGAGCTGCGCGCGCAGGCACTCGAAGAACTCGCGGTCGCGGAGGAACTCGGTGACCTTGATGAGGAAGCTGCTGGTGAGCCTTCGCAGCTCGTCGGGCTCGGCCTCGAGGTGGCGGAGGTAGCCCGCGAGCGAGCCGGCGTCGGTCGCCACGATCCGGCGCTGGAGCCGACGCTGGATGGTCGCTGGCTTGTAGCTCGCGAAGTCGATGCCGCTCTGGGCGCGCACCTGCTCGAGCAGCTTCGCGAGGAGCGCCTCGTCGTCGGGCTCGGCCACCAGCGACGCCCCCGTCACGAGCTCGTTCAGCAGCGGCCCGATCCGCTCGAGGCTCGCGGCGACGTCGACGGTGCTCTTGGCGAGCGACTCGGGCATCGAGGGGAAGCTCGCCGTCTCGGGGTTCTCGACGATGATCGTCCCGCCCGCGCGCTTGACGTCGCGCGCGCCGGCGGCGCCGTCGCTCCCCATGCCGGTCAGGATGACGGCGACGAGATCCTCGCCGTAGGCGTTGGCGGCCGAAGAGAAGAGCAGATCGACGGACGGCATCGGCCGAGCGTCGGTCTCGCGCAGGACGACCTCGCCGTCATTGACCTCGACGTTGCGATCGGGCGGCACGACGTAGACGACGCCGGGCTCGAGCCGCTCGCGCTCGGCGACCGAGCAGACCCGGAGCGCGCAGTGGCGCGCGAGGATCTCGGCCAGGCGGCTCGGGCGCGCGGGCGCCAGGTGCTGCGCGACCACGATCGGGGCCGGAAAGCCCGCGGGGACACCACGCAGCAGCGTCGTGAGCGCCTCCACTCCGCCCGCCGAGCAACCGACCACGACCAGCGCTCTTCTCGGCTCCGTCATCACCAGCTCCCGGCGAGGCGCCGTCGGAGGCCGCACGAGGGGGGCTCCGAAGCGAGCCGACGCGAGTTCTAGTAACTGCGTTCCACGCGGAGCGGAAGGCCGGTCGAGTATCCCCGTCGCTCGCCTCACTCGCCTCAACGGGGCGTAGCGGCCGACCTCCGGGCACGAACGCAAAGTGGGACTCGGCGGCGCGTCAGGGGCAGTCCCCCGCGCCGAGGCTCTGCGCGACAGCTGCCGCGCACGGCAGGGTGAACCAGAAGCGCGTCCCCTCGGCGCGACCCGCGTCGACGCCGATCCGACCGCCGTGGGCCTCGACGATCTCCTTGCAGATGGTCAGCCCGACGCCGAGCCCGCCGCCGTCGCCGCGGCGCGCCTGCCAGAACGGGTCGAACGCCTGCGTGGCGTGCTCGGGATGCAGGCCGACGCCGTCGTCGTCGACCCAGCACGTGACGAACTCGCGCGCGAGCTCCGCGCCCGTCGTGCCGAGCGTGATGCGCCCTCGCTCGGGAGTGAACCGCACCGCGTTGGCGACCAGGTTCGCGAAGACCTGCAGCACGCGATCGCGATCGACCTGGACGTCCACGTCGCCCGCGTGGATCTGCACGTCGACGGTGCGCGCGCCGCCGATGAGCCGCGCGCTCTCGAGCGCCTCCTGGAGCACCGCGCGGAGGCTCTCGCGGGTGGGCTGCACGCTGAACTTCCCCTGCACGAGGCGGCCGAGATCGAGCAGGTCGCGCACCAGGCGCTCCATCCGCCGCGCGCTGCGGGCGATCGCCTCGAGCCCGGTGCGGAAGCGCGCGTCGCCGCTGCGTTCGCGGAGGGCGAGCGAGCTCGCCTGGAGCAGGATCGCGCTGAGCGGGACGCGGAGATCGTGCGCGACCATGTAGAGGCGCTCTGGGCGCAGCGGCGGCGCTGCGTCGACCGCGCCCGCCACGGGGACTCCCTCCGCCACGGGGGCCGCGCGCAGCGCGCCGTCGGATGGATGCGAGGCGCGGTGCGCATGCTCGCGGCGCACCTTCGCGATCGGGCGCAGGTGCGAGGTGGGAGTGAAGGCAAGATGTTCGGTGGAGCCGCGGCGAGTCATCGCGCGCGCCCTAGCAAGAAGCGAGACCAACGCCGGCGCCGGCGAATCGACGGGCGCGTGGGGAGGTCGACGAAGGGCGTTGCGTCGGCGGCGCGCAACTCCGGTGCGCCGAGGCCTCGCCGCCCCGCCGCGGGCCGTCATCGCCGGGGCCGCACGCCGTACTCTTGCAGGCGGTACTGGAGCGTACGCACGCTCACCCCGAGCACCTCGGCGGCCTTGCTGGTCGACCCCTCGCACCCTTCGAGGGTCGTCAGGATCGCCCAGCGCTCCACCTCGTCGAGGCGCATCCCGGGCACGCGGAGCACGGCCGGCGGCGCGGCTGCGGGGCCGAACGGCAGATGGCGGTCGTCGAGCTCGGCTTCGTCGCAGAGCACCACCGCGTGCTCGATCGCGTTCTCGAGCTCGCGCACGTTGCCGGGCCAGTCGTGGGCGAGCAGCGCGACGCGGGCGCGCTCGGTGAGCCCCACGATCCGCTTCTCGTTCTCGGCGGCGAAGCGCCGGAGGAAGCGCGTGGCGAGCAGCACGACGTCGTCGACCCGGACGCGCAGCGGCGGCAGGTGAATCGACATCACGTTCAGGCGATAGAAGAGGTCCTCGCGGAAGCGGCCGGCGCGCACGTCGGCGGCGAGGTCGCGGTTGGTCGCCGCGAGGAGGCGCACGTCGACGTCGATCGGCTCGTTGCCGCCGACGCGCTCGAAGGTGCGCTCCTGGATCACGCGCAGCAGCTTCACCTGCGTGGCGGGCGGGATCTCGCCGACCTCGTCGAGGAAGAGCGTGCCGCCGTGCGCCTGCTCGAAGCGCCCGAGGCGGCGCCGCTCCGCGCCGGTGAAGGCGCCGCGCTCGTGGCCGAACAGCTCCGACTCCAGCAGCGTGTCGACCAGCGCGGCGCAGTGGACGGCGACGAACGGCCCGCCGGCGCGCTTGCTGCGCGCGTGGATCCCGCGCGCGAGCTGCCCTTTGCCGGTGCCGCTGTCGCCGGTGAGCAGCACTGTCGCGCGCGAGCTCGCGACCTGCGCGGCGAGGCGCGCCACGCGCTGCATCGGCGCGCTCGCCCCCACGAGCCCGGCGAACCCCTCGACGTCGTCGGCGCCGGCCGCCTCGGACGCCGCGCCCACCTCACGTGCCGACGTGCCCCTGCGCGCGCTCCGCAGGAGCACTCGGTCGATCACGCCCGCGAGCGCCCGGCCGTCGAGCGGCTTGAGCACGAAGTCCTCGGCGCCGGCCCGCATGGCGTCGATCGCGCACTGGAGATCCCCCGCGCCGGAGACCACGAGCACGCCGATCGGGCGCTCCCTCCTGCGCAGCGCGCCGACGAGCGCGAGGCCGTCGAGCTCGGGCATGCGCAGGTCGGTGATCACGAGGTCGGGCTCGGCCGCCTCCACGAGCGCGAGCGCCTCGCGCGCACTCGCGGCGCTGCGCACGACGAAGCCCTCGCCCTCGAGCACGAGGCGGAGCGCCTCGAGCGCGTCCGCCTCGTCGTCGACGATCAGGACACGCGCCGCGCGCGGCGAGGTCCGGGCGATGTTGGCGACCACCTTCGAGCTCTCCCTTGGCTGCAAGGCGTATCAGGAATCCGAAGTTCGCATAATCACGAACGTCTAAAGCGGATACCCATGCTCGAACACACCTCATCCGTCACGTTCCATCGCTCGCGCCGACTCGCGCACGCAGCAGGGCTCGACCTTGCCGCCATACGCAGCGGCTGCGTTCGCGATCGGTGATTGCGCGCGCCGCCGCGCGAGGTCGCCCGTATGCGGCGTCTTCGCCGCATTCGCCACCCTGGCCCGAGGGCTGCTTTGGGGTCATCCTCGGACAGGCAGTTCGAGACGCCGCGCGGAGGAGCCGATGGTGCCATCGTCGCTCGAGCAAGCGCTGGACCGGATGAGCGACGGCTTCGTCAGCGTCGACGCGTCCTGGCGCTACGCCTACGTGAATCGCTACGCCGAGTGGTACCTCGGCAAGCCGCGAGCAGAGCTGCTCGGCCGCACGCTCTGGGAGGTCTTCCCGGCGAGCCGCGGCACCGCGCAGGAGCGCGCGCTGCTGCGCGCGATGGCGAGCCAGGAGCCGCTGGAGTTCGAGCAGACGAGCCTCGTGCGGCCGGGGGTGTTCCACTTTCGCGCGTTCCCGGCGAGCGACGGCGTCTCGTTCTACTTCCGCGAGGTGACCGCGCAGAAGGCGGGGGACGAGCAGCGGCGGCTGCTCGCCGAGAGCGTGGAGGTCCTCGCCTCCGCGCTCTCGTTCGAGGGGCGGCTCGCGAAGGTCACCGAGCTGCTGGTGCCGCGCCTCGCGGATCACTGCGTGATCGACGTGCTGGAGCCGCGCGGCCTCGTGCACGCCGCGATCGTCAACCGCGATCCGACGCTGGTGCCGCGCTGCCCGCCGAAGATCGGGCTCGCAGCGCACGCGTACGCGCACCGCGTGCTCGCGAGCGGCAAGGCGGAAGTGGTCGAACGGGTCGACGACGCGTGGCTGCGCGAGGCGATGAGCGAGGAAGCGGGGCGCGACGTCGTGCGGGTCCTCGGCCCTCGCTCGCTGGTGGTCGCCCCGCTGATCGCGGACGGCGTCGCGATGGGGGTGCTCACGCTGATCATGGTCGACGAGCGCCGGGTCTTCGGCGCGACGGACCTGCCGTTCGTCCAGCTGATCGCCGACCGCGTCGCGGCCGCGCTCGCGCACGCGCGGCTGCACGAGGCGGTGCTCGCCGCGCGCCGGCAGCGCGACGACACGCTCGCGATGGTGTCGCACGATCTGCGCGCGCCGCTGAACGTGATCAAGCTCTACGCGCAGGTCATCGCCCGGCGCGAGCCGTCTGCCCCCGAGCCTCCGGCCATCCTGCGCGCGGTGGAGCGCGCCGACGCGCTGATCGGCGATCTGCTCACGAGCGCGCGCCTCGACGAGGGCAAGCTCCCGCTCGAGCAGGCCCCGGAGGAGCTCGGCCTGCTCGTCGCGGAGGTCACCGAGCTGCAGCGGCCGCTGGCGCGGCAACGCGAGCTCACGCTGGTCGCCGAGGCGCCGCCGCCGCTGCCGCTGGTGTCGATCGATCGGCACCGCGTCGCGCAGGTGCTGACGAACCTGATCGCGAACGCGATCAAGTTCACGCCTCGCGGCGGCCACGTGACGGTGCGCGCGCGGCGCGAGCCGGGGTTCGTCTGCGTCGACGTGATCGACGACGGCCCGGGGATGGACGAAGAGACGCGCGCGCGCGTGTTCGACCGCTTCTGGCAGGCGACGCGGGCGCGCCACGCGGGCGCGGGGCTCGGTCTCGCCATCGCCAAGGGGATCGTCGACGAGCACGGCGGCGCGCTGCGCGTGTCGAGCTCGGTCGGATCCGGCACGACGTTCACCGTCGCGCTGCCGTGCACCTAGCGCGGCGCGCAGGAGCGCCGCATCCACGCCGCGGTCTCGTCGACGAGCCGCGCATCGAACGCGCCGGCGCCAGGCGCGCGCAGGCTCGCCGCCAGGGTCGCGTGCGCGGTCATGGCGTGATCGAGCCCGGCGAGCTCGAGGTGCGTCGAGCGCCCCGGCCCGCGCGCGCTCGCGAGCTCGACGAGCTCCGCGGCCTCCTCCGGGCCGACGAGCGCGTCGAATTCGCCGCGCAGGACGAGCGAGGGGAGCGCCAGCCCGCGCCACGCGGCCGCGACGTCGCAGGCGTGCAGCTGCCGGTGGAGCGCGGCGCAGCGGCCCGCGAACGTGCCGACCGCGTCGTCGCGCAGCAGCGCCGTCACCGCGGCGAGGTCGCGCGCCACGTGACGCTCGCGCGCGTCGACGGGGACGCCGAGCAGCGAGAGCCTTCGCCGAAAGCCCGACGCCATGCTGGTCAACCACGGCGCCGCGGTCGTGCCGTAGACGACGAGCCCGCGCGCGAGCGCTTCGCCGGCGAGCAGGGGCGCGACGATCCCGCCGAGGCTGTGGCCGAACACGAACACCGCGGCGGGATCGACGAACGCGTACGAGGCGAGCGCGCGCAGCGCCGCGCGGGCGCCGGCGAGCTCCATCGCGAGGTCGGTGCTCGCCTCGGCCTCGTCGCCGTCGCTGTCGCCGACGCCGCGCCGCTCGAGGCGCATGGTGACGAAGCCACGCGCGGCCCAGCCCGCGACGAGGCGGGCCAGCGGCGCGTCCGGCGTGGCGTGGAGCTCGATCGAGGAGCAGGTGATCCCTTGCAGGAAGAGCACGGCGGGCGCCCGGGCGGGGCGCGCGACGGCTGCGCCGAGCGTCGCTCGCGTCACGATCACGCGCTGCCGCGCACCGTCGGCGACGACGTGGTCGTAGAGGACCTCCTGCCCTTCGAGGCGCTCCTCGGCGCGGGGCTGCACGCCGACCCGGCGCTCGAGGGGCGCGCCGCCACGCTCGAGCGCGAGCGTGACTTCGTCGCGGGCGCCGGCCGCGCGCAGGGCGAGGCGCAGCGCCTCCGCGGAGCTGAGCGGCCAGCCGTCGATCGCGCGTACGAGATCGTCGCGCTCGAGGCCGGCGCGCTCGGCCATCGAGCCGGGCGCGACGCCGCCGACGACGAGGCCGCCGCGGGCGAAGGGGTCGCCGGGCGCGAGCTCGACGCCGAGGAACGCGCGACGGGGGAGACCAGGGGCGAGCATCGGCGCCTCCGCGCCCGTCGCCGCCGCGCGCAGCTCACGCGGTGACGACGGGCGCGCTCAGACGAAGCACTCCGGCGCGGGGGGCGCGCCGTAGATCGTGACGGGGCTCCCGGTGTCGACCGGGGTCTCGGCGGCGTCGGCCACGTCGGCCGCCACGTCGGCGGCGACGTCGGCCGCGCCCGTGTCCCCGACGACCGGCCCCGGATCGCTGCTGCTGCTGCAGCTCGCCGCCCCGGCGCCCGCCGACGTCAGGCCAGCCGCGAAGGCGATGGCGGCCGCGCGCGACACGCGACGCCGCGGCAGGGCGGACTTGGGCGCGAGCCCTTCGGGGAGCGCGTCGCCGCAGAACGGGCAGCAGGCCGCGCGCGCGCCCGCGACGTCGGAGACGCGCACGTGACGCTGACAGCTCGGGCACGGCGCGAGAGGGCTCGACTCGGACATGGCTGCACGCTCCTCGGTGAGGGAGTGAGCGTCACGCCGGAGTCCCGCGCTGGCAATGGCGCGCAACGCGCGAGAATTTCGCGATTCGGACTCGCGCTCGGCCGCACGCGAGATCAGACGAAGCGCTCGACGACCGGGGGCGAGCCGTAGGAGACGCCGGCCTCGCCGGGATTCAAGAGGGTGTCCGCGGTGTCCGCTTGGGGGGCCGCGTCGCCCGTGCCGCCGTCGCCGACGACCGGCCCGGGGTCGCTGCTGCTGCACCCCTCCGCCGCGACGCCGGCGGAGGTCAGCCCCGCGGCGAGCGCGATCGCGGCGGCGCGTGAGAGGCGGCGACGCGGAAGTGGCCCCTTCGGCGCGAGCCCTTCCGGGAGCGCGCCGCCGCAGAACGGGCACGCCCGCTCCCCGCGGGTGCGAACGTGGCGCTGGCAGGCGGGGCACGGTGCGAGGGGGCTCGGCTCGGACATTGGGACTCTCCTCGGGTGGGCGCGCGGTGAGCTTCTCGCCGTCGCTCCGGTTTGGCAACGCGCACGACCTGCGCGCGTGCGCTACCCTCGGCGAGCCGCGACCCCACGCGACCCGACTGCGAGCCCCCATGTCCGAGCGCCCTATCCGCGAGTCCGAGTGCGAGGCGTGCGAGCCGCGTGAGGAGCGCGAAGGGCGCGAAAGGCTCGCGTCCGCGGCGCTCCGTCCGAGGCCGGAGCACTGGGCGCCGCACGCGCCGGGGGCGGAGGCGACGCATCGACACCTGCCGCTGCTGGCCGAGGCGCGGCCGATCGATCGCGCCCACCGCCCGATCTATGCGGTGTGGGAGCTGACGCTCCGCTGCGATCAGGCGTGCCGGCACTGCGGCTCGCGCGCGGGCCGCGAGCGGACGAGCGAGCTGTCGACCGCCGAGTGCCTCGACGTCGTGCGCCAGCTCGACGAGCTCGGGGTCCCGGAGGTCACGCTCACCGGCGGCGAGGCGTACCTGCGACCGGACTGGACGGAGATCGTCTCGGCGATCCGCGCCCGCGGCATGCAGTGCACGATGGTGACCGCAGGTCGCGGGATGACGAAGGAGCGCGCGGAGGCGGCCGCGCGCGCGGGGCTGCAGAGCGTGAGCGTGTCGCTCGACGGCCTCGAGGCGACGCACGATCGGCTGCGCGGGCTGCACGGCTCGTGGCGCGCCGGGCGCGAGGCCATGCGCAACCTGCGGGCGGCGGGGGTGCAGGTGTCGTGCAACACGCAGCTCAATCGGCTCACCGTCCCCGAGCTCCCCGCGCTGCTCGACGCCATCGCCGCCGAGGGGGCGCACAGCTGGCAGCTGCAACTCACGCTCGCCATGGGGCGCGCGGCGGACGAGCCCGACGTGCTGCTGCAGCCCTACGACATGCTCGCGGTGTTCGAGCAGCTCGCGATCGTGGCGGCGCGCTGCGTGGAGCGAGGCGTGCGGCTGTGGCCGGGCAACAACCTCGGCTACTTCGGGCCGCACGAGACGCTCCTCCGCGGCGCGACGGGGCGCGGGCACTTCGCCTCGTGCGGCGCCGGCCGCGGGATCGTCGGGATCGAGGCCGACGGCAAGATCAAGGGGTGCTCGTCGCTGCCGACGAGCGCCTGGGCCGCGGGGAGCGTGCGCGATCACGCGCTGGTCGACCTGTGGGAGCGCGGCGCGCCGCTGCGCTACACGCGCGACCGCACGCTCGACGATCTCTGGGGCTACTGCCGCTCCTGCTACTACGCGGACGACTGCCGCGCGGGGTGCACGTCGACCTCGTTCGTGCTCTTCGGCCGCGCGGGGAACAACCCGTACTGCCACCACCGCGCGCTCGAGCACCAGCGCGGGGGCCAGCGCGAGCGGCTCGTGCTCCGCGAGGCGCCGCCGGGGCGCTCGATGGACTTCGGCACCTTCGAGCTGGTGGTCGAGGACGACCCGGCGCGCCGCGCGCCGAACGTTTGACCATCGCGCGCGACGCCGGGCGGCCCCACGATCGACGCATGGACTCGCGAGGGCTCCGTCGCGCCGCGCTCTCCACCGGCGCGCTCCTCGCCGCGGGCTGGCCGTCGCTCGCGCAGGCCGAAGCGCACGCGTTGTCGCTCGGCGGCGCCGGCGGCGCGTACCACTGGGCCGGCGAGGCGTGCCCCTACGTCACGCCGTGCGATTTTCCGCTCGACGTGCGCCACGCCGGCTTCGGCGCGCGCTACCGCGGACGCTACGGCGAGGGGCTGCTCGCCGCCGACCACGCGCTCACGCTCGAGGCGCGCGTGGAGATCACGCGCTCGCGCATCGTGGCCGTCGAGGGGGCGCAGTACGCCGGCGGCGCCGCGGCGAACCCGCAGGCCGCGCTCGAGCTCGAGGAGCGAGGCCGCGCGCGCTGGCTCGGCGGGGTGCAGCTCGCCGCGGGGTACGACGGGCCCCTCGTCGGCGTGCGCGCCGGCCTCGGCGTGGTCGGCACGACGCGCCTGGTCGGCAACCACGTCGAGAGCCGCTGGCTGCAGGGCGACGAGGCGCGCGTCCCGGTGCCCAACCTCGAGCTCCGCGTGGGCCGCCTGGCGCGAGGGCCCGGCGCGCAGCTCGGCGTCGGGCTGCTGCCGCTCGTGGGCGCGGGGCGCTGGTACACGCTCTACGCGCTGGCGCACGAGCGCTTCGCGGACGGCGTGGAGCTCGCGGCCGGCTGGGCCTGGGTGGTGCTCGAGCAGACCGACGGCCACGCGGGGCTGCTCGCGTCGGCGTCGCTCCCGGCGGGGCCGCTGCGGCT
>CAIXWQ010000958.1 GCA_903923175.1 uncultured delta proteobacterium | reverse complement strand
GCGGGCGCTGGTGGGCCACGCGGCGCGCCCGAACACCGGCACAGGGAACCGGTGGCACCAGCCGCCCCACAGCAACGAGCGGCCGCCGACCGCGCGCACGCGGTACCAGTCGAACGAGCCCTCGGCCGCGCGAAACGCCCAGGCGCGACGATCGACCTCCGGCGCCGGCGCGCCCTTCGCGAGGCGCGGGCCCGCCTCCACGAGCCGCACCCGCAGGCCGGCCGCGGCGAGCGCGTCGGCGACCAGGCACCCCGCGGGCCCGGCCCCCACGATGATCACGTCGATGTGCGCCGACATCCCGGGCCGCTCCTCTACGGGCCGGGCGCAGCATAGTCGCCGGGCGCGGTGCGCGCGCTCCGGTCGCTAGGCCGCCGGGGTCGACGGGCGCGGCGCGCGCTCCCGCAGCGACACGACGATCACGCTCCCCTCGGCGAGCAGCGCGCTCCCCAGCACCGCTTCGACGTCCACGCGCGAGCCGTCGGGGCGCGGGACCGTGAGCCAGGTCGGCTTGCCGTCGCCGCCCGGCGGCAGCGCCTTGCCCGTGAGCGTCGTCCACCGGGCGCCGAGCAGCAGGTTCGCGGCGCGACCGAACAGCTTCGCCGCCGCGAGGTTCACGTCGAGCACCAGGTCCTGCCGCGCGTGCACCAGGCAGATGGCGTCGGGCGAGCTCTCGAAGAGGGCGCGGTGGCGCTCCTCGCTCGCGCGCAGGGCCGCCTCCGCGCGCTTGCGGGCGCTGATGTCCGACACCACGCAGAGCACGAGGTTGGGCTCGCCGCCCGCCCCGTTGTCGATGCGCGCGGCCTCGACGCGGACCCAGCCGTCGCCGCGCGCGAGCTGCGCGTCGACGTCGAGCGTCGCGCTGGTCGCCGTCGCGCGCTGCAGGCTCGTCACCAGCTCGACGTGGTGCTCGTGGGCGATCCACGGCAGGAAGAGCTGGCCGACCAGCGCGTCGTGCTCGCAGCGCAGCACCGTGGTCGCGGCGTTGTTGGCCTCGCGCACCACCCCCGCGGGCGTGAGGAGCATGTAGCCGATCGGCGCGCGCGCGAAGATGGCGCGGTAGTGGTTGCGCGAGCGCTCGAGGTCGAGCTGCGTCTGGCGCAGCTGATCGTTCTGCATCTCGAGCTCGGCCTGGTAGATGCGGAGCTCCTGCAGCAGCCGCGTGTTCTCCGCCGTCGTGGCGGCGTGCTCACCGGCCGTCGGGGGCACTCTGTCGGGCCGCTCACTCATGGGACGAACCCTCTCCGGCGCCCGTACCGAGGAGCTTGCGCGCCGTCACGTCGATGTGCGCGACGACGACGCCCCCGCTCGGATCCAGCGGCCGCACGTGCATCAAGAACCACCGCTTCTGCTTCGGCGAGTGGCAGGGGTACTCGTACGTGAAGGCCTCGACGCGCCGATCGAGGACGTCGCGCAGCCCCTGGGCGGCGAACTTCGCCATCGTCTCGTCGGGGCCGCGCGCGCCGTCGCAGACCTCGAGGTACGCGGTGCCCGGGCCCCAGCTCGAGCCCGGCGTCGCGCCGTTCTCCTGCGCGAAGCGGATCCACGACTCGTTCACCAGCGTGATGCGCCCGGTGGGGTCGAGCACGGCGATCTGCTCGGGGAGCGAGTCGACCACGTGCTGCAGGCGCTCCACAGAGGACTGGAACGCGGTCACCTCGATGAAGGTCACCACCACGCCGCGCATGCGCAGCTCGCCGGCGACGTACGGCAGGATGCGCACGACGATCGTGCGCCCGTTGGCGTTCTTCGCCTCGCGCTCGAGCGTGACGGCGTCGTTCAGCACGCGGCGCACGTCGTCGAGGAAGGTCGGGTACTCGACGCGCAGCGAGATGTGCTCGAGCGGCCGGCCGAGGTCGCGCGGCAGCACGAACGCGTAGGCCGAGAGCGCGGGGGTGAACTTGCGGATCGAGAGCTCGCCGTCGAGGAAGAGCGTGGCGATGCCGGTGCTGCGGAGCAGGTTGTCGATGTCCGCGTTGAGGAGCGTCAGCTCTTCGATCTTGGACTGGTGCTCGGCGTTGACCGTGTGCAGCTCCTCGTTGACGCTCTGCAGCTCCTCGTTGGTGGCCTGCAGCTCCTCGTTCGCGGCGACCAGCTCCTCGTTGGTGGCCTGCAGCTCCTCGTTGGCGGTCTCGAGCGCCTCGATCGTGTTCTGCAGCCCCTCGCGGGCGTACTCGAGCTGACGCTCGAGCTCCGCGACGCGATCGGCCGACGCGGCCTCCGGCGTGGCGGGGTTCGCGGCCGGGTCGTCCGCGCCGACGCGCTCGAACACCACGAGGTAGTGCCGCGGCCCCGCGCCGCTCTCGATCGGTCGGATGCGCAGCGTGACGATCGGCACCGTGCAGGGCGGATCGACGTGCACCTGCGAGTAGACGACCTCGTCGTGCTCGCGCGACGCGCGCCGCACGCCGGCGGCGACCAGCGAGGCGAGCGCGGGCCCGAGCATCTGCAGGACGTTGAGGCTCGCGTCGCCGATCGGCATGCGCAGGAACGCCGACGGATCGCCGAGGATGTGCACGAGCTCGTGCTGCTCGCCGATGAGCACCGCCGGTGGCGCGAACTGGTTCACCAGCCGGCCGTACGCGCGCTCGATCGCCTGCTCGGCCTCGGTCGCCCGCATCGTCTGCGCGCCGCGGATGGCCTCGACCCGCCGTCGCCACGACGGCTTGCCGGTCGGGATGACGGGGCGCAGCGCTCCCACGGTGCGGAAGATCTTCGCCCGCGGCTCCACGGGCGCGAAGCTCGAAGCGAGGTTGCCGACCGTCTCGCTGGAGCCGAGGAAGAGGAAGCGCCCCGGCTTGAGCGCGAAGTGGAAGGTCGAGATGACCCGCTGCTGCACCGACGGCTCGAGGTAGATGAGCAGGTTGCGACAGCTGAGCAGGTCGAGCCGCGTGAACGGGACGTCGCGCGAGACGTCGTGGTGGGTGAAGATCACCGACTGGCGCAGCTTCACCGTGACCTCGCCGCCGCCGTCGGGCGTGGGGCGGAAGTAGCGCGTGCGCAGATCCTCGGGGACCGTCTGGAGCGCGTCGCCCGAGTAGTACCCCTCGGTGGCGGTCGCGAGCGCGTCGCGGTCGACGTCGGTCGCGAAGATCTTGAGATCGATCGGCTTGCCCGACGCCTCGATCGCGCGCAGGAACAGCATCGCGAGCGAGTACGCCTCCTCGCCGGTGGAGCACCCGGCGATCCACGCGCGCACGGTCCCCTCGGGCGGCGTCGCCGCGACCACCTCGTGCGCGACGATGCGGTCGAGCGCGTCGAACGACTCGACGTCGCGGAAGAAGCGCGTGACGCCGATCAGCAGGTCCGACAGCAGCACGCCTGCCTCGTCGGCCGAGTCGCGCACGCGATCGAGGTACGCGACCAGCGTTGCGCAGCCGGTGAGCGCGAGGCGTCGACCGATGCGGCGCTGCACCGTCGCCGGCTTGTAGTCCGCGAAGTCGATCCCGGTGCGCTCGTGCATCAGCGCGAGCAGGTCGTTGAGCGCCGCGCGCTCCTCCTCGCCCTGCAGCGACAGCGTGGTGCCGATCAGCCCGCCGAGCAGCAGCGTGAGGCGCGAGGGGATCTCCTCGGGGGCGATGATCGCGTCGGCGAGGCCGGTGTCGATCGCCGCGCGCGGCATGCCGTCGAACTTCGCGGAGCCGAGGTCCTGGACGATCACGAAGCCGCCCGCCGCCTTGACCGCCGGCAGCCCGCGCGAGCCGTCGCTCCCCGTGCCCGAGAGCACGATGGCGACGCCGCGCGGCCCCTGATCGCGCGCGAGCGACTCGAAGAAGATGTCGATCGGGAGCGTGAGCGTGCCGTGCGGCGGCCGCTCCGTCAGCTTCAGGCGGCTCTCCTCGATCTGCACCTCCTTGGCCGGCGGCAGCAGGTAGACGCGATCGGGCTCGACCAGCATGCCGTCGGTGATCGCGACGACGGGGATGGTCGCGTGCTTCGACAGGATGTCGGCCATGAGGCTCTTGTGATCGGGCGACAGGTGCTGCACGACCACGAACGCGAGCCCCGTCTTGGCCGGCATCGCCTGGAACAGCTGCGTGAGCGCCTCGAGCCCGCCGGCCGACGCCCCCACGCCCACGACGCCACGCGGAGCCAGCGGTCGAGCGTCGGGCGAGTTCGTCGATGACACGCGATCGAGTAAACACGACACGAGCGCGCGTGAATACGTGAATTTCAGCCGATTCGCGCGCGAATCGTGCGCGAAACCTGCGCGTCTCGGGCGCGCGGAATGCGCGCGTTCCGCGCGCGTGCGGGGGCGCACGCGGCAGCGGCCGACCTAGCCGTCGAGCGCGCGCTGCGCGTCCGGCGCGTCCGGCGCGCGTCGTCAGGTGCGCCCGCGGTCGGTGACGTCGAGCACGATGCCCGAGAGCATCGCGGGCCTCCGCGCCTCGTCGCGGATCAGCTCGGCCGCCTCGGTCGCCCAGCTCAGCGGGCGGATGCCCCGCGAGCTATGCTCGTGCTGCGATGAGCGACGCAGCGCTCCCCCGCGACCCGGACGCTGCCCGAGACGTCGAACTCGGGTCGACGCTGCGCGCGCTCGAGCCGCCCGCGCCGCCCGCGCCGCCCGCGCCGCCCGCGCCGATCTCGCAGACGGGGCCCCCGCGCCCCCGCGGC
>CAIXWQ010000957.1 GCA_903923175.1 uncultured delta proteobacterium | reverse complement strand
TCGCGCGCGAGCTGTCGAAGATCGGCACCGGCCACACGCTCTACGTGCTCGACGAGCCGACGACGGGGCTGCACTTCGCCGACGTCGATCGCCTCCTCGGCGTGCTCGCGCGCCTGGTCGACGCGGGCAACACCGTGGTCGTCATCGAGCACAACCTCGACGTCATCAAGTGCGCCGATTGGGTGATCGATCTCGGCCCCGAGGGGGGCGCGCGCGGCGGCGCGGTGATCGCCGAGGGGACGCCCGAGCAGGTCGCGAGCTGCAAGGCGAGCGCGACCGGCGACTGGCTCGGGCGCGTGCTGCGGGCGTAGCGGCCGGCGACGGGCCGCGTCGCGGGACGCGGCTTCAGAGCCCGACGCGGAACTGCATCAGCCAGTAGAGCCAGGTGACGGCGACGAAGAGCGCGAGGCCGAGCGCCGCGCGCAGGAAGAGGTTCGCGTCGCCGCCTCGGATCGAGGCGCGACGCAGCGTGTAGGTGTTCATGGAGCAGGCTCCGGCCACCACGGCGGCGTGCGGCGGGGTGCCGCAAGGCGTCAACACCGGGTGATGAACCACTGATAACTATGACAGTTGCAGCTGTCAAGTTCTGGCGGTCAGGGGCCCGCGTCCTGGGGGGCGTCGCAGGTCAGCCCTCCCGCCGGGCTCGGTCGGCAACAGGTCTGCGGATCGTTGCGCGGATCGTCGCAGCTCCGGGGCGGAGCGATCCACGACTCGCCGGCGAGGCACGTCTCGATGATCGTCGTCTGCTCCATCACCGCGACGAGGGTGTTCGCCTTCGTGTCGTAGACGTAGCGCGTGACGTGATCGACGGTGTCGCCCACGACGATCTCGTCGTAGCCGGCGCAGCCGCTGTGCACCCAGGTGGCGCCCCACGTCGCCTGGCAGAACGGCGAGCCGAAGCTCGTGGCGTTGCGGAGGTCCTGGACGCACAGGTGGCCGCTCTGGCTGCACCACGCGGCGAGGCTCTCCTCGCAGGCGCGGCCCGCGTCGCCCGCGTCTCCCGCGTCGCCCGCGCTCGACGACGAGGCGCATCCCACCACGTGCAGCGCGAGGACCAGAGGGGCGAGCGCCGTCGGCCGTCGCATCGTCGCAGCATGCGCCTCGATCGCGGCCGCCGAAAGCGCGTCGCCGTGCTTCCCTCCCGCCGCCCGGTTCCCGCAGAATCCGCCCATGGCGACGTGCGCGCAGTGCGGGGCGGAGATCGAGGGGGCGTTCTGCGGCGAGTGCGGGGCGAAGGCCGCGCCCGCGTCGGCGCCGAGCCCCGTGCTCGCGCCCGTCGAGCTGCGGCGCCCCGAGCCCTCGCCGTTCGTCGCGCGCGTCGCCGGCCCGTTCGCCGAGGGGAGCACCGTCGTCGTCGGCGCGGGCGATCGCTTCGTCGGAGAGCGCTTCGGAGCCTGCTCGGTGCAGCTGCCGTCGGGCGAGCACACGCTCGAGGAGGAGGTCGAGGCGGGCTGGTTCGTGCGCGAGCAGCTCGAGCTGTCGTTCGAGGAGGAGCTCGGGGCGTTCGAGGACGCCCGCGCCGCGCGCTCGCTGGTCGCCGCGCGCGGGACGGTGCGCTTCCGCGTCGACGAGCCGCGCGACTACGTCGCGTCCGTGCTCGCGACCGGCGGCGAGATCCCCGACGTGCCGGCGATCGCGGCGAAGCTGCGCGGCAAGCTCGCCGAGCTGATCGGCGAGCAGATCCGCACGCTGCTCGCGAAGGGGCGCTACTTCACGACGCTCCACTCGACGCAGGCGGTCGACGAGATGCGCAGCGAGGTCCGCGACATCTACGCCGGCGACGCCGAGCGCGATCCGGCGACGTCGATCGAGCTCGCGAAGCTGCAGCTCGGCACCGAGCCGATCGAGGACGAGCCGCTCACCCGCTCGCGGCCGCTGGCGTTCGCGACCGGCCAGCGCGTCAACGTCGCGTGGACCGACGGCCGCCGCTACCCTGGCGTGGTGCGCACCACCGCGTGCCTCGTCGCCTTCGACGACGGGCAGGAGCAGTGGATCCCGCTCGACGTGATCGTCGAGGAGGAGCCGCCGTCGACGTCGTGAGCCCGCTTCGCCGAGGCCGCTCGAGGCGTCACTCCGCGCGCTTCGGCTCGGCGAGGTTGATCGTGGCGAGCGCCTCCGACGGGAGCAGCCCTTCGCGCTCCGCGATCACGCGCACGACCTCGGCGAGCCCGGCGATCGAGATCGGCTTCTGCCGCATCTCCTCGACGCCGAGCACGCGGAAGCGGCACGAGGCCGCCTCGTCGAGCGACGCGCTCAGCACCACGACCTGCGAGCGATAGCCGCCGCGCAGGTTGCGCAGGCGCGAGAGCGTTTCGAAGCCGTCGAGCCCGGGCATGTGGAAGTCGAGCAGCACCACGTGCGGCGTGCGCACGCGCGCGCGCACCAGCGCCTCCTCGCCCGAGCCGGCGAGCTGCACGTCGACCGTCGTGCCCTCGAACGCGCGGTTCACCGCCGCCGTCGCGAGCTTGCGGAAGACCGGATCGTCGTCGACGATCAGCACCGAGGCGACGCCGGTCTGCGGGCCGATGCTCGGCGGCGGCGAGCTCGTCGGCGGATCGACCGCGGCGAGCACGGCGCCCGCGGCGTCGAGCTCGGCGGCGAAGGCGCGCACGCTCTCGTGCCGATCGGCGGGCGACTTCGCGAGCGCCTTGGCGAACGCGGCGTCGAACGGCGCGAGCGCGGCGTCGAGGAACGACGGCAGCGGCGCCGGCGCCGAGGCGTGCTTGGCGAGCAGCTGCTCGACGCTCGGATCGTTGAACGGGAGGCGTCCGGTCACGAGCTCGAACGCCATGCACGCGAGCGCGTAGACGTCGGTGCGCGGCGTGACGAACTCGCCCGAGGGGCGCACGCGCGCCTGCTCCGGCGCCATGTAGGCCGGCGTGCCGGCGCGGACCGGCTCGCGGCGCTTGGCCGACAGCGTGCGCTGCGACTGCGCGAGCCCGAAGTCGACCAGCACCGGGCGCCCCGAGGTCGCCTCGATCACCACGTTCTCGGGCTTCACGTCGCGATGCACGAGCCCCGCCGCGTGCACCGCCGAGAGCCCCTCGGCGATCTGGCGCACGAGCGTGAGCGCGCGGTGCAGCGGGACGCGCACCCGCTGGGCCGCGTGCGCCGACACCAGGCGCTGGAGATCGTCGCCGCGCACCAGCTCCATCGCGAAGTAGAACGAGTCGTCGTGCTCGCCCATCGCGTAGACCTGCGCGACGTGGTCGTTGCGAACCCGCGCGAGCGCGCGCGCCTCGGTGAGGAATCGCTCGGTGCCGCCCGCCGCGACGAGCTGCTCCTTCGCGAGCAGCTTCACGGCGACCGGGCGCTCCAGCGCGACGTCCATCGCGCGGAACACGATGCCCATGCCGCCGCGCCCGATCTCCTTCTCGATGCGATAGCGCCCCTCGATGACGAGGGCGGGATGCGGCGCTTCGACCGGAGCCCCGCAATGGGGGCAGGTCGCGTCACGGTCGAGGCAGACGAACGAACACCCCCCACAAGGTCGCACGATGAGAGATCTACCACGTGGACCGGCGGCGTCGCCCCTCGTACCCTGTGCCGCTGAATGGGAAACGACGGCTCCGACCCCGCCGGCTCGCTCCCGCTGCTCGCCATCCTCCGGGCCACGCCCGAGGCGCTCCTGGTGGTGGATCGCGCGGGGCGCATCGTGCTCGCGAGCGACGCGGCCGAGGAGCTGTTCGGGCACGCGAGCGACGGGCTCGTCGGCCTCGCCATCGAGGCGCTCATGCCGCACGCGTTGCGCGAGCGCCACGTCGGCTTCCGAGACGAGTTCCATCGCCGCGCCACGCGCCGGCCCATGGGCGAAGGGCGCTCGCTGGTGGCCGAGCGCGCCGACGGCTCGGTGTTCCCGGTCGACGTCGGGATCTCGCCGGTCCCGGGCGCGCCGCACCTCGTCGCCTGCATCGTGCGCGACCTCACCGAGACCGGCGCGGCCGAGCACATGCTGCGGGTGCAGAACGTCGCGCTCGAGGCGGCCGCCAACGGCATCGTCATCACCGACCTCGGCGGCAAGATCCGCTGGACCAACCCCGCCTTCACGAAGATGACGGGCTACGCCGCGGAGGAGGTCGTCGGTCGCGATCCGAGCATCCTGAAGTCCGGCGTGCACCCGCCGGAGTTCTACCGATCGCTGTGGAGCACCGTCGCCGCCGGCGACCCCTGGTACGGCGAGATGACCAACCGTCGCAAGGACGGCTCGCTCTACGTCGAGGAGCAGACGATCGCACCCGTGCGCTCGAGCGCCGGCGACATCACGCACTTCATCGCCATCAAGCAGGACGTGACCGAGCGCCGCAAGGTCGAGGCGCAGCTGGTCGAGGCAAAGGAGGCGGCCGAGGCGGCCGCGCGCGCGAAGGCCGAGTTCCTCGCGAACACCAGCCACGAGCTGCGCACGCCGCTCAACGCCGTGCTCGGGTTCTCCGAGCTGCTGCTCGAGACCGACCTCGACGCGCGCCAGCACGGAATGCTCGAGACCATCCAGCAGAGCGGCGAGCTGCTGCTCGCGCTGATCAACGATCTGCTCGATCTCTCCAAGCTCGAGGCGGGGCGGCTCGAGCTGGATCTGCACCTGGTCGAGCTCGAGCCGCTGTTCGCGACGGCCATCGCGCAGGTCGCGCCGCGCGCGCTCGAGAAGCGCCTCGAGCTGCTGTGGACGATCGCCCCCGACGTCCCCGCCTGGATCGTCGCCGACGGGCTGCGCCTCTCGCAGATCGTGCTCAACCTCGTCGGCAACGCCGCGAAGTTCACCGATCGCGGCGAGGTCTCGGTGCACGTGGAGCTCGGCGCCCCGGCGAAGCAGGCGCCGCGCGCGGGCGAGCCGATCCGCCTGCGCGTGAGCGTCCAGGACTCCGGCCTCGGCATCCCCGCCGATCGCCGCGACCGCCTGTTCCAGAAGTTCGCCCAGCTCGACGCCTCCTCCACGCGGCGCTTCGGCGGCACCGGGCTCGGGCTCGCGATCACCAAGGCGCTCGTCGAGCGCATGGGCGGCCGGGTCGAGGTCGAGAGCGAGGGCGTGCCCGGCCGCGGCTCGCGCTTCGTGTTCGAGATCGACGCGGTGACCGCGGCGCCGCGCGGCGCAGCCATCCCCACCGAGCCTCGCCTGATGGGGCGGCGCGTGGCCGTGCTCGCGGTGCACGCTGGGCTCGCGCAGTCCCTGATCCTCATGCTGCGCGCGCTCGGGCTCGAGGCCGTCGTGCCGAGCGCCGACTCCAAGCTGCTCGAGGTCGACGTCGTGCTCGTCGACGAGCCGATCGCGGCCGGCTTCGTCGAGCGCCACCTCGGCGAGGCGGCGATCGTGGTGCTGTCGCCGGTCGGCGCCGCGCGTGTCGAGGGGTCGTCGCCGCGCCGCCGCATCGCCGCGCTCACCAAGCCGGTGCGCCCGCGCTCGCTGCGCGACGTGCTGCTGCGGCTGCTCGGCACGGTGCCGCGCATGGAGGCCGTGCAGCGGCCGAGCCTCGGCTCGCGCACCCTGCCGCCGATGCGCGTGCTCCTTGCCGAGGACAGTGTCGTCAACCAGCAGGTCATCACCGCGCAGCTCGCGCGGCTCGGCGTGCAGGCCGACGTCGTGCCCGACGGCGGCGCCGCCCTCGCGGCGATCGCGACCGGGCGCTACGACCTCTGCCTGCTCGACGTGAACATGCCGGAGCTCGACGGGCTCGAGGTCGCCCGCGCGGTTCGCCGGCTCGAGGGGCCGGCGGCGCGCACCGTGCTCGTCGCGCTCACCGCCTCGGCGATGGCCGGCGATCGCGAGCGCTGCCTCGCCGCCGGCATGGACGAGTACGTGAGCAAGCCGGTGCGCATCCCCGCGCTCGAGGCCGCCCTGCGCCGCGCGTCGGCGCCGCTGCGGAGCTTGGACGCGCCCGAGTCGTTGCCGCTCTCGCCGCACCTCGCCCCTCCGCCGTCGCCGCCCCCGGCGCCGCAGCCCCTCGACCTCGAGCCCGCGCTCGAGCCGCAGACGATCGTCGAGCTGCGGCGTGACCTCGGCGACGACGCCGCGTTCGACGATCTGATGGAGACGTTCCTCGAGAGCGCGGCGGGCCTGCTCGAGGACGCCAAGGCCGCCGCGCGCGCCGGCGACGCGCGCACGGCCCAGCGCGCGGTGCACACGCTCAAGGGGAGCGCCGGCAGCTGCGGCGCGCCGGTCGTCGCGCGGCTCTCGGCCGAGCTCGAGAGGCGCTTCCAGGCGGCCAATCTCGGCCGCGCCGAGCCCGATCTCGAGATCGTGCGCGCGGCGCTGGAGCGCTTTCGGACGGCGCTGTCCGCGCAGTCCGCGCAGTCCGCGCGCCGTTGAATACGGCGCGGGGGTCTGCCTCGCGCGCGCGGGCATCCGTCGGCCACGCGCGGCGCTAGGCTCGCGCGCCATGCGCCCCCCCCAGCACCTGCACCCCGAGACGAGCTCCGTGTCCGAAGGGTTCGACCCCGCGCTCAGCGTGATGGCGGCGCGCCCTCCGATCTACCCGGTGTCGACGTACTGTTTCGCGACCGCCGAGGCGGCGGCGCACCACTTCGAGGTCGCCCTCGGCAAGACGGCGGCGCTGCCGGGCGAGGCGGCGAGCCTGATCTACGCGCGCCTCAACCACCCGAACGCGGAGATGTTCGAGGACGCCCTGCGCTCGGTCGAGCGCGGCGCCGAGGCCGCGGCGGCGTTCACCAGCGGCATGTCGGCGATCACCACGACGCTGCTCACGCTGCTGCGGCCCGGGCAGAAGGTGCTCTACCAGCGCCCCGTCTACGGCGGCACCGACCACTTCTTCCGCCACATGCTCCCGGAGTGGAACGTCCAGGCCATCGCGGTGACCGACGACGGCTGGGAGGCCGCGCTCGCCGCGCACGCGAAGGAGCTCGGCATGGTCTACCTCGAGACCCCTGCCAACCCCACGCTGCAGATGGTCGACCTCGGCGAGCTGCGCGCGAAGCTCGATCGCGCGTGCCCCGATCGTCACGTCCCGCTGGTCGTCGACAACACCTTCCTCGGGCCCGTGTTCCAGTCGCCGCTCGAGCACGGCGCCGACGCGGTGCTCTACTCGGCGACCAAATTCCTCGGCGGGCACAGCGATCTGGTCGCCGGCGCGCTCACCACGCGCGATCCGGAGATCGTCGCGCGCGTGAAGACGACGCGCGCCTTCCTCGGCACGATCTGCGAGCCGTTCACCGCGTGGATGTTGCAGCGGAGCATGGCGACGCTCTGGCTGCGCATGACCAAGCAGTCGAAGAACGCGGCGAAGCTCGTGCCGGTCATCAGCGCGCACCCCGCCGTCGAGCGCGTGCACTACCCGACGCTGTTCGCCGGCGAGCAGGCGCGCATCTACCAGAAGCAGTGTCGCGCGCCGGGCGCCATGATCGCGATCGAGCTTCGCGGCGGGAGCCCGGCCGCCTTCCGGTTCCTCGACGCTCTGAAGGTGGTCCGGCTCGCGGTGTCGCTCGGCGGCGTCGAGTCGCTCGCCACGCACCCGCGCTCGACGACCGCCTCGGAGATGTCGGACGAGGATCTGCGCATCTCCGGCGTCACCGAGGGGCTGGTGCGCCTGAGCGTCGGCGTCGAGTACTGGCGCGATCTCGCGGCCGATCTCGGCCAGGCGCTCGACGCCGTCTCGACGGCGTGACGCGTTCCGCTGCGCGTCAGGCCTTCGGGGCGGCGGGGGGCTGCTAGCATCGATCGGATGCCCCGACGTTCGTTCACACCTGCCGCGTCCGCGCTCTCGATCGTCGCCGCGTTGCTGACCGGCGGCGCGGTCGTCGCGGTCCAGGCCTGCGGCAGCTCCATCGGCAGCGGCGGAGGCGACCTCGGCGACGGAGGCGACGCGGCGGGGGACGTGGACCTCGGCGATCTCGGCGATCTCGGCAGCGGCGACGACTCCGCGTTCGTCCTCGACGGCGCGCCGACCTGCACCCCCGGCGAGGCGTGCGGCACCAGCGGCCTCTGCTCGAACGCCGGCGCGTGCTGCGAGCCCGCGGTCGCCGCCTGCGGCGCGACCTGCTGCGCCAGCGGGACCATCTGCTACGGCGCCCGCTGCGTCACGCCGGGCAAGGCGTGCAAGACGGTCGACGACTGCGCCGCCGGCGAGAACTGCGATCCGACGCTCGGCGACGGCCTCGACGCCGGCACGAGCAGCTGCGGCGACGCGAGCGTGGCGACGCCGCTCGGCCGCTGCGTGCCGCGCCCCATCACGTGTCCGGTCGGGAGCGACGCCGGCGTCGACGACGCGGGGCTGCCGTGCGTCGCCGTCTGCGAGTGGCGGCCGCCGCCGGGCTCGTTCGATCCGGTCGTCGAGTGGTCGTGGCCGCAGGGGCAGACCGGCGTGGCGTCGCCCGCCTACAACCAGGTGATGTCCGCGGCCGTCGTCGGCCCGCTCGCGGACACCAACTGCGACGGCAAGTTCGACGAGAAGGACACGCCCGTCGTCGTGTTCAACACGTACACCGACGCCGCCTACGACAAGGACGGCATCCTGCGCGCGGTGAGCGGCAAGAACGGCCACGCGGTGTGGGACGCGACCGACGCGACGCTGCGCACGGTGCCGGGCGCCTCGATCGCGATCGGCGAGCTCGACGCCACGAGCCCCGGCCCCGAGGTCGCCACCTGCGCGAACGACCACACGCTGATGGTCCTCTCGGCGCAGGGTAAGCTCCTCTGGAAGTCGACCGATCCGAAGATCGTCTGCAACTACGGCGGGCCTCAGCTCGGCGACGTCGACGGCGACGGCGTTCCGGAGCTGCTCGTGCGCTACACCGTCGTCGACGCCAAGACGCACGCGATCCGCTTCCAGGGGCGCGTCTCCGCGTATCCGTACCCGACGGCCGACTACTCGACGTTCGCGGACGTCGACGGCGACGGCGATCTCGACGTCGTCGGCGGCAACGTCGTGTACGCGAACGACGGCACCGGCAAGTTCACCACGCTGTGGGACGGCGCGACCTTCGCGCCCGTCATCCCCGACGGCTACGTCGCCATCGCCGATCTCGATCTCGCGGCCGACGGGCTCCCCGAGCTGGTCACGGTCTCGTCGCTCGAGCAGTCGCTGCACGAGATCCGCGTGATCAACCCGCGCAACGGCTCGATCGTGTGGGGCCCGATCGACACCAACCTCGGCTCCGCCGTCGAGTCGGGCGGCGGGCCGCCGACGATCGCGGACTTCGACGGCGACGGGAAGCCCGAGATCGCGATGGCGGGGGGCTTCTCGTACAACGTCTTCAACGGCCAGACCGGCAAGCTCAAGTGGAAGGACGCGACGGTCGACCACTCCTCGCGCGTGACCGGCAGCTCGGTCTTCGACTTCGACGGCACCGGCGCGGCGAAGGTGCTCTACGCCGACGAGCAGAACCTCCACGTGTACGACGGCGTCAGCGGCAAGGAGCTGATCACGATGTGCAACCCGAGCGGCACGCTCTGGGAGTACCCGCTCGTGGTCGACGTCGACGGCGACGACCAGGCCGAGATCCTCGTGGTCGCGAACGACATGTGGTGGGGGTGCAACGGCGCCGCGGTCGGCCCGACGTCGTCGCCCGCGCCGCGCGCGGCGGGGTCGAACTGGGGCACGGGGCCCACCGGTCTGCGCTCGATCGGCTCGAAGGCCGGCAACTGGGTGCGCACGCGGCGGATCTGGAACCAGCACACGTACCACGTGACCAACGTCAACGACGACGCGACCATCCCCGCGCACGAGCTGCCGAACTGGAAGCAGAAGGGGCTCAACAACTTCCGCCAGAACGTGCAGTCGAAGGGGCTCTTCGACGCGCCCAACGCGGTCGCCGAGGTCGAGGCCACCTGCGCGCCGGACCCGACGCTCACCGCGCGCGTACGCAACGTCGGCACCGCGACGCTCCCCGCCGGCGTCGTCGTCGGCTTCTATTCGGTCGACGGCGCGGGGGTGAAGACGAAGATCGGCGGCGCGGTCACGACCGACCCGGTGCTCCCCGGCGGCTCGACCTCCCTGTCGATGACCTGGAGCTCCCCGCCGGCCGACTTCCTCAGCGGCGCCACGGGCGTCGTCGTCGTCGTCGACGACGGCTCGCCGGCGCACGCGTGGCACGAGTGCCGGACCGACGACGACGTGTCGCCGATCTACCGGCGAAAGTGCGTGAGCTGAGAGATCGCGGCGCGTCGCGCCGGGCGCCGTCGTCGGGGCGGCCGCACGATGTCGGACGAAGACCTACGCGGGGCGCGCCACCGGGCGACACCGTGAGCCTGCCTATTTCTCCTCCGGCCGGAAGCGGGCTATTCTGGGGGACGTCGCTCGTGCGCCCTGCGCACGGCGCGATCGCCGCCTTCGCTCCCGTCGACTTCGCCGCCTTCTTGAGGAGGACCTGATGGCTCTTCGCGCTGTTCGTTCGTCGTCCGCCTCGCTCGCTTCGATGATGGGCCTGCTCTTCACGCTCGGCGCCTGCGCCGTCGCGTGCGGCGGCTCGAGCAGCACCGGAGCGACGACCTCCGGCGACGACGCGAGCGGCAGCGAGTCCGGCGACGACGGCGGCGCGAACGAGTCCGGCGACGACGGCGGCGCTGGCGACACCAACCCCACCGGCGACGACGGCGGCGGGACCGACGCGCCTCCCGTGTTCGACGTCGGGCCGGCCGACACGCCGATCGACGCGTGCGGCGCGGCCTCGTGCCTCTACGACGAAGACAACGACGGCATCCCCGACAAGATCGAGGGGCGCTGCGCGGCGACGCCGGTCGACACCGACGGCGACGGCACGCCCGACTACCTCGATCTCGACAGCGACGGCGACGGCATCCCCGACAAGGTCGAGTGGACCAAGCCCGGCTGCAACGCGACGGCGCCCGGCAACGACGCCGACGGCGACCTGATCCCCAATTTCCAGGACCTCGACTCCGACGGCAACGGCCTCCCCGACAAGGACGAGGTCTGCCCGCTCCCCGCGGTGCTCGCCAAGCTCGGCGTCGCCTCGTGCACGCCCGACGCGCCGCTCGATCTCGACGGCGACGGCGTCTACGACTTCCTCGACAACGACAACGATCACGACTCCTCGAGCACCACGCTCACCGACGGCCTCGAGGACGTCATCGAGCTCTCCGACGCGACCGGCACGTACGTCGGCCTCATCGACAGCGACGGCGACGGCATCCCGGACCTCTGGGATCGCGACTCGGACAACGACACCATCGCCGACCTCGAGGACGGCGTCGCCGACCCCGACCTCGACGGCCTCCAGGCCTTCCGCGACACCGACAGCGACGGCGACAAGATCCCCGACAAGTGCGAGGCGCGCGGGAAGGCCGCGCCCCCCGCGAGCGATCTCTCGCTCGCGGTCGTCGACAGCGATGGCGACGGCAAGCCCGACTTCCTCGACGTCGACTCCGACGGCGATCTGCTCGTCGACGGCCTCGAGGACCTCAACGCCAACTGCGTCGTCGACGCCTGCGAGACCGACCGACGCAAGGCCGACACCGACGGCGACGGCGTGAGCGACCTCGTCGAGACCTCGCTCGACACCACGACCCCCAAGACGTGCTGGGCGAGCGACGCGACCAAGTCGCCGATCAAGGCCGGCATGTTCTACTTCGTGGTGCCGTACTCGACCGACGGCTCGGCCGCGCCGAGCCCCACCAAGTCGCCGCTGGGGCTCTCGACGACGCTCAACAAGGGCGACGTCGGGTTCCTCGTCGACACGACCGGCTCGATGGGCGGCACCATCGCGGGCCTCAAGGGGAGCCTCTCCTCGACCATCATCCCGGCGCTCAAGGCGCGCATCCCCGACCTCGGCGTCGGCGTCGCCGGGCACGACGACTTCCCGTACAGCGGCTACGGCGCCGGGGGCGATCTCCCGTTCTACATCGCGTCGTCGAGCGGCTTCGTCACGACCACCGTCGCGACCGCGCAGGCCGCCGCCAACACGCTCGGCACGCACAACGGCAACGACGGCCCAGAGGCGCAGATCCCCGGCATGTACTACGCGCTCACCGGCACCGCGCTCACGTGGCCGGGCGGCTCGGTCGCCGCGGCGACGCCCTCCGCGGGGACCTTCGGCGGGATGCATTTCCGCAGCGACGCGCTGCCGATCCTGATCAACCTGACCGACGCGGACTTTCACAACGGCAAGCGCGCGCTCGACAAGACGGGCACCAGCTACGACACGGCGTTCCAGAACACCTACAGCTTCCCGACGTTCAACGCCGACGATCTCGTGGCGCAGCTGAACGCGCTCGGCGCGCGGTTCATCGGCGGCGCGGCCGACAACGGCGGGCGCGTGGCCGCGGCGGAGACGCCGTACGCGTACGGCTCGTACATCTCCGACAAGACCCAGTCCTACGCCCCGCCGAGCGCGTTCACGCACGGCGCGTCGTGCGCGGCGGGCCTGTGCTGCACCGGCGTGAACGGCGCCGGCGTCGCGCCCGACGGCCCGACGGTCGGCGGCGTGCAGCAGTGCCGGCTCATCTTCTCCTTCAGCAGCACCGGCACCGGCCTCTCGAGCTCCATCGTCGACGGCGTGGTGGCGATCCTCAACAGCATCAAGTTCGACGTCTACGTCGCGGCCTACAACGACCCGGCCGAGACGACCGACGTCATCGGCAACTTCATGCAGAAGGTCGAGCCGAACCCCGCCGGCGGCACCGATCCGGTCACCGGCTCGGTCTGCCTGACCTTCCCGGCCGGGCAGCTGCGCGACAACTTCACCGGTCCCAAGGCGCTCACCAAGGCCGCCGACGGCGTGAACGACACGATCGCGGCGGTGAATCCGGGCGCGTACTACTGCTTCGACGTCACGCCGAAGGCGAACACCGTCGTCACGCCGAAGCCGACCGTGCAGCTGTTCACGGGCTGGCTGAAGGTGAACGCGATCAAGCCGACCGGCGGCACCTTCGCGCTCGGCACCGATCGCAAGGTCCTGTTCATCGTCCCGCCGGTCGCGCAGTGAGCGCCCGCGCGTAGCCGCTCACGCGCGGCGCGCGCGCTGCACGTCGCGCAAGGCCTGCGCGCAACGACCGAGGGCGACGCCCGCCGGTCGGCGCGCGCGGCCGTGCACGCTCCTTGCGAGTCGCCTCGGCTTCGCCCGCGTGGGCCCGGCTCTTGGCGTCTCGGGGAGGTCGACATGCGCGTCACGCTCGTCGGTGCGGATCTGGAGGAGAACCTCGGTCTCGGCATGATCGCCGCGTCGCTCGAGGGGGCCGGGCACAAGGTGGTCATCGTCCCCTTCGACGAGGCCAAGGAGCGCGAGGCGGTCGCGCGCCGCGTGCTCGCCAGCAGGCCCGAGCTCGTCGGCCTCGGCATCCAGTTCCAGCACCGCGCGCACGATTTCCTCGCGCTGTCGCGGCGGCTGCGCGCGCTCGGCTTCCGCGGGCACCTGACGTGCGGCGGGCAGTTCCCGACGATGGCGTTCCGGGAGGTGCTGACGCGCGACAACGGCGTCGACTCGGTGGTGCTGCACGAGGGGGAGGAGACGGTCGTCGAGCTCGCCGACGCGGTCTCTCGCGGCGCGCCAGTCCGTGCCATCCACGGCCTCGCGATCATGGATGACGCGGAGGGGGCGCGCGCGCCGATCCGCAACGAGGGGCGGCCGCTCGGCGACCTCGACAGGCTCCCGTTCCCCACCCGCTACCGCCCGCACTCTCGCCACCTCGGCATCCCGTTCGTGCCGATCATGGCGAGCCGCGGGTGCTGGGGCTCCTGCGCCTACTGCTCGATCACCACGTTCTACCGGGACGCGCGCGCGCACGCGGGTGGGCGCACCCTGCGCCGCCGCTCGCCGAAGAACGTCGCGACCGAGATGGCGCTGCTCTGGCACGCCGCCGGCGGGCCGAGCATCTTCTGCTTCCACGACGACAACTTCTTCGACCCGCGCCCCGCCGACACGCTCGCGCGCGTGCGCGCCATCCGCGCGGAGCTCGACGACTTCGGGGTCGGCAAGATCGGCATCATCGGCAAGTGCCGCCCCGACACGGTCGACGCGGCGCTCTTGAAGGAGCTGCGCGCGCTCGGCGTGATCCGGCTCTACATCGGGATCGAGAACGCCTCGCAGCGCGGCGCCGATCACCTCGGGCGTCGCACCCAGAACCTCAGGATCGCCGAGGCGCTCCGCGCCGCCGAGGATGCCGAGATCTTCACCTGCTACAACCTGCTCCTCTTCGAGCCCGACGCGACGCTCGACGACGTCGCCGAGAACGTCGCCTTCATCCGCGAGCACGCCACCCACCCGGTGAACTTCTGCCGCGCGGAGCCCTACTACGGCACCCCGATGCATCGCCGCCTCGAGGAGGCGCACGCGGTCACCGGCAGCTACCTCGGCTTCGACTACCGGGTCTCCGACGACCGCGCCGAGCTGCTGTTCCGCATCTGCGCGGCCGCCTTCCGCGAGCGTAACTTCGCGCCGCTCGGCGTCGGCAACCGCACCATGGGGCTCGGCTACGCGGGCAAGGTGCTCGCGCAGTTCCACGCGGATCCGCTCGGGGAGGGCGTGGCGCTCGAGAAGCGCGCGACCGAGCTCACGCGGCAGATCTCGCTCGAGACGGCCGAGCTGCTCGAGAAGGCGCTGCGCCTCGCGCGCGACGCCGACCTGAAGGATCCGGCCGAGCGAGACCGCCTCGAGCGCGAGACCGCGCTCCTCGGCCTCGAGATCGCCGCGCTCGACTCGGTCCGACACCGCCAGATCGACGCGCTGCACGCCGACATGGAGCGCTTCGCCAGGAGCCCGGGCGCGTCTCGCTCGGGGCGGCCGCGCGCGCTCCCCGCGCGGCTCGCGAAGATGGCGCAGCGGGCGCAGGGCCTGGCGCTCGCCTCGGCGCTCGGCATCTGGTCGGTCGGCTGCGGCGGCAAGCAGACGTCGGTCGATCCGCTGCCGGAGGACTCCGGCAAGCAGGACTCGCTCGTGTCCGATCCGGTGCCCGAAGACACCGGCATGGAGACGATGGTCGCCGATCCGGTGCCCGAGGACACCGGCTTCGAGACGCTCGTCGTCGACGCCCTGCCGCCCGACGCCGGGATGGACGCGCACGACGCGACGGCCTTCGACTCCTTCGTCGCCGATCCGCCGCCGCCCGACACCGGGATCGACGCCGCCGACGCGAAGGACGCGAGCACGCTCGGGAGCCTCGAGCCGAAGCGGCGCCTGCTCGATCAGTTCCGCGACACCTCGCCGCAGCGCAGCGTGCGCAGCGACGATCTCCCGCTCTCCGCGCCGCCGAGCCCGTCGCTCCACGCGACGCGCGACGGCGAGCTCGTGCACGTGCGCCTCGTGGGCCTCGCGGTGCCCGTGACCACGCGCTGGCAGGGCGACGGCGCGATCGAAGGCGAGGGGACCGAGATCGCCTGGACGCCGCGCGGCCCCGAGGACGCGCTGCGCGTCGCCGTCCGCTCGAAGGGTGGCGTGGCCGTCGTCTCGCTGCGCGCGAGCGAGGTCACCTGAGCGCCGACCCGCGTTCCCCCGCTCCGGTCGACGGAGCGCGGGAGCGCGCGCGCCGCGCAGCCCGTCCGCGCCGCTGAGGCTTTCGAGCGCCGGTCGTCTACGCTCGCTCCCACGTGCGCTTCTCCCGTCCGCTCCTCCTGCTCTCGCTCGGCGACGACGCGGCCGACGCCCTCGCCCTCGCGCGCGCCCTGGCCCCGGACGCGCCCGAGCTGCTGGTGCGCGTCTGCGTGCCGCGGCCGTCGCTCTCGCTCGGCGAGCCCGACCTCGCGCGTTTCGAGCGGAGCTTGGAGGCCGGCGAGGAGGCGCTCCGCGCGCTGCGCGACCGCGTGCAGGGGTCGAGCGCGGGCGGGCCGGCGGTCGTGGGCGAGGTCGTCGTCGGCGAGCCGTCCGAGGCGCTCGCGGCGTCGCTCGCGGCGCCGCTCCCAGAGGCAGCGATCGATCTCGCGGTCTTCGGCCCGTGCGGCGCGGCCTCGCGCGAGGTCGTCGCGGGGTTCGCGCTCGACGCCGCGCG
>CAIXWQ010000956.1 GCA_903923175.1 uncultured delta proteobacterium | reverse complement strand
ATGTCGTCGGCGGCGACGCTCGCGAACACCTCGATGGTGGCGACGCTGGCGCTCGGCTCGGCCGCGAGCGTGAGGAACGCCCCCTCGCCGAGGGCGAGGACGACGAGGTTCGCCTTGCCGTAGCGCAGCACGAGATCGGCGCCGGAGTAACCGGCCTTGTCGGCGACCGCAGCGATCTTGCGGATGTTGGTGGCGACGCGATCGAGCCGCGCCTGGTCGTACACGGGCGGCAGGCTCGAGGCGAAGGTGACCCCCTCGCGACACACGAAGCCGCCGAGGCAGCCGGTGATCGACTTCAGCTCTGCGACCTTCGCGTCCAGCCTCGACATCGGATCTTCGCTCCTCGGTCTCGGCTCAGCGTCGCGCGAGCTCGTCGGTCAAATCGGTGTCGGGAGGGCACGCCACGACGACCGCGGCCTCGCCGCGCACGGCGGCGGCGAGCCAGCGGGGCCCCTTGCCGCGGATCTCGATCGAGTGCGGGTTGCCGACCCCCATGTCCTTGCCGATCGCCGCGCCGATCTGCAGCGCCGCGAAGACGAGCGCGCCGTCGCGCGGCGAGAGCTGGCCGCTGACGTCGCGGAGGTTGCCGCGGGTGTCGAGGATCCCTCCGCCGAGCGCGCTGGAGATCGGCGCCGAGGGCGCGCTCACGGGCGCCGGCGGCGGGGTGGCGGCGCGCGCGGGCTGGTAGCGCGGGATGGCGCTCACCGGGCCCGACGGCGGCTTGGCGACGGGTGCGCGCGCGCTGGTCGGCGCCATGGCGGGGGCGGAGGGCGACGGGCTTCCCGCGGGGCGGCTGCCGGCCGCGCTCGCGGAGACGCCGGCGCGCGCCGCGTACCAGTTCTTCAGCTCGGAGAGCACCACCGGGTGCAGCCGAGGATCGCGCTCGCCCTCGAACGGCGCGTCGGCGATGAACTCGAACTCGCCGTCGCGCCAGGTGAGCATGCGCCGCAGCGCTTCCTCTCCCGTGAGGGCGCCGAGGCTCCCCGAGACGAGCATGCCGTTGTCGTACTGGAAGCGCGCCTCGGCATCGACCGCGTCGGCGTCCTCGCAGATGACGATGAGCGTGCCGGTGCGCTTCGTCGTCATGGGGATGCGCATCAGCTCGAGCAGGCCGACCGCGTTGATGTTCCCCGACAGCGCTGCTGTGCCCATCGCTCCCCTGCCGCGTGCCCGCTGCCGCGTTCGATCCTGCACCGCATCATACGCAGGTGCGCGCGCCGTCACCATGCCTCCCCCGGGCAGTGCCCCCGCGAAGACCGCCCAGCCGGTCCGACCGCGCCCCCGGGCGGCGGCGTGCTGCGTGCAACGTGCCGCCCGTGCACGACGAGAGGGGGCGATGATGCGGCGGGAGCTCGAGACCCTCTGCGCGCTGCGGCGCGAGCTCGGGCGCGCGCTGCAGGCGTTCAACGAACCGCTGAGCAACACGATGCACCTCTTCGCCGACGCGAAGGAGGACTGCACGCCCGAGCGCTGGGCCGAGGTCGCCGGCGCGTGCCAGGACACGCTCCGCGAGCTGCGGCGGGTGACCTGCGCGATCGAGACGCTCCAGGAGGCGCTCCTGCGAAAGAGCCGCGGAGACCGACCGACGCTCCCGGGGCGCGAGATCCATCACTGAGCGTGGAGCGCTGAGCGCGGAGCGGCGCGGAGCAGCGCGCACGGGCGGACGACGGCGCGCGGTGGACGCACCACCGCGCTGCGAGGCTCGATTCCTCGATTCCTCGATTCCTCAATTCATCGCGGCCGCGGACTCGGCGACCGGAGCGACGTCGACGTCGACGACCCCGCGCTCCGCGGAGCGCTCGGCCGCGCGCTCGGCGTCCTCCGCCAGCACCCGCGCCACCTCGGCGTCCATCGTGCCGGCGAGCATCTTCGACCACATGACGAAGTCGGCCTTCAGCGACCAGGCAGGGTAGCCGAACGTCGCGGGCTTGTTCCCCTCGAGGACGAAATGCCCGAACCAGGCCGGACCGTAGCCCACCACGGGCGCGAGCAGCAGCAGCGACGGGCGCAGCGTCACCGCGGAGAGCCCGGCGACGGCGAGCGCGGCGGTCGTCCCGGCGAAGTGCAGCCGCCGGTTCCACTTCTTCGCGTGCGCCTTCACGTAGTAGGGCCAGAACTCCTCGAAACTCGCGATGCGGTCGGGCATTGGTAGATCCTGCCCTTTCACAAGCTGAGGTTGAAGCTCACAAGTGAAAGGGCAGGACCCCCTTTCAAACCGTGCGTGCGGATTTCCCGCACACGGCTTACCGGCGGTCTCTCACGTCGTTGCATTACGCGGCCTCCGGGTAGCGGATGGTGCCGCGCAGGCGGCCGAGCCCGAGTGCTTCGAAGTAGTCGCGGTTCCAGCGGACGACCTGACCGGCACGCAAGTGCCGGCCCTTTCGCTTCACCAGCATCGATCGCAATCGACGGACGACGAATCCATCGACGCTTACGAATTTCTCCGCGGCGTTGCCCGTGCGGAAGTACTCGCCCCACCCTCGCACCACGGGGTTCAGCGTGCCGATCACGGCGCGCAGATCCTCGTGGCAGCGAGCGCGCGGCGTCAGCTCCCGCACGCGACTCCGGATACGCATCATGCTGCGCTTCGAGGGCTCGCGCTGGAGGAAGTACACGCGCTTGCGCGACCTCGCCCAGATCGGCCCCGACATCTTCTTGCGCAGATGACAGCCGAGGAAGTCGAAGCCTTGCTCGCCGCGCGAGAGGTCGACCTTCCTCGTCTTCTCCGGATGCAGCTCCAGGCCGAGTCGCGTGAGCAGTTGCCGCACGCGCGCCTCCGCCCGCTCGCACGCCGCCTTCGTGTCGCACATGATCACGAAGTCGTCGGCGTAGCGCACCAGGGTGCCGTACTGCGCACCATCGCGCGTCCACGCCTTGTCGAGCGCGTGCAGGAAGATGTTCGACAGCAACGGAGAGATGACGCCCCTCACGCAGTTGCAAACTTCGAATGGCGACGTCGCGTGACTCGAACGGATCTGCGCGCTCGGCTGCGAGATCGCAGGAGGAAATAGCGATGATCCGCGGGTGCTCGGAAATCGTCGTCGTTTTCTTGGCCCGGCCCTCCGAGTCGGCTCGGTGTGCGCGCCCATGCGGCGGGGGCTCGAGATTCGCGTGGCGTTCGCGCCGACACGACTGTCGGTCGAGCACCTGCGCGCCGTGTACGAGATGGTGACGCCGGTGATCGACCGAGCGGTTGTCCGCCGCGGCGCGGTCATCGACGAGGAGTGCGATCGCAACGCGGAGACGGCGCAACGGAGGCGAGAGGCACGATGAAGTCGATCGGGATCTACGCGCGCGTCTCCTCGGAGCACCAGGCGCAGCAGGCGACCGTCGGGAGCCAGCTCGAGGCGTTGAAGCAACGCGTTGAGGCCGACGGACACGTCGTGCTCCCGCAGGACATCTTCGTCGATGAAGGTTTCAGTGGCGCCACGCTCGTGCGCCCTGCGCTCGAGCGCCTGCGCGATCGCGCGGCAGAGGGCGCAATCGAGATCCTGTACGTGCATAGCCCCGACCGGTTGGCGCGAAAGTACGCCTATCAGGTGCTGCTGCTCGACGAGCTTCGGCGCTGCGGCGTCACTCCCGTGTTTCTTCATGGTCCCGCGGGCGAGAGTGCCGAGGACGAGCTTCTCGTGCAGGTGCAGGGGATGATCGCGGAGTACGAGCGCGCCAAGATCCTCGAGCGCTGCCGACGTGGGAAGATTCATCGTGCACGAGGCGGCTCGGTCAACCCGATGAGTGGAGCGCCGTACGGCTTCGCATACGTCAAGCGGTCGGACGATGCGCCCGCGAGCTACCAGATTCTCCTCCACGAGGCGAAGGTCGTACGCAGCATTTTCCACGCGTTGGTCCACGAGCAGAAGTCGATTGGCGAGATCGTGCGCAACCTCAACGAGCAGAAGATCCCAACTCGGCGCGGCGCACCGCGCTGGGATCGCGCGACGGTCTGGGCGATCGTCCAGAACCCCGCGCACATGGGCAAGGCCGCCTTCGGGAAGACCGAGGCGACGGAGCGTCGCAAGCTGCTTCGTCCGATTCGGGGCAAAGCGACTACGCCGCGTCGCGCGAAGAGCGCCCATCGCGACAAGCCGCAGGCCGAGTGGATCTCGATCGATGTGCCAGCGATCGTGGGACGCGACCTCTTCGAGGCCGCGAAGGAACAGCTCGCGCGCAACAAGCAGCTGTCGCAGAGAAACGGGCGAGGCGAACGGTACCTGCTTCAAGGACTGACGGTCTGCGCCTGCTGCGGCTACTCCTTCTACGGCAAGACGGTGTCGAAGTCGGCAGCGAAAGGTGGCGATCGGTACGGGTACTACCGCTGCGTCGGGACTGACTCCTACCGCTTCGCCGGTGGGCGCGTCTGCAACAACCCGCAGGTCCGCGTCGAGCAGCTCGATGCATATGTCTGGCAGTCGATCTGCGAGCTGCTCCAGGACCCGACCCGAATGCTCGAGGAGTGGTCGCGCCGCCGAAGTAGCGATGGCATCCCTGCGCAGCTTCGCGTGCGTCGCGACGAAGCCAGCCGCGCCCTCGCGGTCCACGAGCGGAGCCTCCAGCGGCTGGTGGACGCGTACGAGGCCGGAGCGATCGAGCTGAAGGAGCTCAAGGCTCGCAGCGATGCCGTGCGCGCACGCATCAAGGCGGCTCAAGGCGAGGTGACGGATGCGGACCGAGCGCTTCGCGAGACCGTGCACCTCCGTGCCGTCATCACGCAGCTCGAGGACTTTGGGTCGCGCGTTCGAAAGGGGCTCGACGCGGTCTCGTGGCTCGAGCGCCGGCACATCATCCGCACGTTGGTCGCGAAGGTCGAGATCGACGCGACCGGCGCGACGATCGTGTACCGCCTTCCGTCGGCGGAGCCGGCTGCCGATGGCGGCGCAGAACCACCGCCGAACGGTGGCGGTTCGACGGGAAGGCGCGAAAGTTGTCAACTGCGTGAGGGGCGTCAT
>CAIXWQ010000955.1 GCA_903923175.1 uncultured delta proteobacterium | reverse complement strand
GTCGTCACGCTCACCGCGCTGACGGCGAGCGGCGGCGATCTGCGGCGCTCCGATCGCATCGCGACGCGCGTCTCGAGCCCGGGCGCCGAGACGCTCGACGCCGCGCCGCCGCCGCTCGAGGCCGACACCGATCCGATGACCAGGCCCCCGCGCCCGGAGCGCTCGGGGAGCGACACGCGGGAGCTCGCGCCGACGGCGCCGTCGATCGAGCTGCCGATCGAGCTGCCGCGCGAGCTGCCGAGCGGGCTCCGGATCGAGGCCGTCACCGCTCCGCCCTCGACGCGGCCCGCCGTCCGTTCGCCCGCGCGTCCGAGGGGGCTCGCCGTGTACGCCTCCGCCGCGATCGCCTTCTTCGTGCTCGCGACCGCGGCGACGGTCGCCCTCGCCCGCCGCGCGCCTGCGGGCGAAGGGGTCTCGACGCAAGCCGGCCAGAGCCCGTCGCGCGCGTCGTCGGGCGCGACCTCGGCGCTCGGCGCCACGGAGACCCACGCGCGGGTGCAGGAGGGGGCTTCGGAGGCGAACGAGCCGAGCGCGCCGAGCGTGTCGAGCGCGCCGGGCCGAGCGCGTGCGCCCACCCCGACCTCCGAGCGCCCCGCGACGACGGCGAAGGCCGCGGGCTCGCTCGCGGCTGCCCCGCGCGTCGCGACCACCGTGCCGCGCAAGTCGCCTCCGCCCGCGAGTTCGGCGGGGGCGCACGAGGGGGTCACGAATGCGGGCTTCTGAGCGGGCCCTCGCGGCGTGCGCGGCGCTCGCGCTGCTGGTCGCGGCGGCGGCGCGCGCCCCCGGCGTGGCGCGCGCGGAGGATCCGTCGTCCGGCGAGCTCACCGCCGCGCGCGAGCTCTTCGCGCACGGGCTCGCCCTCGAAGAGCAGGGGGACTGGGCGGGCGCGCTCGCGGACTTCGAGCGCGTCGCGACCGTGAAGACGAGCGCCTCGGTGCGCTTCCACCTCGGTCTCTGCCTCGAGCACCTCGGGCGCGGGGTCGACGCGCTCGATCAGTTCGAACGCGCCGCCGACATGAGCGCCACCGCGACCGACGACGACGGCAGGCGCCTCCACGCGCGCGCCGAGACGCACGTCGCCTCGCTGCGCAAGGCGCTCCCGGTCGCCCGCGTGGCGGTCCCTCCGGGGGCGGGGCTCGTGCTCGACGGGCGCGCGATCTCGCCCGCGATCGCGTCGGCGGGCGTGCGCGTGGATCCGGGGCGGCACACGCTCACGGTCACGGCGGAGGGGCACGCGCCGGAGCGGCGCGAGATCGTCGTCCCCCCGAGCGCGTCGTCGCTCGACGTCACGATCGGGCTCGGCCCGCGCGTCGCCGAGCCCGTCGCGCCGGCCGCGCGCACCGAGCTGCGCGAGCGCTGGGTGCCGTGGGTGAGCGGCGGCGTCGCGGTCGTCGCGCTCGGCGGCGCCTCCGTCTTCTACGCCCTGCGCGCCCGCTCGATTTCGGATCTCGACGCCCTCTGCGGCGCGGGCCGCGTCTCGTGCCCGGAGAGCGCGAGGCCGACCTACGACCGCGGTCGCACCTACGCGAACGTCGGCAACGTGCTGCTCGGCGTCGGGAGCACCGCGGCGGCCTTCGGCCTCGGGTGGCTGGTGTTCGGGCCCCGCGCGCCGGTCTCCGCGAGCGTCGGCGTCGGCTCGGTCGACGTCGTGGTGCGGTTCTAGCGTCTCGAGGGCGCGCCTCGCCTCGACTCGCCCGCCTTCGGGGGTCTTCCCCCCTCCTTGGGGGATTTCCCCCCCAACCCTCGCCCGTTTTCCGAGGCGCGGCGCTCGCCGCTCGGCGCCTGAATTTCCACGAATTTGGGTGAATTCGCGCGAGCGACGCGCGGCGCCGCGCGTGGTCGCGTCGCGGCCCGCCGGCTGCAGTGGGGTCGAGCCACGCGAACGCCGCGAAGGAGCCCCGGACATGATCACGAACTCGCCTCGTCACGCCGCCTCGTGCCTCGCCGCCTTCGCCCTCGCGCTCCTCGGCGCGTGCGCCGCGCCCGCCGAGGACGCGGAGGGGGTCGTCCCGCGCGCGGTGAGCAGCGACGCGGGCTTCACCAGCGAGGCGAGCGAGCCGAGCGCCGACGCCGCTACCGCGCCCGACGCCGCGCC
>CAIXWQ010000954.1 GCA_903923175.1 uncultured delta proteobacterium | reverse complement strand
GTTCGGCGCGGGCGGCGAGCCGATCCACGGTGCGTTCAGCGTCTTCGCGACGATGAACCCCACCGGCTACGCCGGCCGCGCGCAGCTCAGCCCCGCCTTCCTCGACCGCTTCCGCGCGCACCGCTTCGTGCGTTCGCCCGGCGAGCCCGCGGTCACGGCGATGCTGCGGGCGCGCGTGGATGGCGCGCAGCCGGACGTGCTCGTCGACGGCGAGGCCTGGTCCGGCGAGGTCGATCCCTGCCCGCCCAACGCGGCGCTCGCCTCGGTGCCCGGCATTCGCGCGGCGCTCGATCAGATCGCACGCTTCCACGTCGCGGCCGACGAGGCGCTTCGCGTCGAGGGCTCGCGCCTCGGCGTCTCGAGCACCGCGGCGCCGACCCGACGCGCCCTGCTCTCGGTGCTCGATCTGCTCGAGCGCTCGATCGCCGACGGCGCGTCGCTCCCGCGTGCAATGGCCCGCGCCCTCGATCGCTACTACGTCGCGCGCGTCACGCCGGGGCCGGAGCGCGAGGCGCTCACGCGGCTCATGGAGGCACATGGCCTCGACGGCGCGCAGGATGACCGACCTTCGCGCGAGGGTCGACCGGAGGGCGCGGAGACTGCGGCGAGCGGCGACGAGCTCGAGGCCGAAGAGGCCGCGCAGTGAGCGAGGGGACGCTGCGCGCGCTGGCGGCAGGGCTTTGCGCGGACCGCGGTGTCCGCGTGATGCTCGGTCGCGCGTGGTGCTACCACGGCGACTCGCACACCATCGAGGTCCCGGAGCACCAGCTCGAGGAGCTCGGCCCCATCGCCTGCGCCGGCATCATCGCGCACGAGGTCGGCCACGCCTGGCTCTCGCGCTACCACGCATTCGCCCCGACGGGCGTGATCCCCACCGCGACGATGCTGGCGCTGAACGCGATCGAGGACGGCCGCGTCGAGCGCTGGATGATCGGCCGTTACCCCGGCGTGGCGCGCTGGCTCGAGAAGGCGCACGCGGATCCGGGCGAGGAGCCCGGCACGCCGCTCCTGACCTTCTTGCTGGCGTGCGTGCGCGGGGCCACGCAGCCGAACCCGCCGGAGGTTCATTCGAAGTGCCCCCTCGTGCGCGTGGCGCTGCAGACCACGCACGCGGCGCGAAAGGCGTACCTCGGCGACTTCCTCCCCGACCCGACGCTCACGCCGCCGGCCGACGCCGACGCGCTGTGGGACCGCGAGGTCTACGCGCACGATCGGCACAAGTCCCCCGAGGACGCACGCGAGGCGTGGGTCCGCGTGCTGGCCCACCGCGCGCTGGTGCATGCACGCGAGACGATCCTACCGTGGGTTGAGCTCCTGCTCGAAGAGGAGATCCACGCCCTCGCCTGCGCGCTCGAGCGTCCGGCCTTTCGCGTGCAAGTGTCCAACACGCGCAGCTCGCTGATCGACCGCCTCGTGCATCGCGCGCTCGCCTCGGCGGCGCCCGGCACGCGGAGCCAGAGCTCGGAGCAGATCGCGCGCGCGACCGAGCTGCTGCGGAGCTTCTACGACGGCGCAGTGCAGTCGAGCGCAGCCGGTGGCAGCGCGATTCGCGGCGCAGTGCGCGGCACACCGGATCGCCACCCCGGGCGGCGCGAGCGCGTTCGCTACGAGGAACTCCTCGCCGACACGGCCGTCGTCCGCCGTCGCCTGCTCACCGCCCTCCGCCCGGCCTTTCCGCCTACGGAGCGCCCGACCTCGGGACGGGCCCGCTCGCACGGGCTACGCATCTCGCTGCGCCACGCGCTCGCCGCCGAGGCCGATCCGCGGCGCGCGACGACCATCTTCGCGCACCCAGGTGCGCCCGCGCGCCCGCGGCCGGCGTTCACGTTGTTGCTCGATCTCTCGGGCTCGATGCGCGGCGCGAAGATCGCGAGCGCGCTCCGCGCGGTCGTCACGGTCGCCGAGGTGCTCGACGAGCTGCGGATCCCGTTCGCGCTCGACGGCTTTCAGGATGAGCGCATTCCGGTCCTCGCGCACGGCGAGGCGATGAGGTCGGCACATCGGAGGGCGATTCAGGAACTCGCGTTGGAGGTCCGGGGCGACCGGCCAGGCGGACACAACGAGCCGTCGTTCAACGACGATGGGCCGTGTCTGCTTCAGGCGGCAGAGCGTCTGGCGGGGGTGCAGGCGGAGTCGCGCTGGCTGCTGGTCGTGAGCGACGGACGGCCGGAGGGGAAGCACTCTAGCGAGGACGATCTGCGGGCCGCGATCGCGCGGGTGGGGGAGATGCGGCCGCGGGTGCACTTGGTCGGGCTCGGGCTTGGGCGGGCGACGGATCACGTGAGTGAGCTGTATCCGCGGCATGCCGCAGGCATCGAGGTCGAGGCTCTGCCGGGGAAGTTGGTCGAGATCGTTCGCGAATGTGTGGGCATGTAGGCGTGGAGCGTGGCGCGGCACGAATGCAGCCCAAACGAGGGCGCCCGGACACGAACCCAAGGTCAACGTCGCGTGCCTGCTTGTTCGGAGGTCTTCGTGCTTGTCCGAGGTGTCGATACCGGAGCAAGGCACCTCAATCAGCATCGGCCGCCGCTATCGACCTAGCCGGCGCTCCAGCCGATCACAACCGTCATTGACGCTCGTCATCGTGTCGCTCGCCGTGCTCGCTGCACCAGGATCAACCGAGTGCCGATCGGGATGCAGAATCCGAGCAAGGTCACGTCGCGCCGCACGAATCTGATCGAGGCTTGCCGGCCATGTAAGCTTCCTCAAGTGCAGGACGAGCGTCTCATTCGGGTGAAACTCGCTACTCGCAGGATGCTGCGGCGACCGGTGGGAGCCAGGCCCCTCCGCATGTCGCCCCCCGGCGGAGCCGCCCGCTGAATGCGAGCCTTCGCGATCCCAGGAGCCGCCCCAGGAGCCAGTGCCTGACTGAGCGCGGTGTGTGCTGCCGGCGGTCGTCTGCGACGCCGACGGAGTCGTCGCTCCGTGACACACCGAGAAGGGGCGTCTGCTACCGCAGGGGCAGGGACCGGAGCGGGCGTCGGGCGTTGAACTCTCGCGCTCGCGCTGTCGGAGATACTCTTCAACCTTTTCCCGCACAGCTCTTTCGACGACTGCGTTCTGCCTCTCAACGTCTTCGTCTTCGTCTTCGTCGTCTTCGTCGTCTTCGTCGTCGTCGTCTTCGGATTCGTCTTCGCCGTCCTCATCGTCGTCGACCACCTCTAGCTGCGGCACGATCTTCTCGTCGCGAAAGACCTTGAGCGCAATCTTCACCAACTCGGGCTTCGAGTAGCCCGATGCGGAGGGGAGGTAGTACTCTGTTCCATCAAAGTCGGTTGGATCGGCAAGCAGCTCAACGAGATCCTTCTTCAGCACTTCCTCAAAGAAGTCAGCGTAGTCGCCACGGTAGGAGCGCGCGAGCGCTTCACACTTGCTCGAGCGAGTCCGCCCGCCAACTTCGCGAAGCTCGCAAAGCCGGTCGATTGAGTCAGGCGAGAGATCGTCCAGTGCGTCGAGAAGGTTCCGAATCGTCGGCATGTGTGCAGCTATTGTCCGTGCTTGCATTGGTTGAACGCAAGCGCCGCGGCGCGCCACAGAAGAGCGGGTATGACGAAGTAAGATGCCGAGGCAGCAGGCATCTTCCAGGGCCTCGCCGAGGCTCGAGCGACCGGAACCAATCGCGCACGATCACGCTTCATCTACACGGTCCGGAGGACTACGATGCTCCCGTGGCCCCCCCCCGGCAGGTTCCCGAGATCCAAACGCGCCTCTCGCGCGAGGACGCGATGGAGCGCCTGAAGTCGCTCGCGACGCGACTTGGCATCGACCCCAGCGCGATCTCCGTGAGGCCCGTCTCCGGGTCGCGTCATGGAATGACACTGACTCTGCGAGTTACGGGTGGGACCGTGACCAAATCCTGCGAGACTCAACCGACCAAGGACAAGAACTTCATCTGTCTTGTGCTCTGGCTCGGTGACCTTGTCCGCAACGTCGAACGTGGCATCGAGACATTCACCGAGGCCTTCTACAACGAAGGCGCGCGCGCGATGGCGCTGCGCGATGGCGTTTACGATGGACTTCGCGTCAACGAATACGATGGTGATGCGACGCGCGAAGACTCGTTCGATCGGGTGGAGAGTGCGCTCGGACGGCTCGGGCTTGTGCGCGATGACGCGATACTCACGTGGGACGAACGCGCCAATGTCGCGGAGCTGAAGCTGCGGCTGCAATCGGGCCGCGTCGTCGCGAAGTCGAGCAGCCGGCAGCGGGACGTCGCGCGCAACATCCACGTGCTCGCTCTGTGGCTCCAAACGAAGGCGAAGAACTACGAGCGGGGACTCGAGCCGGATCTCCAAACGCTGTTCGCGGCCAACTTGCTCCCGGCTTGAGGCGAGTGGAGTGTTCGACGCGCTTTTGGGTCGGCAGGATCGAGAGCTAACAGCCCACCCTCAACTCCGGCTTCCGCCAGGAAAGCTTTGAGGAAGTCCGCGACGCACACAGACGCATGCCGCCCGGCCGGTGGCCACCGACGACGCCCACCATCTCACAGCTGCACCGTCAACTCCTCGCAGCCGTACGATGCTCTCTCGTGCGCCTCAACGCGAGCTAGTGCGTGCGCGAACCAGAGCGGCCCGACGTCCGGTCTCACGCAACGCAGAGCGTCGCGAACCGCTGTCCGAGTTCTCTAGACTCCGTCGCCAGGTGCGCCGACACTTCGCTTTGATGCTGATCGGGACTCATGACGCCGTCACGCGTGACGTCACTAGCATGGCAGTCCAGGGCGAGCATTCGGGTGGCACCACTTCTGGCCTCGGACAAACGTCCCAGAGTAAATCCCGCAAATTCGTTGGGGGAAGTACATGACCGAGCGGCACGTGAACACGTTCGTCGACTACCTCAACACGCTGCGAACGCAGACAGAGCAAGGCAACGCCTTCTGTTTCCACGAATCGCGAGGGCAGCCATCTAGTCTACTAAACTTCGGGCTTACGCCCGAAGAGACGCACACCAAGACAAGGCTCGACCAGCTCGTCGAGGACGCGAATCGACCAGACTTTCCGTTTGATCGCGTCGTACTAACTGGCGACGCCGGTGACGGGAAGACAGCAGCCTGCGAACAGCTCGCCTCGTTGCAGAACGGCGGACCACTCACCCCCGAGCAACGCGTGAACAAGCGCTGGGACCTCGGGTCGTGGCTGGTGCTCAAGGACGGCTCGGAGCTCAACGACACAGAAAGGCGCGAGTTTCACCTCGAATCGATTCTGGAGAACGAGCTGTTTCGTCCGGGCGTGCGCACGATGCTCGCCATCAACGAGGGGCGGCTCCGCAGTAGCTCCCGGCGGGCCGCAGGCGGATCGCTTTGGCGAGACTTAGTGGAGCCCGTGTTGCGGGCCCGTGAGGGGACCGAGTCGGACGTTGCGGAGGCTGAGCGTCGGATGCGCGAGCACCGAACCCTCGTCGTGAATCTTCGCGACCGATGCCTCCCGTCCGATGCCGGCGCCTTCGATGGAATGCTGAATTCGTACACGGCTCCCACCCGCTGGGAAGAAGGGCACTGCGCGACGTGCCCTGCCCGTGATCGATGCCACATCCTGGAAAACTCACGTTCGCTGCGAGATCCGAATGTTCGAAGCAGGATCCGACTTGCGCTCGTGTCGGCATACGACAACGGCCAAGCGCTCCCGTACCGTCGGCTACAAGGTCTACTCGCCTACGCGATCACGGCGGGCTACGAGTGCGCGGACGGCGCAGGCGGTCGTCCTGCAGTTCAGAGCGACGGATACGCGAAGGCGGAACGCGCCGTCTACGCTCGCTACTACAACGTGCTCGTCGGCTACCCGCCCACGTCGCACGAAAACACGCGTCCCGAACCGCTGGCCCGCTACCTCCAGCGTCTCGATCCCGCAGCGATGCCTGCCCCTGAGTGCGACCGGCTGCTCTCCGGAGCCCCAACGAGCGAGGTGCTTCGTGGCGCATTCGGAACGTCATGGGCCTCGGTCGAAGAAGCCGCAGCCGCCGGCGTCACGCCCGAGCAGCGCGCTTGGTGGATCCGCTCTCTCAAGCGAAAGGCCTTTTTCGAACTGGGAACTCGCGCGGACGAAGGATCGCAACTCGGCCGACTCTTGTCGCGCTTCGCGCGCCGCTTCCCATTTGAGAGCTACGAGCTCTACGACAATGCCATTCGCGATGACCTGTCGCACAACGATGGCGCACTGCGGGCCGCTGAACGCGTTCTTATCAAAGGACTCAATGCACTCGACGGAGTCGATGGCGACGCCCTGAGGGACGGGTGGGGTTCCCATCGTGAGCGCCGTCGCCGTCACGCCGCGCG
>CAIXWQ010000953.1 GCA_903923175.1 uncultured delta proteobacterium | reverse complement strand
GCCGAGGTCCCCGGCGGTTGGCTCCTGCGCAACAGCGAGGGCGATCTCTTCTTCCTCCCGGACCCCGAGCACAGCTGGGACGTCGAGCGTCACGACGTGCACTCCGACGTGCAGACCATCCCGCCGCCGCGGCACAAGTAGCGTCCTCGCCGCTTCGCCGACCCCCCCTCCGTAGCGCCGCCGATCCGCCGCCGATCCGCCGCCGCGGGGCGTGGCGCGCCCGCCGGCGAACGGTGGGCGCGGACCCCCGCTCGCCCGTGCTCGCCGTGACCACCCGCGGAGGCGCGGCTCGTAACGCTCAGGTCGCCTTCGCCACCTCGGCGACCGTCTTGCGTACGAGGCGCAGGAACGCGTCGATCGTCGCCTCCAGGTGCGGCTCGGGCGTGTCCTCTTCCTTGCAGTGCGACAGCCCGCGCGCGGAGCTCGAGAAGAGCATCACGGTCGGCACCACCGCGGCCATCTCGGAGGCGTCGTGCAGCGGGCCGGAGGGGAGGCGCGTCGCCTCGCCCGTCTCCTCGCGCACCGCCTCCTCGCACAGCTCGAGCAAGCGCGGATCGAAGGGGCGCGGCTCGATGCGCAGCAGGCTCGTCCAGGCGACCTCGACGTCGTTCTCGCGGGCGATCCGCTCGGAGGCCTCGTGCGCCTCGCGGTGCATCTGCGCGAGCGTCGCGGGGTCGAGCGCGCGCTGATCGAGCGAGATGTTGCAGGCGCCGGGGATCGCGGTGACGAACTTCGGCTCGACGTCGACGACGCCGACCGTGCAGACCACGCCCGCGCCCGGCTTCGAGTGCCGCTTCGCGATTTCGCGGCACGCGAGCGCGGTTTCTGCGGCCGCGAGGAAGGCGTCGCGGCGCATCGCGATCGGCGTGGAGCCCGAGTGCGCGGCCTGGCCGGTGAAGCGGATCATGTGGCGCTCGACGCCGAACGTGCCGATCACCACGCCCGTCCCCTTGCCCATCGCCTCGAGCACCGGGCCCTGTTCGATGTGCACCTCGAGGTAGGCCCGCAGGTCCATCGCCTTGAAGCTCTCGTGCGCTTCGAGCACGCGATCGAGGTCGATGCCGTTCTCGCCCAGCGCGTCGACGAGCAGCGCCCCCTGGCGATCCTTGAGCGTGCGCACGTCCTCGAGCTTCAGCGTGCCGGCGGCCGCGGCCGAGCCGAAGAGGCTGCGCCCGAAGCGGGCCCCTTCTTCGTCGGCCCAGTCGACCAGCTTCAGCGTGACGGGCGGCCTCTCGGCGGCCTTCGCGAACTGGCGCAGCACCTCGAGCCCGGTCACCACGCCGAGGCAGCCGTCGAGCCAGCCGCCGCTCGGCACGCAGTCGAGGTGGCTGCCGAAGGCGATGACGCGCTCGTGCGTCGCGCTCGAGGCCGCGCCGGCGAGCGTGACCCAGAGGTTGCCCGCGGCGTCCTGCTCGACCGAGAGCCCGATCTCCGCGACCTTCCCGCGGAACCAGGCCCGCGCGTCGCGCCAGACCGGGCCCCAGGCGACCCGCTGCGCGCCGCGCTCGGTCCCCGTGCGCGCCTTGAGCTCCTTCAGATCGGCGATCACCCGACGTGCTTCGGTCGTCATCGGCCGAGGGTAACCCGACCCTGGCGGTGGTGATCCGACGTTCGCCGGATACGGAGCGCCCGCGCTCGCGCCGTCATCCCGACCGCGTCCACCGCGGCGCGGAAGATGCTCGGCGGCTCGCACGTTCGCTGCATAGAGGTCACCCACGGTTCGCGCCGGCGTCGCCTGGCTCGGTCATCCTCGAGTCGCGCCGCAACGGAGCCGAAGTTCCAGCATCCATCCGGCCCCTACCCGCGAAGACCCCAGAGCCCCCCTGCTCCCGCCAGGTATCCCGTAATGACTCACGTCGCCCACGTCTGCGCATCCTGCGGTTCGCTCACGATCTTCCTCGCGTCCGAGGCCCACCATCGGCGCTGCGCGCATTGCGGCACCATCGTGCACGCTTCCGCGGCCGACACGGCCGTGGCCGCGCGCCGTCGCGTCCGCTCGGGTACGCGGCTCTCGGTCGCGTCGGTCGCGACGGTCGGGTCCGTCGGTCCGGTCCCGTCGGTCGCGTCGGCCTCGCGCCCCCGCGTCGAGGACGCGGACGTTCGAACGGGTTCTTGATCCCGGCGCCGTCGCCGTGCGCCGGGCGCGTTCACCGTCGCCGGCCCGCGACACCGTGACCGCCTTGCGTCGCCGCGCTGCGTACGCGCGCATCCTCGGGCGAGCCCGGCGCGCTCGGCGCGTCCGCGGCGACGCCTCGCCTTTTCGCACCCCTCATGGCGGGGTAGACGCCGCGCGATGACGACGCGGCGCGGCGAGCGTGAGCCTGGCGAAGGGGCCGAGGCGACGGAGCCCAAGGACGAAGCGAGGCGCGAGGGCGGCGAGGAAGCGGCCGAGGCCGAGTCGGCGCCGCTCCGTGAAGCGCGTGACGAAGCGCGTGAAGCAGCGCCTGAAGCCGCGGAAGAAGCGCGCGAGGAGCCGGCCGGGAAGCCTGCGCGCGCCCCCGCCTCGACGCGCGTGACCGCCGCGCCCGCGTCCGCCGGCCAGGCTGCGCCGGCCGCGCCGGAAGACGACGAGCCCGCCGACGCGGCGACCGACGAGCGCCTCTCGCGCGACGCCCCCTGGTGGGACGCCGGCGGCGCGCCCTACACCGCCGCGTACTGGGGGAGCCTCCTGCTCCTGATCGCCGGCCTGTTCCGCAACAAGCTGCTGCCGTTCGTCGACTACCCGCAGCACCTCGCGCTCGCCGCCACGCTCAAGCGGATGATCGTCGGCGCCGGCGGCCCGGAGCGGCAGCTCTTCGAGACGAACCTCGCGAGCTACAACTCGCTCTTCCACGTGCTGGTCGCGGTCGCGAACCTGCTCGTGCCGATCGACCTCGCGGGCAAGCTCGTGCTGTCGCTCTACGTGTTCCTGGTCGGCTACGCGACGCTCGCCCTGCTGCGCGCCACCGGGCGGCCGCGGGCGCGCGCGTTCCTGATCCTGCCGGTCGTCTTCGGCTACTCGGTCATCTGGGGCTTCGTGAATTTCGGGCTCGGCGTCTCGCTGCAGATCGTCGTGCTCTCGCGCGTGCTCGATCGCGATCGGCTGCTCGCGACGGCCCACCACCACCGCGGGGTGCGCCGCTTCACGCCCGAGCTCGTGACCGCCGTGATCGCGCTGCTCGGCGCCTACACGCACCTGCTCGCCACCGCGCTCGGCTACATGCTGATGCTCGTCGCGATCGTGGCGCGCGCGCAGACCGACCGCGCGCCGTTCTTCGAGCGGCTCGGGCGCGCGCTGCGCACGGGGCTGCCGCTGCTGCCGGCCATCGGCTGGTGCGCGTTCGTCTACTGGCGGCAGACGCACGGCAGCTTCCAGAACTTCGAGTACGGCGTGGCCGAGGGGAACGACGTCTTCGCGATGAGCAAGGTGAAGGACTTCTTCACCTACGCGACCGGCTTTCGCGCAGACGGCTTCGACGCCAAGGTGCTCTCGATCGGCGTGGGGCTGCTCGCGATCGGCGCGATGCTCCGCGACGTCGAGGACGCGCCCCCCGTCGCGCTGCGCTGGCTGTTCGTCGCGTCGGTGGTCGCCTACCTGATCATCCCGCACGTCTTCTGGGCGACGAACTTCGTCTTCGAGCGCATCACGTTCCTGATCGTGCTCACCGCGATCCTGTGGGCGCCGCGCGCGATCCCGCGCTTCGAGCAGGGGCTGCGGCTGATGTACGTCTCGGTCGGGCTCGCCGCGGCGGGCGGCTTCTTCCAGTTCATGGGGAGCCCGGACCTGCAGAAGGAGCTCGGCGATCTCGACGCGATCCTCGCCAAGATGCCCGACGGCCGGCGCGTCACCGGCCTGCTCTGGGATCCGATCGTGCGCACCCACCTGCCGCTGCCCGAGTCGCACACCGCCGAGCGCACGCAGGTGACCGCGCAGTACTCGCTGCTGCACACCGCGGCGTACTACGTCGCGCACCACGGCGGCGAGGTGGCGTTCTCGTTCACGCGCACGATGAGCCTCCCGGTGCACTACCGGAAGGAGAAGATGCCGCCGGATCCGCCGCCGAACTTCGAGTGGAACCCGAGCGAGTACCGCACGAGCACGTCGTGGGGGCGCTACTTCGATCTCGTGCTCATGAAGACGCAGTGGGACGACCAGGTCGATCCGCGCGCCTCGGTGTGGGGCTCGCACGCGGCCGAGGTCGACGTGGTCGCGCACCAGGGGAAATGGTGGGTCTTCGAGACCACGCGCGTGACCGAGGATGCGCCGCCGGTGCTCCCGCTGCAGCCGGAGCTCACCGACCCCGACTTCGGCGAAGAGCCCGCGCCGTAGCCGGGCGCGATGCTGCTATGAAGTGGTGACGATGCTCGCGCTGGCCCTGCTGGTCGTGCTGCTGGGGCTGATCGCGCTGCTGCGCCGGCGCCGGCCCGGGCTCGACGGCTGGCTCGCGAACGCGCTGCGGGCGCCGCAGCCGTACGCCGACCCGGGCGCTGGCCCCGCGGATCGCCTCGCGAAGCGGCTCGAGCAGCTCGCGCCCGCGCTCGGGCTGCTGCTGCTGTTCGCCGCGCTCGGCGCGCTGGAGCTCCGGCAGCCCTACTACTTCAGCCAGGACGACGAGCGCGTCGGCGCGGTGCCGGCGATCCTCGTCGGCTGCCGCAGCGTCTGGCACGGGCACTTCCCGGACTACCAGCCGTGGACGATGCTCGGCACCCCGCTCGCCGCGCTCTCGAGCGCCTCGCTCACCTACCCGCCGACCTACCTCGCGTACGCGATCGCGCGGCACGCCCTCCGCGACGAGTACGCGGTGATGGAGGTCTTCGCGTGGATGCACCTCGGCGTCGGCTTCTGGCTCACGCAGCGGCTGCTGCGTCGGCTCGGCGTGAGCGGCGTGCTCGCGGCGCTCTGCGGCCTGTCGTTCGCGCTCTCGGGGGCGGCGCTCACCATGGGGCGCTCGTGGCACATGTTCACCGCGGCGATCGCGTGGATCCCCGCGCTCGTCGGGCTCGCGCTGCGCCTGCGCGAGGGGCCCGTCGGGGCGCGCTGGGCGGTGCTCGCGGCCCTCGCGATCGGCGTGTCGCACCACGTCGGCTTCCCGCAGCTTTGGCTCTACGAGGTCGGCTGCTTCGTGGGCGTCGTCGCGTGGCTCGTCGCCACCGCGGCCATCCCGTGGCAGCGCGCGGGGTGGGCCGTCGTAGCGCTGGTGGGCGGCGCCGCGATCGCGTTGCCGCTGCTCTGGGTCGTGGTCGACACCACGCGCGACATGCAGCGCGCCGGCGGCTACGGCAACGGCATTGGCGAGGGGCTCGGCTCGATGCTCGTCCCCGTGCCGCTCGTCCGCTCGGCGCACCCGAACGGATGGGGCGGCTCGGAGGCGGCCTGGATCGGGACGCTCTATTACGTCGGCGCCGGCGTGCTCGGCGCGGCCGCGCTCGCGCTGGTGGCGCTGTTCACGAGGCGGCCGACGCGGGCCGAGGCGTCGCGCGCGGGCTTCGCGGTGCTCGCCCTCGTCGCGTTCGTGCTGGCGCTCGGGCCGGCCACGCCGCTGGGCACGCTGTTCACCAAGCTGCCGCTGGTGAGCATCCTCTCGAGCCACCCCTTCCGCCTGCTGCCGGTCGTCGTCTTCTTCGCCTGCGTGGCGGCCGGCCTCGCCTTCGCGGCCCTCGCGTCGCGCAGCGCGCGGCCGCGCGTCTTCGAGCTCGCCGCCGCGGTGGTCGTGCTGCTGCCGCTCGGCGTCCACGTGTACGCGGCGCGCGCCGCCTTCTACGACTACGGGTTTCCCCTGTTCGATCCGCTGCCGCCCGCGGTGGCCGAGCGGGTCGCGTCGGCGGATCCGATCGACCGGCGCCGCGTGATGCCGCTCGCGCCGTCGCGCAGCGCGGACACGTCGTACGCCCACGCGCTCGAGCACCAGCTCCCGCTCGTCTACGGCGTCGCCTCGGTCGGCGGCTACGACGTCCTCTCGGAGACGCGCGCGCCCGAGCGCGCCGCGCGGACGCTGTTGATGGAGCAGCCGACGGCGGCGCTGCGCGCGTGGGGGGTGCGCTGGATCGTCGTGCACCGGACGATGACCAAGCCCGTCTTCACGACCCGCACGTTCCAGCTCGAGCACCAGGTGACCTGGCTGCAGGCCTGGCAGGGGCTCGACAAGACGCAGCTGCAGGCCGGGCCGGCGACGGACGAGCTCCAGCTGGTCGAGCTGCTCGGCTCGCGCGCGCTCGCGCACTGGAAGGAGCCCACCGGCGAGCAGCGGCCGCTGCCGATCCGGCTTTCGGACTGGGACGCGGAGGTCGAGCTGCCGGGCGATCCCGCGCCGCGCGACGTGACGATCGCACTGCTGCGGTGGCCGCAGTCGGTCGTGCTCGCCGACGGCGTCTCGATCCCGATCGACGCCGATCGCTTCGGGCGGATCGTCGCGCACGCCCCGGCGGGGGCGAGGCACCTCGTGGTCGGCTACCGCGCGCCGTGGCTCGGCGGGCTCGGCCGTGGGGCGTTGGTGGCCCTGCTCGCCGTCGCGCTCGGGGCCCTCGCGCGCTGGCTGGAGCGCCGCGGCGAGGTCCGCTCGCCGGTGGGCCCGGTCGCCGCGGGCGAGCGAGCCGGCGCATGACCCGGCTTCCCGAGGCCGAGCTCGCGGAGATCGTGGTCGCCGCCCGCGACGATCTCGAGGCGCTGCGCGGCGCGCGCGTGCTGGTGACCGGCGCGACCGGCTTTTTCGGCACCTGGCTCGTGGCGGCGCTCCTCCACGCGAACCGCGCGTCCGGGCTCGGGCTCCGGGTGACCGCGCTCGCGCGCGCGCCGGAGGGCCTGCTGGATCGCGTCGAGCCGGCGCGCGGCGACGAGCTCGAGCTCTTGGCGACCGACGTCCGATCGCTCGTCGCGGCGCCCGGCGCGCGTTGGACCCACGTCGTGCATGCGGCGACCTCGACGAGCGCGCAGGCGCAGGCGAGCGATCCGAGCGGCACGTTCGACGTGGTCGTGAGCGGCACGCGTCGCGTGCTCGAGGTGGCGCGCGCCGCCGGGGCCCGGCGCGTGGTCTTCGTGAGCTCGGGCGCCGTGTACGGCCGCCAGTCCGAGGGCGACGCGCACGTGGGCGAGGACTGCCTGCGCGGGCCCGATCCGCTGGATCTCCGCAGCGTCTACGCCGAGGCGAAGCGCGCCGCCGAGCTGCTCTGCGCGATCGCGTGCGCCGAGGGGCTGCCGGTCGCCGTCGCGCGCGGCTTCGCCTTCGTCGGCCCGCACCTGCCGCTCGACGCGCATTTCGCGATC
>CAIXWQ010000952.1 GCA_903923175.1 uncultured delta proteobacterium | reverse complement strand
GTCGCGGGCCACGACTGACTGAATGCCTGAACAGCCTTCTGACAAACAGCAGAATCGGCAGTTGTCAGGACGATTGATCGGACAAAGTGCGAGGCCTGCGGAACAAACCTACGTCGGCGCTACCCGTGAACGGGTACGACTGCACGAAGGTACTCGGACACCGACTTGTACGAGACGACCAACACCACTGCTGCGTTTGAAGCACGGGCCCGGGTGAGTGCGTCCTTCAGGACTGGCGCTATCACTTCGGAGTTCGGCCTGCTGCGTTCATGCGTGGCCGTGCGGCTTCCCTTCGCCCAGTAGCGCAGGACCCGTTCGATAGAAGCGCCGTCGGAGACCTCGATCTTCACGACCCGGCGAACCTTTCCCCGGGTGACCGAGACGATGGCCTGCTCGTCCGCAGTTGCATCAAGGACCACTGTCGGCCCAGGCCTGGACAGAGCCGACGACACGGTGGGCTCGAAGACCGTCACTCGCAGCTTCGTCTCCGACGGGGCCCAAGGCGGCGGCGCATCCCACTCTGCCCGGACAGTGTCCCCGCCCCGGAGTGCCGCGAGAAGGGCGTAAAGCAGCTCCCAGGACGTCGAAATGAGATCGGCCTTCTTGGCGTCGCCAGAGCGGATCTGCCGCAACGGCTCCTCCTCCAGCGGAGGTACGTGCTGCCCTTCGAGCCCCCTCTCGAGTGCACGAGCCGCTGTCACGACGCACTCCTCGGCTCCCGTCGGCGCCGGCATGTCACGGACGGCGTTCGAGGTCGCCAAGCGCCAGTCCAGGTCATCGTTCATCCGCTGCGCCGCCGCTGCCTTGGAGGCCTCGAATGGGACGTTCGGGACTTTCTGTCGCTCTGCGAAGATCGCCTCCAGCAGCCGAACAGCAGGTCGGCACGCGGAAATGAACTTCGGCTCGTACAACCACGTGTCGAGCGCCTTCTTCAAGAGTGCGACGCTCTTGGGCGTGAACTCGGTGTGCCGAAAGAGCGGCGGGCTCTCGTCTATCACGAGCAGGCCACGGGTCTCGTAGAAGAACACGCCGGGGATCTTCTGCCGCAGGAGCTCGACCTTCTTGCGCTCCACGGCCCGCCAGGCCTCGTCGGCAGACTTACGTTTGCCACCGCCGCTCTTGTGAGCAGCGGGGCAATCACGGTCGACCGCGAAGAGCCCGACCCGAATCCCGTCGCCGAAGATCGGCTTGCCGTCTGCCCCCTCGAGCGCCTCGCCAACCAACCTCGGGGTGCAGAGCAGCAGGTGCTGGAAGAGATACGACAGGAAGTAGACGTCCGTCTTCCACGCGAATGTCAGGACGTCCGAGAGACGCTCCCAGCCGCAGCCGTGCTGGAAGTAGTCGATGTCGCGCTCCGGACCGTACGGCCAGCCGCAAATGCTCCGATTGAGGATGTACGGCACCTCGGGGTCGGCGGGAACGGTCTCGTCGAAGCGGAAGGGCGAGAGGGCCGGGTCGGAGAAGTCGAACGCCGGCTCAGGGGACACGATGCGCACCGCGCATCCACTCGAGCGCACGCTCCAGCTCGATGCGCCAGTGGCGGTCCACCCGACAAGCCGGCATACCGAGGGCGATCCACTCCCGCACCTTGACCCTGGATGCGGAGACTCGGTAGGCGAAGTCGGAGACGCTGACGAACGTTGGGGAGCGCGGCTGGGCGGGAACGGACATCGGCAACCTCGTCACGCCCTACGGCGTGCAAGTGCCTCCGCTCGACCGTGTTCGCCGTGTTCGTCCGTCCCGCTCTGGGGTGTCTTGCTTGCCGCTCTGGGCTCTTCTTCGGGGGTTCGAGCCAGTGGCTCGTTCTTCAGATAGCGCGGTCGTGGTGCATGCGGAACACCGCATGATCGGCCGCAGAGGGTTAGGCCGATGACTGCCCATGATGACGCTTGGTTGCCGGCAGTCAACCGAGAAGGCCTGTACGCACACGAGATGATCAATGAGGTCGTCTGGGCCTTCGGCGGAGGCCGGAATGTATACTGTACGTCTGTGCTGTGCGCACAGAACTACTTAATGGGCTCTCTACCATCCCTATTAGTATTAGGGGGTTCTGTACGCACCTACAGTTGCCCACCAAGACCGAATCCACGACGAATCTAG
>CAIXWQ010000951.1 GCA_903923175.1 uncultured delta proteobacterium | reverse complement strand
GGCTCGACGCCTCCGCCGGCCGGCACGACGGTCAACGCGCGCGCGCAGCGGGTGGCGAGCTCCTCCAGCAGGCGCGAACCGCCGTGGCCCGGCGACGCGCGCACCAGGCCGAGCCCGCCCGGCTGCACCTGCTCGAGGATGTTGGCGAGCACCGACTCGCGGCCGGCGACGCGCGGCACGCGCACGCGCTCGACCTCGACCGCCCCGCCGCGGCGCCACGGCTCGTGGACGTCGAGCATCAGGCCGCGCAGCCGCTTGCCGCCATCGGTCGCCACGCGACGACCGGTGGCGAGCAGCGCGCCGGCGCGGGCGGCGTCGAGCTCGAGATCGACCAGGATCTCGCCCGGCTGCGCGACGCGGGCGAGCGCCGACGCGCGCGACGCCGCGCTGCCGACCGCGAGCTTCTCGAAGTCGCCGAGATCGCGCACGACGACCAGATCGCCGACGCCGACGCCCACGCGCCAGCGCACGCCGGCGCTGGCGGGCGCGCCGTCGATCGCCACGCCGTCGAGCGCGAACGAGAGCGCGAGGTCGATCGCCTCCTCGACCGCGCTCGGCTCGTAGGCGAACGAGGCGCCGTCGGCCGAGACCCCCGCGAGGCGCCCGCCGGACACCGACGCGCGCTCGATCGCGCCGCGCACGCGCGCGGCGAGCGAGGCCGAGTCGAGGGACGCCCCCCCCCAGCGAACGGCGACGACGACCGAGCTCACGGCGTGGGTGTTTGTACGACTTGGGCCGGGCCCGCAATGATCCGCCGAGGCGACACCGCCGCGGACGGCCGGGCGGTCACTTGTCGGGCTTGATGCGGATCCGCGCCTTCATCGCCGCGAGCTCGTCGTCGACCGGCGAGCCCGGCGCCGTCGACTTCTCGAGCTTGCGGAATTTGGACTCGAGCTCGGCTTCCTGGACGCCTCCGCCGAGGTGCCCCTCGAGCTCGCGCATCGCCGCGACCTCGGCCTCCTGGTCGTCGATCTTCGCCTCGATGCCGCGGAAGGTCTCGAAGGCGTTCGCGCCGCCCTTGGCGCCGAGCGCCTCGGAGCCGCCGCCGGCCTTCGCGATCTCGGCGCGCGCGACGATCGTCCCCTTCTTGGACGACAGCTCCTTGTGCTTCGCCTCCATCTTGTGGAGCTCGTCGCGCATCGTGAGCGCGAGCCCGAGCTGCGCCTCGCGCTCCTTCTTGGCGGCGTCGAGCAGCTCCTTCACGCGCGACTTCTGCCGCAGCGCCTCGCGGGCGAGCTGGTCGTCGCCCGCCTTGACCGCGAGCTCGGCGCGCCCCTCCCATTTCTCGACTTCCTTCTCCTGCTCTTCGATCTTCTTGCGGAGCTGCTTCTCGGCGGCGACGGCGGCGATGACGTCCTGCCGCGCGCGCGTCATGTGCTCCTTCATCTCCTCGAGCGAGAGCTCGATCATCTTCCGCGGGTCCTCGGCCTTGTCGAGGATCGCGTTGGCCTTGGAGGAGATGGCCCGCTTCGCGCGGTCGAAGATGCTCATGGCGCAAGCGTAACGACGCGCGGCCGTTCGCGCATCAACGTCGGCGCGTCGCGGCCGTCACCGCGTCAGCGCCGTCACCGCCGCCTTCGCCGCGCGGCGGTCGCGAGCGCCAACGCCGAGAGCGCGCCGAGGCCGGCGAGCGCGGAGCCGCCTCCGCCGGGGATGGCGCAGCCGCAGCTCACGGGGCCCGCGTCGAGGCCGGCGTCCGCGAGGGCGGCGTCCGAGGCGTCGCCCGCGCCCGCGTCGTCACCCGCGTCGTCGCCCAGCGGCAGGCTGCCGTCGAACGGCCCCGCGTCGGGCGCGACGCACGAGGTCGGGTCGGCCGTGCACTTGTCGAGGCACTTGCCCCCCTTGCAGACCAGGCCGGTCACGCACGCGACCGTCGTGCAGGCGTCGACGCACGCGCCCGCCGCGCAGACGAAGCCGGTGCCGCAGCCGGAGGACGGGCAGGAGTTGGTCACGCAGAGCCCGGCGCTGCAGACCTGCCCCGCGCCGCAGCAGACGTTGGAGCACGCGTCCTCGACGCAGCTCCCCGCCTCGCAGTGGAAGTTCTTCGTGCAGGTGAGCGTGTCGCACGGATCCTTCACGCACACGTGGTTCACGCAGGTCTGCGCGGGGTCGGCGCACCCCTCGCTGAACTCGCCGACCTGGATGCAGGCGTCGAGGCACTGCCCGCTCGAGGAGCAGGTCTTGCCGCTCGGGCAGCTGCAGCCCGGCGCCATCGTGACGTCGACGCGACGCGCCTCGCCCGCCGCGGTGCCGGCCGCGGTGGTGCCGGTGGCGGTGGCCTCCTGGTAGCTCCCCGCGGTGGCGTCGACGGTCCAGGTGCCGTCGGGGAGGCCGCCGAAGAAGTAGAAGCCGAGCGGGCCGGTGGTGAAGGTGTCCTTGGTCGCGCCGCTCGCGTCCTTGAGCGTGACGGTCGACGGGTAGATCGGCTGCGGCGTGGCGCCGCCGCTGGTCACGCGCCCGTAGACGATGTCGGTGGGTGCGAGCGGGACCGTCGTCCCTGCGTGGTCGAGATAGACCTCGTGCACGTAGCGATCGACCTGTTGATCGTCCGCGTGGATCACCACGACCTCGTTGAGGCCTGGGCGCAGGACCGACTTCCCCGCGCCATCCACCAAAGGCAGCCAATCGTGGGCCGGATCAGCGTTCTGACCGATGGACTTGTATCCGACGATCGTGCCATTCACGAGCAGCTCGACGCCGTCGTCGACCGCACCGACGTGCAGCCGGTAGGTGTCGCAGTACTTGTCCTTGGGGACGTAGAGGAGCCCGAGCGCCCAGCCGTACTGCGCCTCGCAGTAGCAGACGTTGACCGAGCTGACCTCCTTGATATCGAAGCCCGGCGTCAGCTTCGCCGTGCTCCCCTTCGCGAACACGAAGCTCACCAGCGTGTTCCACGCGGTGGTCGGATTCAGCGAGGGGTCGCGCATGCCACGCGCGCCGGAGGGCTCGTAGAAGAAGTCGTTCGGGTCGCCGTTGAAGGTGACCTTGTGCGCGGCGTCGGTGCTGGTCGGGTAGTGAACGGGGTCGAAGTAGGACCACCAGCCGATCACCACCGGATCCTTCGGCTCGGCGCTCGCCACCACGGCGGCCGAGGTCACCGCCAGGAACGAGAGGCCGGCGAGCAGGCGGGCCGAGAGGCGCGAGGCGGGGCTTCGAGAGTTCACCCTCGAGAGGTAGCACGAGAGGCGCCGCGTTCGCCCTGATTGGGCCATAATGCGCGCGCCCCATGCCCGCGCTCACCCCGTCACGCCCCACGCCGCCCGCCGTGCCGGAGGTGTCGCTCGAAGTCGTGGAGGACACCACCGCGACCTCGCGCTGCGACGAGGGTTACCTGCGCGTCCACCGTCGCAAGCTCGTCGCGCACCGACCGGGCGCGCAGCCGAGCGAGCGCTTCGCGTACGACGTCGTCGAGCGCTGGAACCAGGACGCGGTCGCCGTGCTGCCGTGGTTCGTGCGCGCGGGCGAGCCCTTCGTCGTGCTGCGCACCGCGGTGCGGCCGCCGGTGGCGCTGCGCAAGGATCCGCTGCTCGAGGGGCCGGTGCCGTTCCCGCAGGGCGCGCGCGAGGGGGTGCTCTGGGAGCTGGTCGCGGGGCTGGTCGAGGCCGACGAGCGCGACGCCGACGGATTTTCGCGGTGCGCCGCGCGCGAGCTCGCCGAGGAGCTCGGCGTGCACATGGAGGCACGCGCGATGCGGCCACTCGGCGGCGCGGTGTTCCCGTCGGCCGGCGTCATCGGCGAGTGCATCTACTTCTACGCCGCCGAGATCGACCCGGCCGCGCGCAAGGAGCCCGAGGGGGACGGATCGCCGCTCGAGCGCGACGCCGCGATCACCGAGTTCACGCTCGCGCAGGCCCTCGCGTGGTGCGACGCGGGGCAGCTCCCCGACGCCAAGACGGAGCTCGCGCTTCGAAGGCTCGACGCGCGGCTGCGCGCAGCACGAGAAGCGGGCACGCCGTGAACGCCAGCGGCCCGGGCGTGTGGAGCCTCCCGCGACTGCGCCGCGCCGATCGGGCGCCGCGCGTGCTCGTGCTGGCGAAGAAGAGCGCGCTGCGGGCGCACCTCGAGGGGCAGGACGCGGAGCGCCACGACCGCGTCGAGGAGCTGCTGCGCGAGAACGATCAGACGGTCGCGCGCATGCGCGGCGCGCACGAGGAGCACGAGGCCACGCTCGACGAGGTGCAGGCCGCGCTGCGGGCGCTCCGGTGCGACGCCCAGATGGTGAACGCGGCGGCGCTCGACGAGTTCAAGGAGGTCGATCCGCGCGGCCACGATCTCGTGGTCACCGTCGGCGGCGACGGCACCCTGCTCGCGGCCTCGCACGGCATCGCCGAGACGCCGATCCTCGCCATCAACAGCGCGCCGAGCTTCTCGGTCGGCTTCTTCTGCGGCGCGCGCCTCGGCGAGGTGCACGAGCGGCTCGAGAAGGCGCTCGACGGCGGCGAGCCGGTCACGCGCCTGATGCGCATGCAGGTCACCAAGAACGATCTGCTGCTCACGCGCCGGGTGCTCAACGAGGTGCTCGTCTGCTGCGCGTCACCGGCCGCGACGAGCCGCTACATCCTCCTGCACGGCGAGCAGATCGAGGAGCAGAAGTCCTCGGGGCTCTGGGTCGGCCCCCCCGCCGGCTCCACGGCCGCGCAGCGGAGCGCGGGCGGGCGCGTGCTGCCGCTCGCGAGCGAGAAGCTGCAGTTCGTGGTGCGCGAGCCGTACATCCCGTCGGGCGGCACGCTGCGCCTCGCGCGCGGGCTCGTGCGCAAGGGCGAGTCGCTCGTGGTGCGCGTGAAGATGGGCGACGGTCGGCTCTTCGTCGACGGCCCGCACGAGGTCTACTCGGTCACCACCGGCGACGTGCTCCGCTTCTCGGCGAGCCTCGAGCCGCTCAACCTCGTCGGTGTGGTGCGGCGCAAGGGCTGGCGCGCGCCGCTCGCGGCGGGCGGCACGTAGCACGCCACGCACGGATCGTGCTACGCGAGACGCGTGGCGCTGCTCCAACCGCTGATGCTCGGCCTCGCCCTCGGCGTGCGTCACGCGGTCGAGCCCGATCACCTCGCCGCCATCACCACGCTGGTCAGCGGGCGCGGCCCGCTCGCGGCGGCGCGGACGGGCGCGGCGTGGGGGGTCGGGCACGCGTCGGCGATCCTCCTGCTCGGCGGCGCGCTGGTGGCGCTGGGTGTGCGCATGCCGGCAGGGCTCGCGCTCGCGCTCGACCTCGGCGTCGCCGTGATGCTGCTCGGGCTCGCGGCGCTCTCGATCCGCGCGGCGCGCCGCGGCGGCGGGGCTGCGGACGCGAGCGCGCACGGCCATTCACACGAGCACGCACACGAGCACGCACACGCGCCCGCGGCCCGCGGCGGCCTGCGCTCGACGCTGGTCGGCTTCGTCCACGGCGCCTCGGGCACCGCGGCGCTCACGCTGCTGTGCGCCAGCACGATGCCGTCGCGCGGCGCCGCGCTCGGCTTCCTGGTCGTGTTCGGCGCAGGCTCGCTCGTGTCGATGAGCGTCATGAGCGGCGTGCTCGCCGCGCCGCTGGCCGCCGTCGCGCGCCGCGGCGACCGCCCGCTGCGCCTGGTCCGGCTCGCGGGCGCCGCGGTCGCCATCGCGGCCGCGGTGCTGGTCACGATCGAAGCGACGCGCGGCGTGGTCTAGAGGTCACTCAGAGCGGCGACGGGCGCGCGTCCGCGCAGCCCCACGACTCGATCTCGAGCGTGTAGTTCCAGCGGGTGCCGACCGAGTTCGACTTGCCGTTCTGCTGGATCTCCCAGATGCGGCCGTTGGTGAGATCGAGGAGCGCGGTCGCGTCGACCGTCTGCTGCACGTCGAGCCAGACCTTGTCGCCGCCGGCCGGGATCAGCGCCGCGGCGACCGAGGCCGCGACCCCGCCGAGGCCGAACGCCCAGCCGTACGGGCCGGCGACCCCGCCCGCCTTGATCGCGGCGTCGCTCGCGGCTTGAAGCGCCTTCGTGTAGCTCGAATTGTCGGTCGCCTCGATGCACTGGTACGAGATGGTGAGGTTGTTCACCGTCGTGTGCAGCGCGGTCTGCCCCCAGAACAGCGAAGTCGTCGGATCGAACGGGTGCACGTCGCCGTCTTTCACGCCGGTCAGGAGCGGCGTGATGGCGATCTCGGAGGTCGCGCCGTCGCTCGCGTGGATGGAGCAGTACAGGTTCTCCGTGCCGGTGATCTGGCCGTTGTACGTCACGGTCAGCTTGCGCAGGCGCATCCGGAGCTTCGGATCGAGGCAGTTCGTGTTCGCGGGCGCCTTGCCGGTGCCGAGGCTGGTGTAGACCTGCTGCCCGTTGTTGTTGAAGCTCGCGAGCGCCGTCGACATCGTCGGGATCGCGACCGCGCCGGTGCAGGTCGGGGCGTAGTCGCAGGCCGGGCAGACGCCGCAGTCGCGCGAGCAGTTCGCGCAGGTCTCGCCCACGTTGCAGACGAAGTCGCCGCAGGTGCCGCCCTCGACGGGCGCGTCGACGGCGATCGCCGCGTCGAGGTTGCCGCAGTTGCACGCGCCGAGGGTGCCGTCGCTGCGACAGGCCTGGGTGCCGTACTCGCCGGGCTGACACTGGCAGTCGCGCACGCCGGCCTCGCAGCCGGGCGGCATGACGAGCTGATCTTGGCCGGAGGCGCCGCCACAGGCGAGGGCGGTCGTGACGACGGTGGCGAGGAGCCCGAGCGGGGCGAGCAGACGGCGCATCATCGTGGAGGCCTCCGAAGAATAGGAACCTCCATGGTACCAAGTCGCGATGACGCGCGTCGTCGAAGAACGCACGATCTGCTCGAAAAATAGGGCACCGCGCGCACCACACGGCCGCGGCTTTCCCTACACCGAGCCGCGCTCCCGGCGCGGACTACGGGCAGGCGTTGGTGCCGTCGGCGCGCGTGCACGGCTGCGGATCGCAGGCGTCGCCGAGCCCGTCGCCGTCGACGTCTTCCTGAGCCGTGGCGAGATCGAACGGCGGGTTGAAGACCTTCGGGCAGTCGTCGCTCGCGTTGGGAACGCCATCGCCGTCGTCGTCCGTCCCGGGGACCGGCACGCCCGACACCGCCGGGATGGTGGTGCCCGCGAGCGCGCGCCGCGGGATCGCCTCGTGGCCGAACGCGCAGCGATCGAGCTCGGGGAGCCCATCGCAGCGGAAGAGCGGGAAGAGGTCGTAGCCGTAACAGTACGAGCCGGTGGCCGGGGTCGCGTTGCAGGCCGTGTCGGCGGCCTTGTCGGTCGTGAGCACGCCGTTGATCGTGGCCTGCAGCGCCGTGAGATCGTCGTTGGCCGTGCAGACCTTCTTGGCGACGCCGCAGACGCCCGTCAGCCCGCCGGGCGAGAGGCCGTCGGGCACCGCGAGGCACGTGTTGGTGCCGAGAACGGCGCCGCTGAGCAGGTCGGGATCGCCGTAGACGGCCATGCCGCCGATGACCACGAGCCGGACCTGCTCGGGCTTGGCCGCGAGCAGCGCGCGGAACGGGCGCGTGCGATCGCCCGCGATCACGGCGAGATCCGCGAGCAGGCCGGGCTTCAGGCTGCCGAAGAGATCGCCCATGCCGACCGCCGCCGCCGCGTTGCTGGTGCTCATGGCGACGAGCTCGGCGTCGGAGAACGCGTGATCGAAATAGACGTCGTTGAGGTGCGACGCGCACTGCAGCTCGCCGATGGAGTTCATGCTCCCCGACGGCGTCCAGTCGACGCCGATGGCGATCTTCGCGCCGAGCGCCTTGAACACGGTGACGTTCGCGGTCTGCCCGTAGAGGTCGACGTTGCTGCGCGGCGACCAGATCAACCGCCCGCCGGCGCGCGCGAGCGTCGCGATCTGCGGGGTGGAGCAGCCGACGCAGTGGATGATGGAGGTCTTGCCGCCAATGACGCCGTTCTTCTGCGCCTCGTCGAATTCGAGCCGCGCGTTGACGTCGATCCCCTCGGCGATGTGCGGCAGGTACGCGCGGTACTTCACGTCGGCCATGCGCGTGACGATCGTCGCGAGGTGCGTCGCGGTGGTGCTCGCGGCGGGCGCGCCGGTGCCGGTCGAGACGAGCACGGCGTCGGTGTCTGGGTCGGCGTAGACGTTCGGGACGAGCCCGCTGACCGCGCTGCTCGTGCTGTCGACGTTGCGCACCCAGCCGGCGAGCTCGGGGGCGGTGAGCAGGTTGCCCGCGCTGCCGCTGATGGCCGTGCCGCCCGCGAGGACGATGCGCGCCTCGGCCCAGCGCTCGGCGAAGATCTGGTTGGCGCGGACGGTGGAGCCGAAGTCTTTGTGGGGGATCTTGAAGTCGGTGTAGAGCGGCTCGTGGTTTCGCCACGTGTTGCGGTTGTCGTAGTGCTTCGTGTGCTTGAAGACCGGCAGGTGGTTGTAGTCCGCGTGCTGGTGCGGATCGATCAGCCCGGGGTAGATCACGCCGTTGGCGCACGCGATCTGCGCGCCGGCCGCCTCGGGCGCGGCGGAGCAGTCGGCGTCGACGCAGACGATCTTGCCGGTCTTGTTCGAGTAGAGGACCTCGCCGTCGCACAGCGCGACGCTCGGGCTCACCACCGTCCCCTGCAGCCGCACGAACTCGGTGGTGCCGGCGGTCGGCGTGCAGGCCTTGAACGTCGCGGGGCAGGTCTCGCTCGGCGGCGCAGGCCCGGTGTCGGCGGAGGCGTCGCTCGCGTCACCCGCGGCGCTCGCGTCACCCGCGTCACCCGCGTCGTCCGCGTCGCCCGCATCCGAGCTCGTGGCGTCCGCCGCGTCTGCAGCGTCTGCAGCGTCTGCGGCGTCTGCCGCGTCTGCAGCGTCTGCCGCGTCCGTCGCATCGCCGGCGCTCGCGTCGACGGTCGTGTCGTCGCCGCTCGCGTCCGCGGTCTCGGAGACGCTCGAGTCGAGGGTCGCGTCGTCTCCTTGCGCGTCGGCGCCCGGCGGCGTCACCGCGTCGCCGCCACCGCAGCCGGCGAGCATGACCGGGACCGAGGTGAGCAGCGCGACGAGCGCGAAGGTCCGCGTGCGGCCTGCGACGCGGAGTGTGGAACGCGGCATGGAGCCTCCGGCCGTTGACATTAGCGGTCCATCAAGAGGCACGCCATCCGATGCGAAAGATGCACATGCCCCGACGCGCGGTACGCTGCGCCTACATGCCGTACCCGACGGGACCCCTCGCGCCGCTCGCGCTCGCGCTCTCGCTCTCGCTCGCGGGCGCGGCGTGCAGCAGCGACGGCGGCCCCGCGACCTCGACGCCCGACGTCGCGACCGGCTGCTCGAACGATCCGCGGGTGCTGACGCTGGCGGGCGGCCTCACGGTGACGGGCGCGGCGAAGCAGCTCGTCGTCGCGCTGATCTCGCTCGCCCCCGCGACGGTGACCAAAGGGGTCAACGAGTGGACCATCGAGCTGCGCGACGCGACGGGCAGGCCGCTCGACGGCGCGACGATCACGGTCACGCCATACATGCCCGATCACGGCCACGGCGCCTCGGTCGTGCCGACCGTGACCGCGCTGGGCGGCGGGCGCTACGACGTCGCGAACCTGACGCTGCCGATGCCGGGCGTCTGGCAGCTCACGTTCGACGCGACGCTCGCGCCAGGCGCGGGCGGCGCCCACGACGCGATCGTCATCGGCGCGTGCGTGCTCAGCTGACGCCCCGGCGTCACGCCGTGGGCGTGAAGGAGGCCACGAACGCCTGCACGTGCGCGCGACGCTCGACGGGGATGAACTCGAGGTTCACCTGGCGCTCGGTGACCTCCCAGTACGTCCGCTCGGCCGAGAGCAGCTCGCGCTCGAGGACGACGAGCGTCGCCGCCGGCACGTCGCGGAGGCGCTCGCGCACGATCTCCGCCTCGGCCGGGAGGGCGTTCTCGAGGAAGAAGCCGCCGAGGATGATCTTCGCCTTCACCGCGAGCGGCAGCGGCTCCCCCTTGCGCGCGTGCTCGAGCGCGAGCGCCTCGCCGAGCAGGTCGCTCGCCGCGGCGCTCTTCGCCTCGTAGGCGCGACGCACGATGTAGCCGACGTCGATGGCCGCGAGCTGCGGGATGAAGTCGAGCCCGGCGTTGCGCGCGACGTCGCTGTAGTAGTGGAAGTAGCGGACGATCTCGCGCAGGAGCGCGGCGTCGTCGACCAGATCGCGAGCGAGCAGGCGGTACTGGTAGAACACGTCGTAGATCGCGCGCACGTCCTTCTTCTTGATCGCCTCGCGCAGGAAGTTGTTGAAGTACCGCAGGGCGAGCTCGGTCGCGCGCTTGTCGCCGCGCCTTGCGGCGGCCACGGCCACCACGCGGTTGGCGTCGCTGATGCTGTTGATGGCGTCGGAGGTCTTCGCGAGCGCGTTCTGGTAGGCGAGGAAGAGCTGCGTGTGCACCTTCATCTCGAACCAGGTCCGCTCCTCGTTCAGGATCTCGAGGGCGTCGGTCGAGAAGCCGACGAAGTCCTTGCGGTCGACGACGAACCACGCGTCCGTCATCTGCTTCTTGTGCTCGCCGTAGTGGTCGAGGATCAGCTTGAGCGACCAGATCCCCTCGAGGGCGACGCTGCGGTCGGCGCGGTCGAGCGACTTGAGGATGATGGTGCCGAGCTGGAAGAGGCGCTCGTGGACGATGTCCTGCGCCTCCTCGAGGTCGAGCGAGCCGGCCTCGGCGTCGTCGATCGCCTCGATGGTCTGCTCCTTGAGGCGCGTGATGATGTTCGACGGATCGAGGAAGCGCACCACGTAGAAGAAGTACGGGACCAAGAGCGCCCAGCCGAGCAGCGCGCCGTACACCGCGAAGCGCACCGCCCAGAGCGGCGCGAACTTCGGCCCGACGATCCAGTCGACGAACAGCACGTTGGCCGCGCCGAGCGCCATCAGGAAGAGCATCCCCTGGTTGAGCCGATCGCGGAGGAACATGTCGATCAGCTTCGGCGTGTGCATGTTCGCCGTGAGCGGGATGGCGAGGCCGATCGTCGCGATGAGCATCGCGAGGACGTTGTTGTAGGCCCGCGCCATCGGGCTCAACACGTCGACGATCTTCGCGTTGTTGACGTTCTCCCACGACATCTCGGCCATGCCGGGGCGGCCGAGGCGGTTCCACTCCAGGACGAACTCGCCCACGAACACGAACGTGAAGAGCACGAACACGAACAGCAGGGCCTTCACGAAGCTCGCGCGCATGGAGGGATCGTATGCCTGCTTGCTCCGCTTTCGGAACTTCCCCCGAGGCGCGGGCGCCGTCGAGGCGAGGACGGGCGAGGCGAGGCGAGCCGCGGGATCCCCCCGGGGGTTCGCCTGCTACGGCGCGCAGCCGACGCCGATCGCGGTCGTCCAGACGTGCACGGAGCTGCCGAGGGTGAGCGTGGTCACCAGGCTCCGCTGCGCCGCGGGGAGATCACCGCTCGCGATCAGGTCGTCGACGAAGTCGTAGTCGACGGCGCGGATGCGCACGCGCATCGAGACGCGATCGAACGGCACGGGGACCGTCACGTCGCGCACCATCGCGTGGTACCAGCGGGGATCGGTCTTGTCGTTGGTGACCGCGGGGAGCAGGACGTTGCTCGTGTACGAGGCCGCCGTCCACAGCTGCTCGACCGGCGCGCCCGAGGCGTCCTTCAGGCGATCGGCGAGGAGCCACGTGTCGTCGCCGAGCGTGGCGATCGCCGCCTGGTCGTCGGGCACCTGCCCCATGCTCCACACGTCGGCCCCCGCGCGCGCGGCCACCAGCTCGACCCACGCCCGCCGGTGATAGGCGGCGCCGCTCGGGAAGGCGTGCCCGGCGAAGGCGTCGTCGAGCGTGACGGTGACCTTCTGCCCCTGCACGCAGAGCTTGGTCGAGAGCGCGGGATCGAGCGCCGCCTGCACCGCCGCGCGCTGCTGGGAGGCCGCGGGGGCGCTCGCGGGGAAGAGATCCACGCCGGGGACCGAGTGATCGTGCACGCGCCGCGTGGGCGCGCCGGCGGTGCTCGCGACCGGGCCGTCGTGCCCCGGCATGTGACAGGCGGCGCAGGTCAGCTTCGTGGTCGGCGTGTCGTGCGCGAAGATCGAGCCCTGCCACTCGGCGTACGTGCGCGCGAGCGGCACCGCGTTGGCGTTCTGCACGTCGTGGCACGAGCCGCACAGCTTCGCGGAGTCGAGCTGCTCGCGATCGTGGAGCGGCGAGTAGGCCGACGCGTGCGCGGCGCCGGGCGCGGGATCGGCGATCCCCGCGCGCAGCACGCCGTCGCTCGCGTAGTGGAGGGCCGCGTCGTGCGCGGCGTCGACGCGGTCGACGCTGTGGCACGCGTAGCAGGTGATCCCCTTGGTCGCCTTGGGAAGCGACGCGAGGTTCAGGCCGTCGGTGGTGAGCCCGAGCGCGACCGCCACCGGCGCGTGGCAGCGCACGCAGAAGACGCCGAGCGCCCCCTTGGTCTCGCGCTGGCCGCGGGCGTTGGCGGCGAGGAAGAGCGGATCGTCGGCCGCGAAGGCGTGCATGCCGAGCGACCACGAGGCGTAGTGCTCGGCGTGGCAGCGCGCGCACTCCTCGGGGTCGCGCAGCTGCTCGAGGGTGAGCTGCGGGACCTCGGGCGCGGGCGTGGCCGATTTCGACGAGCACGACGCGGTGGCGAGCGCGGCGCCGACGAGCGTGAGCGCGAGCGCGCCCGTCGACGCCCTCCGCGAGAGCGTCGACGCGCGATGGAGCTGCTGCCTGACCCGAGACACCTTGCCGCGAGTCTATTACGCCCACGCGCGAGTCGCGCGGACTACCAGAGCGCGCCGGTGGCCGTGTCGAGGTCGTCGGCGAAGACCAGGCCGGCGGGGAGCGTCAGGCTGTTGTTGGTGAAGGCGAGGTAGTTGGTGCGCGTGCCGCTCGGCACGCTCGAGGCCGAGACGACGATGAGCGTGCTCGTCTTGTTGGCGGGGATGGAGAGCGCCAGCGTCTGCGGAGCGGCGGTCGCGCCGTTGGCGTTTCCGGCGGAGTTCCAGGTCGCCGCGCCGTTCAGGCTGGCGCTCGCGTACTCGCTCCACCCGCCGTAGCTCGTGTAGTTGAAGCTCACGCTCCACGGGATCGCGGCCCCGGTGGTGTTGGTGACCCGCATGAGCACGCCGGTGTGCCGCGAATTCGTGCTCGAGTAGTAGTACCAGGTGTCGGCGGCCACCATCGCGTTGGAGCCGACCCAGAGCTTCTTGTTGAAGAGCGTGCGCATCGTCTCGGCGTCGTTGGTCATGCCGGCCGCGGCCCCGTTGCCGTCGCCCCAGCTCTGCGGCGTGACGCCGCCGAACATCGACGGATCGCCGTTGCCGTTGGCGTAAGAGCCGATCCAACCGTAGTTCTGATCGTAGCTGCTCCACTGGGCGTAGCGGATAACCCGCTGCGTCGACCCGCCGGGCGCGCCGTAGACCTGCGCGGCGATGGGGCGCACGCGCAGCTCGTCGATGTTGCCGTAGAAGTAGTCGGTCACCGCGCCGCCCGCGCCGACGATGCCGCCGATGTCGAGGTCTCCGGCGGGGGTGGGCATGATCGGCCCGTTGGTGCAGGCGGCGGTGGCGGCGACGCGGCCGTTGATGGCGACGACGACGCTCAGGCCGTCGTACCAGCCGGCCACGTGGACCCAGGCGCCGCTCGCCGTCAGCAGGCCGCTGATGCTCTTGGCCGCGCACGTCCCCGCGATCGCCGTGACGTCGAACTCGAGATCGGCGCCGACCTGCTTGAGGATGTAGGAGCCGAGCTTGCTCGCGATGGTCTTGTTCGTCGCGACGAGGGGCTGCGGCTGCACCCACGCCTCGACCCACACCTGCGGGCTGTCGGGGAGCTTGGTCGGGCCCGCGATCTTCAGCGCGCCACCGGAGAACGCCGCGCCGTGCCCGGAGTGCCCAGCCGCGCCGCCGGTCACGCCGCCGCTCGGCGCCGTCGCGACGAGGCCCAATCCGGCGCTGTCCGCGAACGTGGTGCCCGAGGTCTCCTCGAACTCGACGTCGAGCACCGCCCCCAACGTCGACGGGCCCGCCGCCCCGGTGGGCCCCGTGTCGCCCTTCACGCCTGCCGTGCCCTGCGGACCGATCGGCCCCTGCGCCCCCTGCGCCCCGACGGCCCCCGCCGCGCCCTGCGAGCCCTGATCTCCCTTGAGCCCGGTCGCGCCGTTGCACGCATACGAGACCTGCGTGCCGACCGTGAACTTGGCGCCGCCGAACGGGCAGTTGGGATCGCTCACGTTCAGCGACACGCCGACGACCGAGTCACCGGGATCGCCTTTGATGCCGGTATCGCCTTTGGCGCCGGGGTCGCCCTTCGCGCCGACGGCCGCGAGGAGATCCCAGTTCGCGCTGGGAGGGGCGCTGTTGGTGCTCGGCATGAGGGCGACGTAGGCGGAGCCGGCGTACTCGACGGCGTCGTTGGCGAGGTACGCCGTGGTGGCGTTCCAGAGTCCGCGCCAGACCATGCCGACGGGCCCCGGATCTCCCTTGGCGCCGCTCGCGCCGGTGGCGCCTTGCGCCCCTTGCGGGCCGATCGGTCCGGTATCGCCCGTGGAGCCGCTGGAGCCGCCGCAGGAGGCCGAGAGAACGCCGAACCCAACCGCCAACAGCAGCCTAGTGTTCATGGAAAGACCCTCCACGCGAAGACGGGAGTCGCCGAGTGCGCGGAGTGAACGCTAACGGAATCGCCCTCTCGTCGATAGCGAAAGAGGTGAGAGCGGGCAGGCTCGCGCGCGGCCATCGGCGCACATTTCGCGAGTGACGCTAGCCCGACTTTCGCAAAACGGCGCCGCCTCGCGAGGCTGGCGGCGACTGGCGCAGCTCATTTCGTAGCGCGAATCTCACCTTGCTTCCTGGATTCGTGCTAGTGTAATGAAGTGCACTTCACCGAGAAGACCGTCGGAG
>CAIXWQ010000950.1 GCA_903923175.1 uncultured delta proteobacterium | reverse complement strand
GCCCGCGCTGCAAGGGGGCGTGCGACTCGCTCCGGCGCACCCTCGCGCGCTGTGCGAGCGGGCTCGGGACGGTCCCCGACGACGTGCGACTCGAGGTCCGACGCGCCGTGCAGAACTTCCTCGAGCCGAAGAAGGCCTGAGCTCGACGTCGCCCGACGTCGCGAAGTCGCGACGTTGCGGCGATGCGACGCGTGTTGCGCGACATGCGTTGCGTTTAGGCGACGTTCGCGTCGCACGATCGCCGAAACGCAGGTAGTTCTCGGTCGGGCCGGGATTTGCAGTGGTGCCGCGTCGTAGGCCGAGTCCGCTCCAGGCCCCGACTACGGAGGTCACCGAATTGCGACCGCGAGACTCAGCACGCAACGCTCGCAAGGCAACCGCCGCCTTCATGCTCGGCAGCCAGACGCCCACGACCTCCGGTGCGAGCTCGTGAACGAGTCGCGCACCGCGATCGCGTCGCCGCACGATGCCGTGCTCGAAGCGGCGCAGCGGGGAGATCGCAAGGCGATGGAGCGCTGGCTCGCCCGCCATGAACGCGATCTCCACCGGTTCGCGCTGCAGCTGTGTCGCGACGAAGATGCCGCGAACGACGTGCTGCAGGAATCGCTGATCGCGGCGGCGCGCAACCTCGCGAGCTTCCGCGGCGACGCAGCCCCGACGAGCTGGCTCTTCGCGATCGCGCGGAGCTTTCGCGCCAAACAACGCAGGCGTCGCGTCGGCGAGCCCTCGTCGTACGTGCCGCTCGACGACGCTCGCCTCGAGACCGAAGCGCTCGCCGACGAAGCCCCGACGCCGGACGTGGCCGCCGAGGGGAGAGAGCTCGATCACGCGATCTCCGCCGCCATCGACGGGCTGGAGGAGGCGCAGCGTCGCGTGGTCATCCTGAGCGACGTCCGAGGGCTGACGGCCTGCGAGGTCGGCGAGGCGCTCGGCATCAGCGTCGAGGCGGTGAAGGGCCGCCTGCATCGGGCCCGCGTCGCGCTGCGAGGGCGGCTGGCACCGCTCCTCGACTCCTAACGCGGACTCGATCGCCGTATCGATCGCGCCGTACGCGGTCATCACGACCACGGGGCGTTCGGGCGCCTCCGCGATCGAGCGCGTCAGCAGCTCGAGCCCGTCGATCTCGGGCATGCGCAGGTCGGTGACCAGCACGTCGAAGTACTCCTCGCGCAGCATCGCGAGCGCGCGCACGCTGGAGCCGACCGCGACCGCCTCGAGGTCCGCGTCGGTCAGCGCATCGGCCACCGTCTCGGCCATCTCGACGCGATCGTCGACGACGAGGACTCGACCGAGATTCTGCTCAGGTGTGATCTCGGGACCGTCCCCCACCCCTCACCGCAGCCGCGGGTGCACGATCAGCACGTTGCGATGCGCCATGTTGGCGACCTTCCCGGCCGTGGTGCCGAGCAGCCGGTCGATCGCGTGGTAGCCGTGGCTGCCGAGCACGATCAGATCGACGTCGAGCCGATCGGCCGTCGCGACGATCGCGCGCCATGGCTGACCGACCACGACGACCGGGTGCTCGACGTCCGCGCGCTGGTTGCCGGCGGCGAGCGCCTCGAGGTCCTCACGCGCGCGTCTGGCGAGGTACGCAGGAAGCGGATCTCCGCCTGCGACGTGCGCCGCCGGCGGGAACTCGGGAGGGACGTCGATCGCCCGGAAGAGAATCATCCGCGCGTCGAAGCGCGTCGCGATCTCGTTGGCTGCCGAGAAGACGTCGGGCGCGCGCGGCGAGGCGTCGAGCGCGACGAGGATTCGAGTGATCATGCCGGGACTCCGTGCGCGGGCGGGGGCGGCTGCGGGTGGTGGGGAGCTTCGCTCGGCGAGGTCTCGGCGACCGAGCCACGCTTGGCGAAGATCATGAACATCACGGGGACGAG
>CAIXWQ010000949.1 GCA_903923175.1 uncultured delta proteobacterium | reverse complement strand
GATCCTCACCGGCATGGGGCGTGACGGCGCGCTCGGCCTGGCCGCCATCAAGGCGTCGGGCGGCCGCACCATCGCGCAGGACGCGGCCACCAGCGTGGTCTACGGCATGCCCAAGGCCGCGGCCGAGCTCGGCGTGGTCGACGACGTGGTGCCGCTGCCGAACGTCGCCGCGGCCATCGTGCGCGCGCTATCGCGATAGTCCGCGATAGTCCGCGATAGTCCGCGATTGTCTGCGGGAATCTGCAGTAACGCGCACGCAGTGCATCGTACGAACGTCGAGGGGGCGGCCGCGCGGGGTCGCGCTCCACGTGAAGAAGTGCGTCCCCCTGAATGTCAGGCCCTCCGCGGACGTCGATCCGAGTCGTCGGCGCCGCGTTTGCTAGGCTTGCCTGGCTTGCCCGCTCACGGAGCCCACGAAGGAGCGCGTTCGATGATCAACCGGCGTACGAAGGCGATGACCCTGAGCGTGATCGCGCTGGCGACCACGTGCCTCGGCGTGACGGCGACCGAGACGAAGGCGTCCGCGGCGTTCTTCGAGGCGGGCGGCGAGGCGGGGGCGCTCCAGCGGAGCCTGGCCGACACGCGCTACAAGCCCGACTTCGCGTGGCAGGTGCACGCGGAGATCGCGTTCATCCCGTCGATCCTGATGGTCGGCCCCTATTTCGGCATGCAGACCGCGACGCCGGAGATCCCGAGCACCAGCGCGAGCGCGCCCAAGAGCGTCGATTTCCGCTGGGTCGGCGCGCGCGCCAAGGTGCGCCTGCCGCTCGGCGGGCCCATCGTCCCCTACGGCCTCATCGGCGTCGGCTGGGTCCACGGCAACTTCCCCGATCAGGTCGTCCCGCTCTGCGCGACGGTCGCCGGTCAGCAGCTCTGTGCCGGGCAGCAGACGCTCCCCAACGCGACGGCGAACTTCGTGGAGATCCCGGTCGGCGTCGGCCTCGCCATCCAGCTCGCCGACGAGATCGCGCTCACGTTCGAGGGCGATTGGCGGCCGACCGTCGGCTACAAGAACGACGCCTACGAGAAGGCGCTCGCCAACGCGCAGGCGACCGGCAGCGCGGCGCCGCCGAACCCGGGCCGCAACGGCTGGGCGTTCAGCGGCATGGCCGGCATCGCCCTGACGCTGTGATGAGCCGGTGATGGATCGTCGCGCGCTGCTCCAGCTCGGCCTCGCCCTCGCGTCGGTGTCGCTCGCGCACCGCGCGCGGGCCGACGCGCCGCTCGATCTGGCGCTCGCGGACATCGCCAAGGCGCGCGCCAAGATCGAGACGCTGCAGGGCCCCTTCACGCAGGAGCGCACGATCGCGCTCCTCGCGTCGAAGGTGAAGTCGACCGGCAAGCTCTGGCTCGTGCGCCCCGATCGGCTGCGTTGGGAGCTCGATCCGCCGGACGCGGCGGTCTACTGGGTGCTCCCCGACGGCCTCGCCTACAAGACCAAGACGGGCTCGGGGAAGATCGCCAAGAGCGCGCAGGGGCCGATGGGCGGCGTCCTCGGCGATCTGCTGGTGCTGCTCGGCGGCGACCTCGCGACCCTGAAGGCCCGCTACGATCTCACGCTCGTGAAGCGCGACGCCGCCACGTGCGTCCTCCACGCGGTGCCCAAGGACAAGGCGCTCGCCAAGACCACGCAGCGCGTGGAGCTCGAGCTCGCCGCGGATCTGGCGACCATGAAGCGCGTCTCGATCGTCGAGAAGGGGAACGATCGCTCCGACGTCACCTTCGGCGCGCTCGTGCGCAACGCGAAGATCGATCCGAAGCTCGTCGCGGGGCCGTAGCCGACCGCGCGCGACGCGCAGCGACCGCACCGCTCACGCCGCCGGCGGCTCCTCGCCGGCCGACTCCGAGCCGCGCGGCCGCGGCGTCATCTTGTCGGGCGGCGGCGGCTCCTGCGGGCCGCGGCGCGGCAAGATCACGCGGAACACCGCGCCCCCCTGCGGCGCGCGCGCGTACGCGATCGCCCCGCCGTGCTCGACGGCGATGCGCTGCGCGATCGCGAGCCCGAGCCCCGTGCCGCCCTGCTTGGTCGTCGCGTAGGGCTCGAACAGGCGCGCGATCATGGTCGGGTCGACCCCCGGACCGTCGTCGCGCACCACGAAGCGCACCGCCTCGGGGCCCGCCGGCTCGACCTCGACGCGCACGTGCCCGCCCGACTTGCCGTCCTTCGGCCGCGTCGCCTCGAGCGCGTTCTTCACGAGGTTCACCAGCACCTGCACCAGCTGCTCGCGATCGGCGCGGATCGAGCCGCACGGCGAGGCGCTCAGCGCCAGGCGCGGCTGCGCGTCGCCCGGCTTCGACTGCGCCTCGGCCGCGAAGAGTCCGACGACGTGCTTGCCCACGTCGACCGGATCGACGTCGGTCGGCCGCGGCGGCGCGATGCGCGCGTAGCGCGAGAATTCGTCGACGATCGACGCCACGCGACGCACCTCCTGGAGCACCGTCGTGGTCGCCTCGTCGAAGTAGCCGTCGAAGGCCGGATCCTCGCGGGCACGCAGGCGCCGCAGCGTCTCGATCGACGCGCGGATCGGCGCCAGCGGGTTCTTGATCTCGTGCGCGATGCGCCGCGCGGCCTCGCGCCACGCGGCCACGCGCTCGGCGGCGTGCAGGCGCCTGCGCGTCGCCTCGAGGTCCTCGAGCATGGAATTGAAGGCGACCGCGAGGTCGGCGAGCTCGTCGCGGCCGCGCACCTCGACCGGCACTGCCGTCCCCTCGGCGACCTTGCGCGCCTCGCTCGCGAGCGCGCCGAGCGGCGAGACCATGCGGCGCGCCACCGCGAAGCCGACCGCGGCGCCGAAGAGGATGGCGCCCAACGTCGCGAGCACGATGACCTGATCGATGCGCGCGATCGCGCTGGTCACCGCCGCCTCGCTGACCGCGACCTTCAGCTCGAGCGGGCGCGCCTTGCCGTCCTTGGCGCTCTCGTCGAGCGCCGCCGTCGCGACCACCAGGCTCCGCACGACCTCGTCCGGCCGCGGCACGTCCCCCTCGAACAGCACGCGAAAGCCGCGGACCTCCTCGGCGAGCCGATCGAAGAACGCGCGGTCGAGCCGCCGCAGCTCGGTGACCAGCACCGCCTCGCCGCGCTCCTCGCGGGCGCAGCGGAAGACGAGCGCCGCCGCGTCCCCACGCCGCACGGCCTGGCTGCGATCGGTGGCGAGCTTCAGCTGCCCCGGGCTGCGCAGGCCGATCTGCGCCCGCTCCCCCTTCGGCGCGGCCAGCACGAAGCCGTCGCGCGCGTCGACGATCCAGAGCTCGTCGGCGCCGAGCGCGCCCGCCACGACGTTGCCTCCCGCCGCCACGGCCGCGCGCGCCTGCGAGGCCATGAGCTCCACGCGCGGCAGGTCGGGATCGTTGTCGACGAGGCGGTCGGCGTCGGCCCGCGCGCGCGCCGCCACCAGCGCGCGCTCCACGATGGGATCGTTCGCGCACGCGCGGTCGAGCGCGCCCTGATCCGCGGCCGCGTGGCGCTCGAGCGCCCGTCGCGCGTCGCCGACGGCGCTGTTGACGCGGCCGTCGAAGCGCGTGCGCTCCTCCGCCACGAGCGCGCCACGGACGGCCACGGCGACCGCCAGCGACGTGATCAGACCGATCGCCGCCAGCGCGACCGTGAGGCGGATCCGTAGCTGCACCGGCCGGAGTCTACTCGGGCGACGCGGATCCGCGGGGCCCGCGGGGTCCGCGGGCGCCCCGGCGCCGAGGGCCGCGCCTTCGGTCGTGCTCGCGAGGGCGGAGGATCGCTCGCCCCGCCGGCCGAATCCGCTCGCGAAGAGAGCCCATCACGGCCGAGCCCGCCGCGCACGACGCCTGCTACCATCCCCCCCGCCCCCTTTCCCCACCCAGGGGCCGGGCAGCCTCCTCCATGACGACCCCCGCCCCCCCCGCCGGACGAGCCAAGGGCGGAGCACGCGCTCCTCGAGACGAGAGCGCGCGGGACGAAGCGGCGCCGAACCGCCACGACACGAATGTCGCGGCGCCGGTGAATACGCCCGCGACCGCCCCGTCTCACCGGAGGGTGCAGCCTTCGGTGCAACCCGCCTCCTCGCCTCCGCTCGCGCCGACCGGCCCAACGCCCCTCGGAGAGGGCCACGGCGCTCCGCCCCGCACGCCCGACGACGGCGCCAAGGGCGACGGGTCGGTCACGGCCCGAGCGAGGCTCCGCGCGCTGAAGGCGACCCGCGAGGGCGAAGCGGAGGTCGATCTTGATCTGGTCCGGCGAGCACAGAAAGGAGACGAGGCGGCCTTCCGCGCGCTCGTCGAGCGCCATCAGCGCCGTGCGTTCGCCATCGCGATCGGCCTGGTGCGCAACGAGCAGGACGCCCGCGATCTGGTCCAGGACGCCTTCCTGCGCGTCCACAAGTCGCTCCCCTCGTTCCAGGGGAGCTCCAGCTTCTTCACCTGGCTCTATCGCATCGTCACGAACCTCGCGATCGACCTCGTGCGGCGCCCCGGCCGGAACGTCGTCGAGCTCGAGGAGGAGCATCAGCGCAGCTCGTCGCCCGGCAACGAGCCCACCGATCACCCCTGGGTGGCCCGCGTCGACGGCGCCGATCCGGTCGACGTGCTCCGCCGCAAGGAGCTCGCCGCCCGCATGCGCACGGCGATCGACGCGCTCCCCTCGTACCACAAGGCGGTGATCCTCATGCGCGAGGTCGAGGGGCTCTCTTACGAGGAGATGGCGGAGGCGATGCAAGTTTCGAAGGGGACGATCATGTCGCGCCTCTTCCATGCGAGACAGAAACTGCAGAAGGCGCTGGCCGACTGCTACGACGAGGAGAACGGCAAATGAGCACGGACGATCGGGAGCGTGACGAGGCTCCCCCCTTCGAGGGGGCGGGCGACGCCCTGCCGTCGTCCGACGAGCTCGAGCTGTTCGCCTACCTCGACGGCGAGCTCGACGACGACGCGGCGGCCCGCTTCGAGGCGCGCCTGGGGAGCGACCCCGAGCTCGCCGCGAAGCTCACGGCGGCGACCGCCATCGCCGGCTTCGTGCGCGACGACGCGGCGCGCATCTACGGCGCGGCGCGCGTCGACTCGATCGCCGACGACGTGATGTCGAAGCTCGCCCGCGGGTCGGCGGCGACCACACGCCTGCGGGTCGTGCCGGTGGTCGAGATCGCCGCCCCGCAGAGCACGCGCTTCAGCCGCGCGCGCTCGACGTCGGTCGTGTGGCTCGGCGGCGCGCTCGCGGTCGCCGCGGCAGTCGCGCTCTTCGTGGTCACGCGACGCGATCCGATCAGCGCCCCGCCGGTGGCCGCCGCGTCGACGACCGCCACCGCCTCCGAGACGGTCGCCATCATCACCCCCGTCGGCCCGACGGCGTCGCGCACGGTCGATCCGCCGTCTCCCGCGGCCGGCACGCCCGGCGTCGAGGTCGAGGACCTCGAGGTCGGCGAAGGTGCCACGGTGATCTACACGGGGAGCGCGCAAGGCGCGGTGGTCTGGGTCAACGACAAACGCTGACCCGCGTGCTCGAATGTCGGAGCGCGCGGCTCGGCTCTCTCTCTCGAATCCTTCTCGAATCGGAATTGGAGCTCGGCGATGGATGACGGTGTCCGGATGACGACGAGGCGAGGCCTCCTGCGCTCGATGGGCGTGGCCTTCGGTGCCATCGCGCTCGTCGCGGTGTCAGCGCAGGGCTCGGCCCACGCGCGTCCTTCGGGGCCCTCCGACGCGGACGTCGAGCTCGTGCTCCTGCACGGCACCAAGGCCGACAAGCCGCTGCTCCCGAAGGACTTCCCCGAGCTGACCAGCCCGCCGTGGAACGCCTACAACCACTACGAAGTGCTGAGCAACAAGCGCCTCGCGCTGCTGAGCGGCAAGACCGTGACCGAGCCGCTCCCCGACGGCTCGACCCTCGAGACGACGATGCTCGAGAAGGACAAGGCCGAGAAGTACAAGCTCGAGATCGTCGTCAAGGACGGCAAGGGCGCGCAGGTCTCGAAGGGGAAGTACTCCGCCGGCAAGGGCGCGCGGTTCATGCCCGTGACGCTCCCCTACAAGGGCGGCATCCTCGTCGTCAGCCTCAAGGTGATGTGACGGCGCCTGCGAACGCTACTCGTCGCGCTCGTCGGGCTCGCTGACCCCGGGGGGCGGCGGCGTCAGATCGCTCGGCGGATCGCCCTCGCGGCGCGAGCCCTTGGGCTCCTTGCGGCGGCGCTTCTCGTCGCGCTCCTGCTGCTGGCGCTTCACGCGCATGTTCGACTTCACCTCGGGGCGGCCGAGTTTGTCCGGCGCGCTGTCGTTCGGGATGAAGCGGATCTCCGTCTTGATCTCGAACGACACGGTCGTCAGCAGCTTCTGCAGCTCGTTCTGGAAATCGACCGCCTCCAGGAAGCCCCGGACCTCCTTCGCGACCACGCGGAACAGGCCGTTCTTCGTGTCGTCGACCTGCTGGAGGATGGCGTTCGCGATCTCCTTGGGGAGCTTGGAGTCGGCGATGAAGTTCTTGATCGACTCCTGCGCGCCCACGGTGCGGTCGAAGCCGACCTGCACGGTCTTCTTGATGAGATCGGGGATCACGCCTTCGAGCCGGCCGCGCCGCTCACCGCCGGGGGGCGGCTCGGAATCGAATCGTTCGCGACGTGACATCCTCGGAAGTTAGCGCGCCGCAACGCGTCGCGGAAGGGCGTGGCCGGCGCAGCGGAGCGCGCGCGCTCGCGCAAAGTGTGCGCAACTGCCGGCATTACGCGCCCGTTGCGCGGCCGCCTCCCAGGGCGATCTCGCGGGAAGCCGCGCAAAGTGCCAAGGGCATCGTACGTGCTAACGTCGGCCGGTCATGGAGTCGGAGTCCAAGAGCAGCAGCGGTGGCGAAGAACTCCCCTCGGGCGTGGCCGTGCCCCCCGAGGTGAAGGACGAAGCTGCGCCCAAGCGTCGCAGCGGCGTGCTCACGGTCGTGCTGCTCGTCACCGCCGCGGCGGCGATTGCCGGGCTGGTGCTCACCAACTTCAAGGACAGCACCGTCTACGCCAAGGGGATCGACCAGGTCGTCGCCGAGCAGGGCAAGTGGAAGGGCCGCAACCTGCGCGTCGAGGGGACGATGGTGCGCGGCTCGCTGAAGTTCCAGGAGAAGCCCTGTCTCTGGGAGTTCGACGCGACCCGCAACGGCGCGACGCTGCACGTGAAGTACGCCGGCTGCATCAAGCCCGACAACCTCGCCGATCGTCCGGACATGCCCGACGTCGGGGTCACCGTCGAAGGCAAGCTCGCGGGCACCGGCGAGTTCACCGCGTCGAACATCCTCACGAAGTGCCCGTCGAAATACGACATGAAGCCGGGCACGGCGCCGCAAGACAAGACGCGCTCCGCGGTCAACTGACCGTCCGTCACGGGTCGCTCACCACCGCTCGCCACCGCTCACGATCGCGCGGCGAGCCGCGTCCGAGGGCGTGCGCGAGCGCATCGCGTCCGCGTGGTGATCGCGCCCGCGCGCGCCGCTTCGAGCCGCCCGTTCGCCTGCGCCGCGCACCTCCGCGTTTGCCATCCTGCGGGGGAGTGGTGGTAGGCTCGGCGTTCGATCATGGCCGCCAACGTCATCTGCCCCTCTTGTGGTTTCAAGAACGCCAGCGGGGCGAAGCGCTGTGTCTCGTGCGGAGCCAAGACGTCCCAGCTCGGCGCGGTCGAGCGGTCGGCGCAGGAGAAGCTCGAGCGGCGCTACCAGCAGGAAGGCTTCTCGATCGTCTGGTTCTTCATCGCGATGGGCGTGCAGTCCATCCTCACGGCCGCCGTGATCCTCGGCCTGCCGCAGGTCGTCGCCGCGATCGACCTCGAGGGCTACCACGGGATGATGTGCGCGATCGGGATCTGGTTCCTCGGCGCGCTGCTCGTCGCGCTGATCAGCCCAGGTCGCACCTTCAGCGAGCCGTCGATCGCCACGCTCTGCGTCGCCATCCCCACGGTCATCTGGCTCGAGCGCACCGAGACGGTGTTCACGCTCCCCGGCTTCCTCTACGTCGTGATGGGCGCGCTCGGCGTGCTCTTCTCGCTCATCGGCAGCTACTTCGGCGAGCGCATCCAGCTCGGGCCGCCGCCCAAGGTCGAGGCCTGAACGAGCTGGGGGCTCGGGCTTCGCCGCTGCCCCACGGAGCCCCGAGCAGGGTCGAGTCGCCCGGAAGCGCTCGCGAGGTCCTCGCGGGCGCTTTGACGTTTTGGGCTCCGCAACGCATGGTTCGCGGTCCCATGAGCGGCCCCGCGCGCGAAGCCTCCGAGAACGCCGAGAAGACCATCCACTTCGTGAGCCTCGGCTGCCCGAAGAACCGCGTCGACACCGAGGTGATGGTCGGGGTCGCGGAGGCGGCCGGCCTCGACCTCGTCGGTGACGCCGAGGACGCGGACGTCGTGGTGGTGAACACCTGCGGCTTCATCGGCGAGGCGAAGAAGGAGAGCGTCGACACGGTGCTGCAGATGGCCGAGCTGCGCACGCACGGGCGCATGAAGCGCCTCGTCGTCGCCGGATGCCTCTCGCAGCGCTACGCCGACGAGCTCGCCAAGGAGCTCCCCGAGGTCGATCACTTCCTCGGCTCGAGCGACATGCTCAAGCTCGGCGAGGTCCTCGCGCGCAAGGACGCGGCGCGCATGCTCGTCGGCAACCCCGCGCAGTGGGTCATCGGCAAGAGCGATCCGCGCGTGCTCTCGCAGTCGCGCCACTCCGCCTACGTGAAGATCGCCGAGGGGTGCAACCGCTCGTGCTCGTTCTGCGCGATCCCGTCGATGCGCGGCAAGCAGCGCTCGCGCGCGGTCGACGACGTGGTCGCGGAGGTCGCTTCGCTCGTCGCGCAGGGGGTCGTCGAGGTGAACCTGATCTCGCAGGACACCATCTCGTACGGCAAGGACCTGCCAGGGCACTCCGAGGGGAAGGCCGAAGGGGCGCGGCTCGCCGACCTCGTCGAGAAGGTCGCCGACGTGGCCGGGCTGCGCTGGCTGCGACTCTTCTACCTCTATCCCGAGAAGATGGACGATCGCCTGATCGAGCTCGTCGGCCAGCACCCGCGCGTGGTGCCGTACGTCGACATGCCGCTGCAGCACGCGAGCGATCGCATGCTCAAGGCGATGCGCCGCGGGCACGGGCTCGATCGGCAGCGGCGCGTCGTGGAGCGGCTGCGCAAGGCCATCCCGGGGCTCACGTTCCGCACCGCGTTCATCGTCGGCCACCCGGGCGAGACCGAGGAAGACTTCGCGGAGCTGCTCGAGTTCGTGAAATGGGCCGAGTTCGAGCGGCTCGCCGCCTTCCGCTACAGCGACGAAGAGGACACCCACGCCGTCACGCTCGGCGACAAGGTGCCGGCGAAGATCGCCGCCGCGCGCCACCGCAAGCTGATGAGCACGCAGAAGGCGATCGCGCACAAGAAGCACAAGGCGCTGATCGGGCAGGAGCTCGAGGTGCTGGTCGAAGGGGTGAGCGACGAGCACGAGTACGTGCAGATGGCGCGGCACGCTGGGCAGGCGCCCGAGATCGACGGGCAGGTCTACCTCGAGGGGCCGGAGGTCGCGGAGGTGCACGCCGGCGAGATCCGGCGCGTGCAGGTCACCCAGGCCGCCGACTACGATCTCGTCGGCGAGCTGTTGCCGCGCAGCGAGGACGAGGCCTCCGCGGCGCTGCGCCGAGCGGCGATCCTCGCGCGCGTCGCGAAGACGACCAAGCCGCGCGTCACCCTCCCCGTGGTCGGCGACATCGCCGGCCGCTGAGGCGCCCGTGAGGGGCCGGTTGGACGATCCGCGCGACGTCGGCAATCATCCGAGCATGCAGCGCTCGTCTCGCTCGCCCCAAGCGCCCCGCGCGCCCCGATCCGCGGGCTCGCTCCGCTTCGCGGCCGCGGCGGTCGTGTTGCTGCTGGGGCCCCTGGCAGGCTGCGCCCCGTCTCCCGAACGGGTCTGCAAGAAGATGATCGACCTTCAGGGCGGGTGGTTCTCGAGCGACCAGGAGCGCGCCGAGGGGTTCAAGTACTGCGTCCAGGTGAAGGCGGAGCAGAAGCGCACGAACCCCGCGAAGTACAAGTGCGAGGCCGACTGCGTGATCGACGAGCGCAACCTCGTCGCGGCCTCGGAGTGCAACGCGAAGTGTAAGTAATCGGTCATTTCTCTGACGCACTGCGCCCGCGGGCTTTTCAAGGGGTGCCAGCTCGGCGCTACGATCCTTCGCATGCGGAAGTTCTCGCACGGGCTCCTCGGGCTGGTCGGCGTGGTGGCGGTCCTCGCCGCGTGTGGCGGGTCGAACGCGACGAACGAGGCGCCGGCCGACGCGGCCCCCGATGTGAGCGCCGCGCAGGACACGACGCCGCCGCCCGAGGCCGAGCCGGAGGCGTCGAACCCGAGCGGGGCCCCCTACCCGATCGTGCTGGCGCACGGCATGGGCGGGTTCGGCACGCTCAAGGGGCTGCCGATCACCTACTTCAACGGCATCAAGGACGATCTCGCGAAGGCGGGCGAGAGCCAGATCTTCGTGACCTTGGTGCCGCCGTACGACACGAGCGAGAACCGCGCGAAGGAGCTCGCGAAGCAGATCGATCAGATCCTCGCGATGACCGGCAAGACGAAGGTCAACTTGATCGGGCACAGCCAGGGCGGGATGGACGCGCGCATCCTCGCGAGCCCGAACGGACTCGGCTACGGCGATCGGCTGGCGAGCGTGACGACGGTGGCGACGCCCCACCACGGCAGCCGGGTCGCCGACGTCGTCCTCAACATCCTCCCCGCCGACCCGACGCTCGCCGGGCAGCTGGTGAACGCGATCGTGCAGCTGATGGAGCGCTCCGTATACGAGGTGCAGAGCGATCCGACGCTGAAGGCGCAGATCACCCAGCTCTCCGAGCACTACATGGAGACGGTCTTCAACCCGAAATACACCGACGATCCGCGGGTGCCCTACTACAGCTACGCGGGGCGCAGCGACGATCTCGACGGGCTGCCGGACTGCTCCACGGGGCTCTACCCCGACGACCCGACCAAGCTGAACGACGCGCAGGTCTTCATCAAGCCGATGGCGGACTACCTGCAGAATGGGATGAAGAAGCCGAACGACGGGCTGGTCACGGTGCAGAGCGCGCGCGGTCCGAACACGAGCTGGACGTTCCTGCAGTGCGTGCCGGCCGATCACATGCGCGAGGTCGGGCAGCTCAACCTGACCGGGCCCGATCCGAAGTCGGGGTTCGATCACCTGCAGTTCTGGCGGACCGTGGTCTCGCGCATCCGCGCGCGGGGATACTGAGCTCGGTGGCGCCATCCACGCGTCGTGCCGCGGTGCGTCCCGCGGCGCGGACCTGATGGCGGCGCGCGCGCCGGCCGCGTAACGTGATGGGCGGTCGATTGTCGGACACGGAAGTCAGCGCACGCAGGGGCGAAGGGGGCGCGCCGCCGGAGACGCCGGCCCGAGGCTCGCCTGCGCCGGAGACGCCGCCGCGCGCGCCGCCGAAGGCCCCCGCCGAGGCCGTCGAGACCCACCGCGAGGCGCCGCTGTCGTCGGTGCGCCCGTCGGCGCCGACGCTGCAGGAGGGCTCGGCGCCGCCTCGCCAGAAGGTCGTCGTGCGCACGCCGTTGCCGCCCTCGCCGATCGACGGCGCGCCCGTGTCGTTCGAGCGCGTGCCCGGGTGGCCCAGCCTCGAGGAGCGCTCGGTGACCGCGCCGACCGGCGTCGCGCCAGGCTCGCCGAACCCCTCATCCGGCTCCGGCGGCTACGGCGGCTACGGCGGCGGCTCGTCCTCGAAGCCCTCGTCACGGCCGGGCGGCGGGAGCCTCGGCGCCACGCTGGGGCGCTACGAGCTGCTCGAGGAGCTCGGGCACGGCGGCATGGCGACCGTCTACCGCGCGCTCGATCCGCGGCTCGATCGGCACGTCGCGGTGAAGGTCATCCACCACCACCTGCGCGAGAGCGCCGAGATCGCCGAGCGCTTCCGGCACGAGGCGCGCGCGGTCGCGAAGCTGAAGCACCGCTCGATCGTCGAGATCTACGACGTCCCGGACTCGGAGCAGGGCGAGCGGTTCCTCGTCGCGGAGCTGGTCGACGGGCCGTCGCTGCGCAAGTTCCTGCAGAACCAGAAGGCCGCCGGGCGCGAGCCGAACATGCCCGCCGAGCTCGCGGCGACGCTGGTGCTGCAGATCTCCGAGGCGCTCGCGCGCGCGCACGAGCAGGGGATCATCCACCGCGACGTGAAGCCGGAGAACATCCTGCTCGCGCACCTCGGCACGCCGACGTCGCAGCGCACCAGCGACTCGTCGCGCGCGATGCCGATCGCGAAGCTCACCGATTTCGGCATCGCCAAGATCCTCGACGCGCAGGGGATGACCTCGACGGGCCAGATCCTCGGCTCGCCCGCGCACATGTCGCCCGAGCAGATCGAGGCCGGCGAGATCACGGCCCGCGTCGACGTCTTCGCGACGGGCGTGCTGTTCTACGAGCTGCTGACGGGGCGGCTCCCCTTCGACGGCAAGAACCCGGCGCAGGTCATCCGGCGCGTGCTCGACGGGCAGTTCACGCCGGCCGATCGCCTCGTGCCGACCATCGGCGGCCGCTGGAGCGCGATCGTCGCGCGGCTGCTCGCGCGCGATCCGATGGCGCGACCGGCCGACGCGCACGGCGTGATCGAGGCGATCCGTGCCGAGCTCGACGCGCTCGGGATCGTCGACTCCGACCGCGAGCTCGGCGAGTACCTGCGCGATCCCGGCGGCGTCGCGGCCGGCTGGGGCGCGCGCATGAAGCCGCGGCTGCTGCAGCGGGCGATCGAGTCGCGCGCCAAGGGCGACGTGGTGGGCGCGGCGAACGATCTGAACCGCGCGCTCGCCTACGACCCGAGCGACCCGAAGCTGATGCGCACCGTCACGACGCTGCGCACGCGCGAGCGCGTGGTCCGCGCGGCGCGCGTGGGCGTGCCGCTCGCGCTGCTCGCGATCGGCGTCGGGGTCGGCGGCGTCGCGCTGATGCGGCGCTGGCAGGCCGGCATCCGCCCGACGCCGGGCGCGCTGTCGACGGCGCCGACCACGACCGCGACGTCGACCGCGACGAACGCGTCGGCCCCGAACGCGCCGCCGAGCACGACCTCCTCGAACGCGTCGGCGCCCCCCTCGACGACGCCCCTCGCGCCGAGCGCGACGACGTCGATCGCCACGACCGCGCCGCCGACGACGACCTCGGCGACGACGCTCGCACCGAGCACGACGGCGTCGACGGCGATCGGCAAGAAGCTCCGGAAGGTGCGCTTCAACGTCATCCCCGCCAGCGCCGGCTTCACGCTCGACGGGGAGGCGTTCGCCGACTCGTTCGCGTTCGGCCAGCGCGAGCTCAAGGTCGGCGAGCACGCGGTCGCCGCACACGGCGCGCAGAACTGCTGCGTCGACTTCGGCGGCAAGAAGCTCGTGGAGGCGGGCGAGGGGGTGCAGACGATCGAGATCCGCCTCGCGCTGCAGCCCGCGACGGTCGGCGTCTCGGGGGCGCCCGACGGCGCGCCGCTGTCGTTGACGATCTCGTACGGCGACGGAAAGAAGTGCAGCGGCGCGCCGCCCGTCCGCTGCCCGATGTTCGACACGTCGGCGACGGCGACCGTGGCGATCCAAGCAGACGGCTTTCCCGCCAAGACGCGGACCGCTACGCTCCTCCCCGGCAATCCGACCTACGTGAAGTTCGCCGACTGAGCGCCGCGCGAAGCCTCGCGGGGCCACGAACGACGGGGCGTCGGGTGCCGACCGCCGCATGATTCGCCCTCGCACCCCAAGAAGCCGTCGCTCGACGATCGCGCTGATTGTGGCGTGCCTCGCGCTCGCGATCGCGACGCCCGGCGCCGCGGAGGCCGCCGGCGGCAATCAGCAGCTCGACCTCGAGAAGGGGCGGCAGCTCTACAAGGACGGCAAGCACGCCGAGTGCGAGGGGTACTTCGCGGGCGCGCTCGACGGCGCATCGCCGAGCATCACCGAGCCCGAGCTCGTGACGCAGGCGCGCATGATCCGCGGCACGTGCGATCTGTACCTCGGGCGCCAGGGCGACGCGCTCGTGCAGTTCGAGCGGATCGTGCGGCTCGATCTCAAGTTCGAGCCGAACCCGATCGACTACCCGAACGGCGTCCTCGAGGAGTTCCACAAGACCAAACAGCGCATCCTCGCCGAGCCGGTGACCACGCCCGAGGCCGAGCTCACCAAGCGCATCGAGCAGCAGCGCGCGGAGCTGCTGAAGCTGCAAGCCAAGTACGAGGCGCTGCGCACGCGCTTCGGCGAGGAGACCGTGGTCGTGCGCCGCTCGCGCCTGGTCGCCGCCATCCCCTTCGGCGTCGGCCAGTTCCAGAACGGCGACGACGGGCTCGGCGTCTTCTTCCTGACCACGGAGGGGATCGCGCTCGCGACCGCGACCGTCGCCTTCGTCATCCACGAGACCATCCCGAGCACGCCGGCCGATCCGAACAAGGCGCGCACGAGCGAGATCACCTCGCGGCTGTTCAACTGGATCGGCGTCGGCTCGTTCCTGGCGCTCGCGATCGGCGGCGTCGCGCAGGCCGAGCTCGGCTTCGTGCCGCAGACCACCGAGACCCGCAAGCGCCCGCTCCCGAAGGACGCGCGCTGGCTGCCGGTCGTCGGCGGCGACGGCAAGAGCTTCACGGTGGGGCTCGTCGGGACGTTCTAGGGCGGAGCGCTGCGAGCGCGCGCCGCTCGATCCCCCCTTGCCCCCCGAGGGAGGGGGGCGACTCAGATCAGCACTTCGCGGTCCTTGCCCGCGCCGACGCTCGGTCCGACGACGTTCATGCGCTCCATGCGGTCGACGAAGCGCGCGGCCTTGTTGTAGCCGAGCCCCATCTTGCGCTGCAGCCAGCTCGTCGAGCACTTGCGCGCCTCGCGCACCATCTCCACCGCGCGCTCGTAGATCTCCTGATCCTTCGCGCTCAGCTGCTCTTCCTCGCCCTCGTCGTCGCCGTCCTCGTCGCGGCCCTCGAGGATCGAGTGATCGAACGTCGGCTCGCCCTGCGCGCGCAGGAAGTCGGTGACGTGCTGCACCTCTTCCTCGCTGACGAACGGGCACTGGATGCGCTTGAGGCCGTTGCCGCCGTTGAGCGAGACGAGCATGTCGCCCTTGCCCAGCAGGTACTCGGCCCCCTGCGCGTCGAGGATGGTGCGCGAGTCGACCCGCTGGGCGACTCGGAACGCGATGCGGGTGGGGAAGTTCGCCTTGATCATACCGGTGATCACGTCGACGCTCGGGCGCTGCGTCGCGAGGATCACGTGGATGCCGGCGGCGCGGGCCTTCTGCGCGAGGCGCGCGATCGGCGGCTCGACCTCGCCCTTGCCGACGCTCATCATCAGGTCGGCGAACTCGTCGACGACGACCACGAGGTAGGGGAGCTTCTCGGGGAACTGCTGCTCGCCGTACGTGGGGTCCTTGGAGACGATCTCCTCGGGGAGGTTGTTGTGATCCGTCGCGATGACGGTGCGCGGCATCGGGTTCTTCACCTCGCCGGCCTTCACGCGCTCGCACCAGTGGTTGTACGAGGTGATGTTCTTCACCCCCGCCTGCGCGAGGCACTGGTAGCGGCGCTCCATCTCGTCGACGCACCACTTGAGCGCGTTGAGCGCCTGCTTCATGTCGGTGACGACCGGCAGCAGCATGTGCGGGATGCGATCGAACGGCGCGAGCTCGACCACCTTCGGGTCGACCATGATGAACCGCAGCTCCTCGGGCGTGCGCCGGTAGAGGAGCGAGGTGAGCATCACGTTGAGCCCGACGCTCTTGCCGGCGCCGGTCGCGCCGGCGACGAGCAGGTGGGGCATCTGCGCGAGATCGGCGAAGAACGGCGCGCCGACGATGTCGCGGCCGAGCACGACGGGCAGCGCCCCCTTGGCCTCGAGGAAGCGACGGTCCTCGATCAGCTCGCGCATGTTCACCGGCACGCGCTGCATGTTCGGCAGCTCGAAGCCGATGCGGTTCTTGCCGGGGATCGGCGCGACGATGCGCACGCTCTCCTTGGCGAGCGAGAGGCGCAGATCGTTGGCGAGCCCCTCGACCTCGCGCACCTTGGTGCCGATGCGCGGTTCGAATTCGAACGTGGTGACCACCGGCCCCGGGTGGATCTCGCGCACCTCGCCCTGCACCTTGTAGGTGTTGAGCGTCGTCACGAGCGCCTCGGCGTCGCGCAGCAGCTGCTCGCGATCGACGCCGACCTGCTCGGCGGGCGGCGGCTCGAGCAGGTCGCTGCTCGGCAGCCGGAAGGCCCGCTTCGGTCGCGCCATCCGCCGCGTCGGGGGCTTCGGCTCCAGCCGCTCGGGCTCCGGCGTCGCCTCGGCCGCCGCCTCCATCACGAAGGCGGGCTCCTCGTCGGCGAGCTCTTCGACCTCGTCGTCGCGCACCTCGGGGGTCGTCTCGACCGGCGAGGGCGAGGGCGACGCGGCGAACAGCGCGGCCTCGAGCGCGGGCTCCGAGTCGAGCTCGGGCGCTGGCTCCTCCTCCGCGTGCGCCGCGTCCGCCGCGTCCGCCGCGTCCGCCGCGTCCGCGATCTCCTCCGCTTCCGCGTCCTCCGCCTCCTCGACCCTCGCGCGCGCAGGAGCGCGCTCGAGTCGCTGCAGGGCGGCCTCGGGGTGCGGCTCGGCGATCGTCGGGCCCTCTACGACGCCGGCGCCGGCGCCAGCTTCGGCCTTCTTGCGCCGCGCGACCTTCGGCGCCTTCGCCGGCACGTTGAGCACGATCGCGGGCGCGACGTCGAACGGCTTCGAGGCGGACGGCGGCGCGGGCGAGCGCTCGCCGACGAGCAGCGCCATCGGCCCCTGCTCCATGATCTTCGGGCCGTCGTCCGGCTCGCCGTCGACGTCCTCTCGGCGCGGTTCGGCGCCCGCGAGCTGGCGCGCGATCGCGTGCGCCTCCCTCGGCACCGCGCCGTCCTCGCGTAGTCGCAGCTCGGCCCTGGGCCGCACGCCGCTCTCCTCGTAGCCGCCGAGCGGGCTGCTCGAGGGCGCATCGCCGCCGCGCTCGCTCGTCAGCGCGATCGCGTTGGAGAGCGCGTCCTCGCTCATCGGCCCGAGCCCATCGGCGCCGAGCCCGCCCGGGCCCCCCGCGACGATGCGCGGCCCGGAGCCGTCGAGCCGCTCGAGCTCGCGCGCCTGCTGCCACGCCTCGCGCACCCCCTTCATGGTGTCGGCGGCCTTCTCGGCCGCGCTCACGCCGGTCTCGCCGGCGCGGTTCGCGAAGGCGATGAAGCTGAAGCTGGCGCGCGCGATGAGCACGAGCGCGATGGTCGTGAAGCCGACCAGGAACGTGCCGACCGTCGAGAACAGCGAGCGGAGCAGCTCGCCGAACAGCTCGCCGATCACGCCGCCCGCCGGGTGACCGCCGAAGACCGGCCGCCCCGCCGCGCCCACGTGCACCAGCGCGCTGGCCGTCGCCGCGAGCACGACGTCGCCCGCCATGCGGGCCGGCGTGAGCGAGCTCGGCCGTGCGCGCAGGAACGGGATGGCGAACAGCGCGAGCTCGACCGGCAGCGCCCACGCGACGACGCCGAGCGCAGTCACCGCGAGCTGGGCGCAGCGCGCGCCGACCGGGCCGACCCAGTCCGCGCCGCCGCGCTCGTCGTAGCTGGCGAGGCCGAGCGCGAGGAAGACGGCCGCCGCGACGTAGAGCAGCGCTCCGAGCTCGCGGCCGCGGGCGAACTGCTGCGTCGCGGCGGGCTTGGCGGTGCGGGGCGACGCGGGCGCGACGCCCGGCGAAGCGGCCGGCGCGAACGGCGCGCGGCGTGGGGGCGGGGCGTCCGCGGGCACCGTGGGCGCGCGGTCGAGCGCTTCGCGGGCACGCCGAAGCGGCGCGGGGAGGAGATCGAGATCGTCCTCGGGCGCGAAGGTCGAATCATCGACCTCGGGGCTCAAGCGTCGGCGAGGGGCACCCATACTCGCCGGTACCTACATGTCAGCCGCACAGACCGGCAAGTTCTCGGCAGGCGGCGCGAAGGGCCGCCGATCGAGCGCGAATTCCCGGGTTCACGCGGAGATTGAGCCGTCCGTCCCGTTCGGACTACCATGGCGTTCGCCGCCGGGTCCGGGCTCACGACGAGCACCGGTTCGGCTGCTTGTCAGGTCACATCCCGCGAAGTCGGGGCGAAGCGCGGCCGAAGGCCACGCACGATCGACGAGGAAATCGAATGCGAACGACGGAACAGCGACGCGGCAAGCCCCTCCACACGCGCGGCCTCGCTCGGCCTCTGCTCGGCGCGGCCGTGTTGCTCGGTGCGTTCGTCGTCGCAGGATGCCGGGTCAGCAACGACGACCTGAAGCGATGGGAGTCGACCGAGCACGGACCCGACAAGCTCGCGGCCGTGCTCACGCACGACAAGTACGAGAAGGGCATGCGGATCGAGGCCGCGTGGTCGCTCGTCGAGATGAAGAAGCGCGGCGGCCAGGCGGTCGGCATGGTGCGGCTCATCGAGGAGCTCGCGACGCTGAGCCCGAAGGAGCGCAAGGAGATCGTCGACGGCCTCTGGAAGAAGCTCGAGCCGACGGTGCGCTCGCCGATCGAGGGCTCGGCTGCCACGGGCTGGAAGGATCCCGCGGCGCTCTACAAGGACGCCACGGCCTCGCTGCTCATCGCCGCGACCGACTCGGTGGGCGGCGGCCCGCCGAAGCTCGAGCTCGACTCCGCGACGGTCGACTCGATGCGCGGCGCGCTCGCGGACTGGGCGGTCGGCAAGGAGTCCGAGCCGGTCGACAAGCGGCTGCAGTCCTTCGAAGTCCGCATGGAGAACTCGGGCCAGCAGTACGGCGTCGAGCAGGTCATCCGGCGCCTCGGCCCGACGGCCGTGAAGCGCTTGCCGGCGCTGCTCACCGCGAAGGACGCGATCAAGTCGCAGCGCGTGGAGGCGATCGCGCGCCTGGTGATGGATCTGAAGCCGACCGACAACACCGGGAAGGCCGACTGGCAGAAGGCCGCCGACGAGCTCAGCACCAACGTCGCGAAGCTCTTCGATGCGACGGTGGGCAACGGCTACATCGAGGCGATGACGCCCGAGATCACCTCGGAGCTGAAGAAGACGTCGGGCGGCGAAGAGGTCCTCAAGGACCCGAACAAAATGAAGCTGTACCTGGACGTGACGCGCGCCGATCGCCTCACGTACCTGTTCGGCGTGATGAAGGCCGTCGGGGGCAAGGCCATCGGGCAGCGACTGCTCGCGTTCGCGGCCGACGACAACCAGAAGCCCGAGTCGCGCACCTTCGCGCTGATCGCGCTCGACAAGGCCGTCGACACCTCCAACGACTCCGACCTGAAGGCGCTGCTCGCGATCGCGAAGGGCAAGGCCCCGAACGACGTGAAGAGCCCCGCGCTGGCGCGGATCCGCAACTACCCTGCGGCCGACGCGGTCAAGGGGCTCTACCAGCTCTTCGAGAGCGACAACTGGCACGTCCGCTTCACCGCGGCGATGGCCGTGCTCGACATCATGAAGACCGACAAGGAGAAGTCCGGCACCTCCGTGAAGGAGTTCCTCGACAAGCTCCCGGCGAAGAGCGACGCGCACACGGGCCTCGGCGAGTTCCACTCGTACGCCAAGGCCATCGCGGCGCTCCCCGACCCGTTCAAGGGGAAGGAGGCGCTCACCGACGCGCTCGCCTCGCCGAAGTTCTCGACGCTCATGACCGGAATTGGCTACTTCGTGGAGGCCGGCAAGCCGGGCGACGTGCCCACGCTCGCGAAGCTCGCGGCCTCCAAGGACCCGGTCCCCAAGTGCGCGACCGAGGACGAGTGCGGCTGGGACCGCGGCTGCGACGTACCGAAGGCCGGGGGGAAGGCCGGCGAGACCGAATCGAAGCCGATCGTGACCGTCGGCGACTACGTGAACTACTGCGTCTACCCGCAGATCGACCTCCGATCGAAGAGCTCGGACAAGAAGTGACGCCTTTCGCGCGCAACCCCCCGCCGAACGAACAGCGATGACCCAGCCGAACGACCCGAGCAAGAAGAGTCCTCGTACGTTCCAGTGCCGTGACCAGCTCTGGGAAACGTTCGAGCAGATGGCGCGCGAGCTGGAGTGCTCGATCGACTACCTCGTGAACGAGGCGATGAAGCAGTACGCCCGCCAGCGCAGCTACGGCGGCGCGGGCGTCGCTGCGACGCCGTCTCAGCGGACGCCGTTCCCCGGCGCGCGCGACACGAGCAACGACGTGCGCGCCAACCCGCTGCCGCCGACCGCCCCCGCCGCGCCGATGGCGCGCGGCGTGACGCCGCCGCCGCCCG
>CAIXWQ010000948.1 GCA_903923175.1 uncultured delta proteobacterium | reverse complement strand
GCGAATGCCTCGGCTTCAGTTGCTGACGGTGAGCTGGAACGGGGCGCACGGCCCCGGCGCGCCGGTCTTCCGGTAGGCGCGCACGTAGACGACGCCGCCGGTGCCGAGCGAGAGCGGCACGAAGACGCCCGCGTCGTCCGGCGGCATCGCGGGGTCGACCTCGTCGCCCGCGTCCTCCCCGGCGTCACCGGCGAATTGCAGGTATGTCGACTCGAACTCCGACACCGCGGCCGCGGTCGCGTCCTCGTCGCCGCAGGAGAGGCGAGCGCCGGTGCAGTCCTTGGAGACCTCGAGGAGCATCGACGACGCCGACGCGCCGCCGAGCACGACGTGCGGATGCGCGGTCGGATCGTCGAGCTTCGTGAACGTGATCTTGAACCAGGTGTCGTTGGCGTTCGGGGCCAGCGTCCCGGTGACGACGCTCGACTTGCCCGGCGCGATGGAGCCGACGTCGATCGGCGTGGTGCACGTGTTGGACGGCGACGCGTCGGCGCAGACGGGGCCTGCGTCGCCCGAGTCCTTCGTGTCCTTGCCTGCGTCACCGCTCCCCGAGTCGTGGACCACGGCGCCGTCGCCGGTCGCGGGGGGCTCGTTGGCGTCGCCCGTCGCGCACGCGACGAAGGCGTACGAGAGGAGCGCGCCGGCGACGACGAGGCCGAGGCGGAGGAGCGAGGTCGAGGGGAGCGAGGACATGCGGCGCACGGAAACGTCTAGCAGAGCGGACGAACGGCGCTCGGATCAAGCCTCTCGGCGGCCGGGCGCCGCGCACCTTGCCCCACGTCGGCCGATCAAGCGTCGACCCCGCGCTCGCGCATGCGCCAGGCCATGCGCGTCGCCATGGTCATGATCGACAGCTGCGGGTTCACCCCGAGGCTGGTCGGGACGACGCTCCCATCGGCGAGGTGCAGCCCGCCGACCCCCCAGACGCGCCCTTCGTCGTCGACCACGCTCCGCTTCTCGGTGGACCCCATCGTGGCGCTGCCGAGGGGGTGCTGCGACGCGCACTCGAAGTTGCGCGCGGGGAGGGTCTCGAGCGGCACGCGAGCGAGCCCGTCGGCGTCGACGCCGCGCAGCCCGAGCACGGGGAGGTAGACCTCGCGCGCGCCGACCGCGAAGAACGCGCGCGCCATCGTGCGCAGGTTGATCCCGATCTTCGCGCGGTCGCGCTCGCTCATGCGGTAGGTCACGATCGGCTCTCGACCGCCGCCGAGCCACCTGGGCACGCGGTGGATCTCGCCGCCGCCTTCGTCGTGGAGGAGCCCGCCGAACATGGCGAGGTGATCGATGTGCTTCGCGTTGTTCGTGTGCTCGACGCCCACGCCGGGCATCGTCGCGCCGAGCACGCCCGAGGGGATGTGAAGCCCGGTGTAGGTGATGCCGAGGTGCTCGAGCGAGTCGCTGTAGGCGCTCTGCAGCGCGCCCTTCCAGCCCTGCACCGGCTCGTCGAAGCGCGCGATCACGCGGAAGGCCGGGTGGAGCGTGAGCTTCTTGCCGACCATGCGCGGGTTGCCGAGGCCGCTGTCCATGAGCAGCACCGGCGTGTGCCAGGCGCCCGCGGCGACCACGACGCGCTTGGCGCGCACCTCGATCGTGTCGCCCGGGTTGCCGCCCTCGCGGTTGAGCGCGCGACCGCGCACGCCCACCGCGCGGCCGTTCTTCACCAGGATCTTCTCGATCAGCGCGTGCGACCACACCTGCGCGCCGTGCTCGACCGCGCGCGGCAGGTAGCTCAGATCGACGCTCATCTTCGCGCCGTGCGGGCAGCCGAAGTTGCAGCGGCCGCACCCCTCGCACCCCTTGGTGTTGCGGCGCATCGGCTTCATCTCGAGCCCGATGCGCGTGGCCCCCTCCCAGAAGAGGTTGGTGCCGCGCGAACGCATCTCCGCCGGCACCTCCTCTACGTGGATCGCGCGCTCGACGTGCTGGTGGAACGGCTCCATCTCGCGCTCGGTGAGCCGGGTGAGGCCGAGCTCTTCGCGCCAGTGCTTGAGCACCGCGCCGGGGATGCGGAAGCAGACGCCGCCGGTGAGCACCGAGGAGCCGCCGACGCACTTGCCCATCGTGACGTTGATCGCGGGCGAGTCGCCGAGCGGCACCGTCATGACCATCGCGCCGTCGCGCCAGGCGTGGCGTAGCGACTCGCTCTGCCGCATCTGCCCGTGCAGCGCGCTCGGGACGTTCGCCCCCTCCTCGAGCACGATCACGCGCCAGCCCGACTCGGCCAGCTCCGTCGCGACGACGGCGCCCGACGCGCCCGAGCCGACGACCACGACGTCGCAGTCGAGCTCGAGCTTCCCCTGGTGATCGCGGGCGCTGAAGTAGCCGCCCCCCTTGGCGTTGGTCTCGCCGATCTCGTGCTTCGCGCGCTTCGCGTCCGAGGCGCTCATCGGATCACCTCGAGCTGCTTGCTGCGGCCCATGCACTGCCCGTCGTCGCCGATCTGGGCACGCGAGGCGGGGTGCTCGTACCAGAGGATGCACAGCACGGCCTTCGCGCCGAACACGGCCAGCGCGAGCGGGCTCTGCTCGAACCGCTCGAGCGCGTGGGCGCGGTGCGCGCGAGAGAGCCTGCGGAACGGCGGCAGTCGTAGGATCATCAGCGGCGCGAGCACCGCGATCGCGAGCAGGCAGAGCACGAAGGTGAGCTTCGCGCGCTCGCCGGCGTGCGCGAAGAAGTGGTCGAGATCCTCGCAGAGCCAGTCGAGGCGCGCGCCGTCGGGGGGGCCGGCCTCGGTCGCGAACAGCGCCTCGGCGACCGCGCGCGCGGTCTCGCGTTGCCGCGGGGCGAGGCCGCTGCGACCGCGGACGCGATCGGGGAGGTCGAGGACGGGCGGATCTTCGTACGACGCGGGCGCTTTGACGGCGTTCTCGGCAGGCACGGCGCGGGATTGTCGCACTTCGAACGCGCCCTGCGCGGGGGAAGATCGGCCTCCGGAGCGCGCGTGAGCTGCGTGTCAGGCGTTGGTCACGGCCTCGCGAGCGGCGTGCCCGGCATCGGCTCGACCGAGGCCTCCCAGACCTTGTTCGCCCAGTAGATGCCGCCCTCGAGGTTCGGGTGGATGCCGTCCTCGTAGCGTTTGATCTCGAGCTTGCCCGAGTCGTAGAAGGCGCACGGCGAGGAGGCGTCGCGCTCCACGCCGACGATGCCGGTCTCGCCCTTCCAGACCGGCGGACCGAGCCACACGCACTGCCGCCCGGCCAGCTGCGCCACGATCGCGCGCACGTTCGGCGCGACCTTGACCGGATCGCCGAGGAAGCACTCGTTCGAGCCGAGCGCGATGAACACGACGTCGGGGTTCACGCGCTCGAGGAGCTTGGCGAGCCGGTCGCCGGCCGCCCACTTGGTGGTCGTCGAGCTGGTCCAACCGTCGAATTCGAGGGTGCCGCCGCGGGCCTTCACGAGGTTTCCGAGGCGCATCGCGAGGCCGGCCTGGACCATCGAGTCGCCGAACACGAGCACGCGCGCGCCCGGCGCGATGCGCACGCGATCGCCGTCGAGATCGGCGCCGCCGAGCGCGCCCACGCCCCCCTCCGCCACCGCGCGGACGCGCTTGCCGCGCACCGGCTCGCTCGGGGCCGTTGCGGCGGCGCTCACGACGGGGCGCGCGCTCGGCGCAGCGCTGGCGAGCAGGAGCGGAGCGCTGGCGCTGGAGACAGGCCCGCTGGGGGCGCCCCCGATGGCTGGCGCGCTCGCGGAGGCCGCCGCCGACGCGCGCACGGAGGCCGAGGTGGTGGGGGCGAGCTTCGCCTTGCGTCGCGCGGCCGAGATCGTCGGCGAGGCGCCCCCCGCGAGCGCGCAGAACGCGAGCAGCGCCGAGACGCCGCCGACGATTTCGGCGCCGAGGGCGAGCCTGGAGGCGGGGAGGGCGAGGCGGCGCATCGGGGGAGGTGCGGGTGAAACGGGCGCGCGCGGGCGAGCCGCGGGCGGAGTCTGCCCGAACCCTGGAGGGAACGCCCGTCGGCCCGTGCGCCTTCCTGGCAGGCGGCGCGGCGGCGCTGAGCGCGTCGGCGATCGGCGCTCCGGCGATCAGCCCGCGTCGCCGGCGTCCGCGCCGCTGCCCGTGTCGTTCGCGACCTCGCTCGCGTCGACCGAGGCTGCGTCGGCGTCGGCGCCGCTGGTCGTGTCGGGGGCGGTGTCGCTCGCGGTGTCCGGGCTGGCGTCCGTCGTCCCGTCAGCGCCGTCAGCGCCGTCAGCGCCGTCAGCGCCGTCTGCGCCGTCCGCGCCGTCGGCGGAATCGGCCGCATCCGCAGCGTCGAGGCCGGCCTCGGGCGGGGCGCTGGTGCTGAGGAACGCGCACTCGAGGTACGTCTCCGGGGCGCGGGCGACGTCGCAGGACTTGGCGATGGTGTCGAGGCAGAGCTTCAGCTGCGGCGCCGTCGGCTGCTGCGCGTCGTCGGCGAGGCCGCGATCGCACTGCACGGTGTAGAAGCGCGCGCAGCTCGCGCCGTCGGGATCGCCGGCGAGGCCGCCGCACGCGCTCGTCGCGAGCTTGTTGCAGCGCGCGGTCTCGAGCTGCTGGCACTCGTCCTGCCCGCGCGGGCTGCTGCCGCACGCGGCCGTCCAGCCGAGGGCGGTCGTGAGCCCGAGCAGGGCGAACACGCGGCCGACGCGTCGCCCCAGCCTTGGCGTGTGCGTGTGCGGAGGGCAGGGGCTCGCGGTCATCTCCGCTCGCGGTAGCACGCCGGTCGCCGATCGGGGCAAGTTCGCGGTGTGCAGCTCGACGCCTTCATCCTCGCCGCGGGCTTCGGCACGCGCATCTCGGCGCTGAGCCGCCACCGACCGAAGCCGCTGCTGCCGCTCGGCGCCTCGACGCCGCTCGCGCTCGCGGTCGAGCGGCTGCGCGCGGCGGGCGCAGGGCAGATCGTCGCCAACGCGGCGCACCTGCCGGAGCAGGTCGTGGTGGCCGGGGCGCGGCTCGGGATCGACGTCGTGGTCGAGCTCGCGCCGTCGGGGACGGCCGGCGGGCTCGCGGCGGCGCGCGGGCGGCTGCGCGCCGAGCTCGTGGCGGTCTGGAACGGCGACATCGTGGCCGACCTCGACGTGGGGGCGCTGGTGCGGGCGCTCGAGACGCACGAGCGGAGCGGGGCGGGGGGGCGTCCGCAGGCCGCGCTCGCGGTGCACGACCGCCGCGCGCCAGGCGAGGGGAACGTGGGCGTCTCGACGGAGGGCCGCGTCGTGCGGCTGCGGCGGCAGAGCTTTCCCGCGCTGGGCGAAGAGGCGTATGGCGCGAGCTTCTCGGCGGTGCACGTGCTCGACCGCGCGCTCGTCGATCGCGCGCCGGCCGCGGGGTGCCTCGTCGGCGATCTCTATCTCCCCGCGCTCGCCGAGGGGGCGCTGCTGCGCGCGGTGCCGTGGCAAGGCGCCTGGCACGACATCGGCGACGTGCCGAGCTACCTCGCGGCGAACCTCGCGCTGCTCGGCACGCGCTCCGCGCTCGCGCTCGCGGGGGCGAGCATCGCGCCCGGCGTGGAGCTGCGCCGCGCGGTGGTCGGCGTGGGCGCCACCGTCGAGGGGGCGGGGGTGCTCGAGGAGGTCGTCGTCTGGCCGGGCGCGCGCGCGCGGGCGCCGCTCTCGCGGGCGATCGTGGTGGGCGACGACGAGATCGTCCCGGTCTGAGAGACTGCGAAACAGTCTCTCCGGTGGGGTGGGGCCCCGGCGGATTCACGGAGGCGGGGCGGGGCGGTGCCGACCGCCCCGCTTGGTAGTGAGGAGCGCGAGATTCGTTCCCGCGCTCCGAGGCTTCGCGCGCCTGTGCGCATGAGCTCGCGGCGCCCGAAGCGGAGAGCACGCGTGAGCTCGTGACGTCGCCCGTCGGGCGCGCATCTGCCCTCCGCATGCCCGCACCGAGCGCGAACGTCACCGCCGACGACGTGCGCGTGCGCGCCTGGAACGATCGCCCGGTGCGCACCGGCAAGGGCGCCGAGTTCGTCGTCTACTGGTGCCAGGCGGCGCGGCGCGCCGTCGACAACCCCGCGCTCGAGCTCGCCGTCGCGCGCGCGAACGAGCTCGGGCTGCCGGTCGTGGTCTATGAAGCGCTGCGCCCCGACTACCCGCACGCGAGCGCGCGCTTGCACGCGTTCGTGCTGCAGTGCGCGCGCGACGCCGCCGAGGCGCTCGCGGCGCGCGGGATCGCCCACGGCTTCTTCCTGCCGCGCACCGCGGACGAGGCGCGCGGCGTCGCCGCGAAAGTCTTCGCGCGCGCGGCGCTGGTCGTGAGCGACGAGCACCCGAGCTTCGTCTACCCGCGCCAGAACGCGCGCGCCGCCGCGGCCGCGGGGTGCGCGTACCTGACGGTCGACGACACCTGCATCGTGCCCCTCGCGCGGATCGCCGCGCACGAGATCGCCGCGCGCACGATCCGCCCGAAGCTGCACCGGCTGCTCGCCGAGCACCTCGCGCCCGTGCGCGAGATCGAGCCGCGCCACCGGGCCCGCGTCGACTGGCCGTTCGCGCCGCTCGACCTCGCGCGCCTCG
>CAIXWQ010000947.1 GCA_903923175.1 uncultured delta proteobacterium | reverse complement strand
CGAGGACAACGCCGTCAACCAGAAGCTCGCGACGCTGATGCTCAAGAAGCTCGGCTTCGAGGTGTCGCTGGCGAGCGAGGGCGACGCGGCGATCGCGTGCGTCGCGACGGCCGACGCGGCGGGGCGACCGTTCGACGTGGTCTTCATGGACATGCACATGCCGGGCACCGACGGCGTCGCCGCCACCCGGGCGATCCGCGCGCGCCGCTCGGCGGACGAGCTGCCGATCGTCGCGATGACCGCGAGCGCGTTCGAGGACGATCGGCGCGCGTGCCTGGAGGCCGGCATGAACGCGTTCCTCACCAAGCCGATGAAGTTCGATCTCGTCGCCCAGACGGTCGACGCGATCGAGCGCGAACGCGAGCGGCGCGCTCGGCCCCCCGCTTGACGTTCGACGCCGGCGGAAACCCACGCGAATTGCGGCGCACGGTCGAGCCCGCGGGGGACAGGCGCCGGAGATTCCAGGCACTTCCTTCAGGAACGCCGCGCGCCGCCGGCCCGGAAGTCGCGTGCGTCACGGGCCCGACCGCGCTAATCGAGGAGGGTCATGGCAAAAGCCAAGGTCGCAATCGTCCGCACCAAGCCCGCCACGGTCCTCGAGGACTACCACCGCGTGATGAACCTGGCCGACTACCAACAGGTGGTCGCCAAGGACGCCGACACGGCGCTCAAGGTCAACATCTCGTGGCACTTCTTCTACCCCGGGGCGTCGACGACGCCGTGGCAGCTCGACGGCGTCATCCGCGCGATGATGAAGGACGGCTACGCGAAGGACCTCGTCCACGCGTGCCACAACCGCACGGTCGTGATCGACGCCCACCTCGGCGAGCGCGAGAACAAGCAGCTCGACGTGGTGCAGGCCCACGGGCTGCGCAACGTGCACCTCTACGAGGGCGAGGAGTGGATCCACATCCGCGACGCCGTCGGTGATCTCGCCGACAAGTTCACCTGCCTCAACGAGGTCTTCCCGAAGGGGTTCTCGATCCCGAAGCGCTTCATCGGCGAGAACATCATCCACCTGCCGACCATCAAGACGCACATCTTCACCACCACCACCGGTGCCATGAAGAACGCGTTCGGCGGGCTGCTCAACGAGCACCGGCATTGGACCCATCCGGTCATCCACGAGACCCTCGTGGACCTGCTGATGATCCAGAAGAAGATCCACCGCGGCGTCTTCGCCGTGATGGACGGCACCTTCGTCGGCGACGGCCCCGGCCCGCGCTGCATGATCCCGCACGTGAAGAACGTGCTGCTCGCGTCGGACGATCAGGTCGCCATCGACGCGGTGGCCGCGAAGCTCATGGGCTTCGATCCGATGAAGGATCTCAAGTTCGTGCGCATGGCCCACGAGCTCGGCCTCGGCTGCGGCGACGTGCGCGACATCGAGATCGTCGGCGACGTGGATGCCGCGAAGGAGAACTGGCACTTCCAGGGCCCGTTCAAGGAGATGACCTTCGCCTCGCGCAACCAGCACCGCATCTACTGGGGCCCGCTGAAGAAGCCGGTCGAGTGGTCGCTCAAGACCTGGCTCGCGCCGTGGGCCTACATGGCGAGCGTCGCCTATCACGACATGTTCTGGTACCCGCGCTACGCGAAGGAGAAGATCCAGCCGATCCTCGAGAGCGACTGGGGCAAGCTCTTCGCGAACTGGGGCAAGGTCCAGGCGGACGCCGAGGGGCGCGGCTTCCCCGACGTCGGCGAGGCGAGCCCGGAGCTGATCCAGATCGGCCTGAAGCACTTCCTCGAGGGGGCGCGCCTGGTCGGCATGGCGCTGACCGACTCGCCCGAGCTGCAGGCGAAGAAGCGCGCCGGCTCGGGGTACTTCGCGAACCGCGGAGAGTAGCCCGGCTTCCCCGCCGCCCCGGCGCACGCGCGGGGGGCGTCGAGTCGAGCGCGTGCGAGCGGTGCGTCGTCGGTGCCCGGTGCCCACGATGCACCGTCGCGTTTTTGCGACCGCGCCCTCGGTCACCCCTGCGCGAAGACGGCGAGGCCGCGCGCGCGGGGGCGCAGGCCTCGTCGTCGCGATTTGCGACGAGTCGCCGCCCGGAGCCGCCACGGACGTTGCAGAAGTGCACGCGCCCGCGTTCACCGCGCGCCGGAGCGAGGGCGCACGACGCGGTTCCGCACGCGTTTTCCCGGGTTCACGCGCGCGATCGGGGGTGGCCCTCCGATTGCAAACTCCCCCTGCGAGCTCGCCAGCGGGCGACGCGAAGGGGCTCTGTCATGCACCAGTTCGGCACCGATTCACCGCGGCGGACCAGAGCGATCGACGCGGGCGACACCGCCCCGGAGGAGGCGCCGACGGTGAAGATCCGCGCGGCGCGCGCGCTGCCGCAGTCGACCGAGAGCTCGGAGCGAATGAAGGTCGCGAAGCCGGTGCGCGGCGGCGCGGGGTCGTGATCCCAGGCGCGGATCGGGTATGAGCGACCCATGCTCCCCCTCCGCGTCCTCACGCTCAACATCTGGAACCGCAGCGGCCCCTGGGAACACCGCCTCGCCGTGCTCCGCGCGGAGCTGCGGGCGCTCGATCCGGATCTGATCGCGCTGCAGGAGGTGCTCTGCCCCGAGGGGATGCCCATCCCAGGGCAGCACCAGCAGATCGCGGAGGGGCTCGGCTACCACGCGGCGTTCGGCAGCTCGGCCTCGCTCGGCGGCATCGGCTACGGCAACGCGATCCTCTCGCGCTGGCCGATCGCCCGCAGCGAGCTCATCCCGCTCGAGGGGACTCCGAAGGCCGGCGATTTCGCCTGCTCGCTGCTCGCGACCGAGATCGAGGCGCCGTTCGGGCCGCTGCCGTTCTTCACCACGCACCTCGTCTGGCGCCTGCACGAGGGCGCGGTGCGGAGGCGGCAGGTGGCCGCGGTCGCCGAGCACGTCGCCCGGCTCGCCAAGGTGTCTCGCGCCGAGGCCTTCCCCGCGATCCTGGCGGGGGACTTCAACGCCGAGCCCGACTCCGACGAGATGCGCTTCCTGCGAGGGCTCACGCCGATCGAGGGGCGCAGCGTCTACTTCGCCGACTGCCACGCCGTCGCGGGCGAGGGGCGCGGCATCACGTTCTCCAAACGAAACACCTACGCCGCCGAGTCGCGCGAGCCCGAGCGGCGCATCGACTACGTGTACGTGCGCGGCCCCGATCGGAAGGGGCGCGGGCAGCCGCTCAGCGCGCGCGTCTGCTTCGATCACGAGGTGGAAGGGGTCTTCGCGAGCGACCACTTCGGCGTCCTGGCGCGAATTCGCGTCGACGAGGACTGACGCGCGCGCGCGCCCTCGCGCTCGCGACGGCGTGGCCGGGCGCGCAGGCGCTCGCGGATCCGGCCAGGTGCGGCTCTCGTTGCGAGACACGGGCGTCGAGGCGGCGCCGATGTGGGCCTCGCGCCGCCATCGATCTGTCCGCTTCAAAAAGGTACACCAGCGGGGCTCCCCCTTCCCGCGCCGTCCGCCCCTCCGCGAGGTCCCCTCGATGCGTCTTCGACGTCCGCTCCGCGACGCCCGTCTGTTCTACGTGCTCACGCTCGGCCTCTCGCTCTGGACCTTCGGCTGCGGGAGCAGCGGCGGCGGCACCGGCGCCGAGGATCTCGACTCCTCCCCCGCGCCCGACGGCGACGACGCGGAGGTCTCCGCGGTCTGCGGCAACGGCGCGCTCGACCCCGGCGAGGACTGCGACGACGGCAACGCCACCGACGGCGACGGCTGCTCCAAGGCCTG
>CAIXWQ010000946.1 GCA_903923175.1 uncultured delta proteobacterium | reverse complement strand
CTCGGCGCGCGCCCGGGCGATTCGAGCGAGAGCGCGCCGCCGGCCGTGGGCGAGCCGACCGGAGGCCGCGACGGAGCGGCGGCCGACGGCACCGACGCCTCGGGCTCCTCGGGCGCTTCGAGCTCGGCCTCGACGATCATCGGCGCCTCGGGGGGCGCGCCGTGGGACGCGAGCACGGTCGCGACGACCGACAGCCGCGCCGCCCACGCCGCGGCCCCTGCGTGCAGCAGCGCAGCGGCGGCCAACGCGCGACGAAGGGCGCGGTCCACGATGCTCGTTCGATGCGCGAGCCGACCCGTCCATTCCCGACCCCCTCGGCTGCGCTGGCGCAACGCTTCGAGCGAGGCCCGTGAGGCGTTGACGGGTGGGGGGTTCGCCCGATTGGATGGCCGGGCAGGGGCGCACCAACGCACACCCCCGCGCGAGGAGGTCACGTTGACTCGTCATGCCTGGGTGCTCGCAAGCATGCTCGTCGGCGCCAGCGGAGCGTGCAGCTCGAGCAGCACGGCCGGCGCGCCCACCGACGCCAGCACCGAAGCAGGCGCCGACACGGCGACCGGCGACGACGGCGCAGCCCCGACCGACACCGGCTCGACGCCCGTCGACGCCGGCCCGGGCAGCGCGCCCATGATCGGGCCGTGCCGCATCTACCCGCCCGACAACCCGTGGAACCGCGACGTCTCGGGCGATCCGCTGAGCGCGCACAACGCCGAGTACCTCGCGACGATGAACACCGCGCGCGGGCTCCACCCCGACTGGGGCAACTGGACGACCGACCACTACGGCATCCCGTGGCAATCGGGGACGGGCAACGCGCAGGTCGCCTTCAGCTGGCAGGTGAGCTGGGGGAGCACCGACAGCGACAAGCTCGCGTGCGCCGGCTCGCAGTACTGCTACCCGATCCCGACCAGCGCGAAGATCGAAGGGGGCCCCGGCGCGGCCACCGGCGACGATCGCCACGTGCTCTTCCTCGACACCGCGGGCGCGCCGAACGACTGCACGCTGTACGAGATCTACAACGCGCAGAACTTCACGAGCGCCCCGTGGAAAGCCGACAACGCGGCGATCTTCCACCTCGGCTCCAACGCGCTGCGCCCCGACGGCTGGACGAGCGCCGACGCCGCGGGGCTGCCGATCCTGCCGGGGCTCGTGCGCTACGACGAGGTCATGAGCGGCACGGTGAAGCACGCCATCCGCTTCACCATGGCGAAGACCGCGAACTACTTCATCCACCCGGCCACGCACGGCGCGAGCTCGAACGCGCTGTACTACCCGCCGATGGGGCTGCGCCTGCGGTTGAAGGCGAGCACGAACATCGCCTCGCTCTCCAAGGAGTCGCAGGTCATCTTCGCCGCGATGAAGAAGTACGGGATCATCGTTGCCGACAACGGCAGCGACTGGTTCTTCAGCGGCGACAGCGACGATCGCTGGAGCTCGACGCTGATGGACTCGCTGGTGACCGACTTCGGCAAGATCCACGGCAGCGACTTCGAGGTCGTCGAGTCGGGCGCGCCGGCGGTGCAGCCGCCGTAGCCGCCACGCGCGCGGCGCATCCTCAGCCAGCGTCGCGACCACGCGGCGCTGGCTCGGCGCTTCGTCGGCTCAGAGCGCGAAAAGAATCCCGCGCTCTTCACTGCCCACCGGGGCGGTCGGCACCGCCCCGCCCCGCCTCCGTGAATCCGCCGGGGCGCCACCCCACCGGAGAGACTGTTTCACAGTCCTTCAGGGCGGCACCGCGCCCGAGTTCACGCTGAAGCCGGCGCGCGCCTGGATGCCGCTCAGATCGACCGCCTCGAACTGCCCCGCGCCGACCGACTGCACCTCGGTGAAGATCGCGTCGGCCCAACTCGCGCTCGGCTCGCCCTGCACGTAGAGGTTCGAGCCGCCGTCGGCGAGGTACATGCCGTACGTCTTGAGCGCGCCGAGGATCGCCTTCGCCTGCGTGCTGTACGTCGCGGGGATGACGTAGCTCGCCTTGAGGCGGAAGAGCTGGCCCATCTGCGGCTTGTTGGTGGAGCTGCCGCCGTTGGTCGTGAGGTGGCGCGCGGGCCACGTGTACGAGTCGCGGATGCTGCTCGACTGGATGGTGAAGCGCAGCGCGTGGTTGATGGTGCCGGTGTTCGCCTCGGCGGCGCGCAGCAGCAGCGGGAGGATCGGGAAGCCCGCGGCGTCGGCGGACGTCCAGCCGGCGGGCCTCAGCGCGTTCGAGCGCAGGTCGAACATCGCCGAGCCGTAGATGTCCCAGGTGCCCGAGGCGCCCGTGTACGCGTGATAGAGCTCCCACAGCCTGCAGGTGTCGGCGTCGAGCAGCAGCATGTGGTGATCGCCGTAGACCTGGCCGGCCACGTCGGGGAAGACCCCGCCTTCGACGAGCACGCCGCTCGGGATCGGGAAGACCGGCGAAGGCGCCGTCGAGGCGACGCAGGGCGAGATCAGCGTGTGCGCCGTGCCGTTCGCGCAGTCGGCCTCCGGGCGCGGATCCCAGCCGAAATTCGCGGTGTCGAGCGTCGAGTACTTCACGCCCGTCCACGTGAGCGCGCCGCCGTGCACGACGTTGTACGGGATGCCGTAGTACGTGTCCGGCGCCGCCAGGTTCACCGACTGCCCGAGATCCAGATGGATCTTCGGCGAGCCGATGGTGGTCATGAACGCCGCGGAGCTCGGGTGCACGGGGAGCTTGTCGATCGGCGTGTTGAACACGTGATTGGCCGGCAGCATCGGGCAGCCGGCGAGCACCGGGCCGGTCCCGGGCGAGGCGTCGGGGCTGCCCGAATCGACGGGCCCGGAGTCGACGCCCGAGTCCTTCGCCGCGCCCGAGTCGACGCCCGAGTCCTTCGGTGAGCCCGAGTCGGCGCTCCCCGAGTCGCTGCCCGAATCGACGCCGGCGTCCGTCGGCGCGGTCGAGTCGGGAGCGGTCGAGTCGGGCGCGGCGGAGTCGTCCGCGAGGCTCGTGTCGACGGCCGTGTCGGTGGCGGCCGTGTCGCTGGCGGCGGCGTCGTCGGCGCCGGCGGGGGCGCTCGCGTCGCTGCCGCACGCAGCCGTGGCGAAGAACGTCGAAGCCGCGAGCGCAGTGAAGATGTGCCGCATGAGTGCCTCCCCGAGAGCAGTGTCGAGCCCCGCAATCTAGCGGACGAGCTGCCGACACGCCCGCGGAAGCGACGGGAATTCGCGGCCGATTCGTGTCCCAGCGCACGCCAAAACGGACGCGCGGCCCGACCGACGGGGCCGCGTGTTCGCGGCGCCGAGCGTCACGCCGGCGCGCGATGGACGCGCAGCAGGCTCTCTTCGGAGGGGACGCCGAGCCGCAGCGGGAAGCCGTAGTGCCCGGTGCCGCGGTGCACGTACAAGCGATCGCGACCGCGCGCCCAGAGACCGTGATCGGGGAGCGCGCCGCCGCCGAACAGGCGCATGAACGTCCACGACGCGCCGAGGCTGAGCAGCCCGACCTGCCCGCCGTGCGTGTGTCCGGAGAGCACGAGGTCCCCCTCGCCCTCGGGGAGATGGCGGAACTGGAGCGGATCGTGGAGCAGCACCAGCCGCAGCGCGTCCTCGCGGCGCGGCCAGCGCGCGCACGCCTCGGCGATCCGGCGCTGCTTGTCTCGGAAGTGGAAGTCGAGGCCGAGGATCTGCACCGCGCCGGCCGGCGTCTCGACCTCCACCGCCTCGTCGACCAGCAGCCGCACGCCGTTCCACGCGAGCGCCTCGCGCACGATGGCAGGGGCCTCGTGATCGTGGTTGCCGAGGCAGGCGAACACGCGCCCCTCGGCGCGCTTCAGCGGCGCGAGCGCGGCCTCGAGGTGGCGCACGTCGTGCTGCGACTCCATCGTGAGGAAGTCGCCGGTGAGCACGATGAGGTCGGGCGACTTGTCGACCGCGCGCTGGCAGATGGCCGCCAGCCGGTCGACCGACATGAACGGGCCGAGGTGCGGATCGGTGATCTGCACGACGTGCAGCGGCCGCTCGACGCGGTGCTCGCCGGAGCGGTGCGGGCGCGGCCGCGCGCTGGAGCCCGGGGCGTACGTGTCGTCGAGCGCGAGATCGAGCTCCGTCTCGCGCGTGGAGAGCGACTGCACGAGCCCGACGAACGCGAGCGCGAACGGCACCGCGATGCCCCACGGGTGGAAGCCGAACGCCGCGATCAGCGCCCAGGGCATCGCGAGGATCGTGCCGGCGAGGAAGAACGCCGCCGGCACGCTCACGAGCGCGCGGTGCAGCAGCGGCCGCATGCGCGGGCGGACCAGCAAGACGAAGTGCAGGTAGACCGCGGCGTGCATCCAGAGCAGCGGCGCCGGCAGGCCGAACGGCGCGACCCGCAGGTACGGCAGCGACGAGGCGATCATCGGCGCGACGGCGAGCGACAGCAGCGAGTAGATGCCGAGCAGCACGCCCGCGAAGATCGCGTAGACGCGGCCGCGCGCGAGCCCCGCGCTGAGCAGGACGAGCAGCCAGGCCGCCAGGGTCGCCAGGTGGAACGCGGTCACGAGCCGAGAGATGCGCCGCCGCGGCGCTAGGGCGCAAGCACGAGCGTGAAGAATCGTGCGGCCTCGACCGGCGGGGGCGTCGCCGCGAGTCGCCGGGAGTCGCCGGCGGCCCGGCCTCGTGCCACCGTCGCGCCATGCGCTGGACGCTGCGCCCCTTCGACGCCCTCACCCCGGCGGAGCTCTACGGAATCCTCGCGCTCCGCCAGCGCGTGTTCGTGGTCGAGCAGGCCTGCGCGTACCTCGACGCGGACGGCCGCGATCCGGCGTCGCTCCACCTATTCGCGACCGACGCCGCCGGCCGCTACGTCGCGTGCCTGCGCGTGGTGCCGCCCGGGACGAAGTTCGTCGAGCCGAGCCTCGGACGGATCGTGACCGCGCCCGAGGTGCGCCGTACCGGCCTCGGCCGCGACCTCGTCGCGCGCGGGATCGACGCCGCGATCGGCGCGCACGGCCGCGTCTCGATCCGCATCTCCGCGCAGCGCTACCTCGAGCGCTTCTACGGCGAGTTCGGCTTCGTCACGCAGGGCGCGCCCTACGACGAGGACGGCATCCCGCACGTCGACATGCTGCTGCGAGCGTGAGCGCGCGCGCGCGTCAGATCGTGTCGCACGCGCCGGCGGTGGTGTCGCAGCGCTGGAACCCCGCCGCGGCGCACGAGGCGTCGGCGGTGCACGCCGGCATGCACGTCCCGACCCCGGTGGAGCAGACGAGCCCCGCGCCGAGCGGCGCGCAGTCGGCGTCCTTCGCGCACGTCATCGTGCAGTACTTGTCGCCGCCGGGGAGCAGCAGCCGCACGTCGCAGGTGTCTCCGCACTGAGGCGCCGTGCCGGACGTGCGCCTCGCGGTGCAGCCGTTGGCGTCGAACGCGGGCGCGTCCGCGGAGGAGTCAGGCGTGACGGCGGAGTCCTGCGCGGCCGCGGCGTCGACCGGCGTCGAGCTGCTGCTCGAAGAGCACCCCACGACGAACGCGAACGCCGCTAGCGAGAGCAACGAGATGAGCGAGCGCGCCATGGCCGCGGACTCGAGCACCGCTTGCGCGGGGTGTGAAGTGCGCGCGCGACAGTGAGTCGAGAGAGAGAGACTCACAGAAGGTCAGAAGACTAGAAGGTTGCCAGTGCGACTCCGTGCTCGTCGCTCCCTCTCGGCTTCTGACCTTCTAGTCTTCCGTTCAATCTCTCGCTCTCGCGCCCGCCCCGCCCGCGCCGCTACTTCTGGTTGTAGCTCGTGTTCTCGAGCAGGATGACGTTCGACTTGCTACGCGTCTCGCCCACGCTCGTGACGTACACGGCGGGCTGATCGACCACCGGGCAGACCTTCTCGCAGGCGCCGCAGCCGACGCACAGGCTCGGATCGACCTGCGGCTTCTGCACCTTCACCTGCTTGTTGTCGCGGCCGGTCACCACGTCGTCGATCGTGTAGATCGCCTTCGGCGAGGTCGGGCAGAACTCCTCGCAGACGATGCACGGCGTGGCCATCGACCACGGCAGGCAGCGCCCCTTGTCGTAGAACGCCGTGCCGAGCTTGATGGGCGCGAGCTCCCACTCCTTGCCCTCGGCCCCCGCCTTCCATTTGCCCTGCTTGTTCACCTCGGTGATCTTCTGGATCGCGCCGGTGGGGCAGACGTCGCCGCAGAGCACGCAGCTGTTCTCGCAGTAGCCGATGCGCGGGATGAGGATCGGCGTCCACATCCCTTCGAGCCCCGCCTCCATGAACGCCGGGTGCAGCGCGTTGTTCGGGCAGACCTTCATGCACTCGGCGCAGCGGATGCAGCGCTCGAGGAACGCGTGCTCCTCGACCGAGCCCGGCGGGCGGATCGCCTTGCTCGAGTAGTTCACCTCGGCGGCCGACGCGTCGCTCTGGCGGTGCAGCACGTAGAACGCGGCGCCCGCGGCCGCGCTCGCGAGGGCGGTGCGGCGCTCGGGGACGAGCTCGGTCTTCTGGCTCTTACGGTTCGGCAGGAAGCGGAACTTGATGACGTCTTCCGGGCAGGCGTTCTCGCAGTTGAGGCACATGTGGCACTCGTCCTGCCGCCACTTCACCCCGCCCTGCGGCGAGTCGGCCCCCTGGCAGTGCACGATGCAGAGGTTGCAGTCGGTGCACTTCGCGTGGTCCTTCTCCATCCCGAAGACGGCGTACTTCGCCATCACGCCGAGCAGCGCGCCGAGCGGGCAGAGCGCGCGGCACCAGAAGCGCGGCACGATCCGGTTCATGAAGAGGATCGCGACGAAGAGCGCGCCGATGAACCACGCCTGGTGGAAGTAGTACTGCTTGGTCTGGAAGACCGTGGTCGCGAGCACGTCCTGCGCGTGATCGGCGCCGGTCTGCAGGAAGCGCGGGCCCGCGCCCGACACGAGGCCGAGCAGGTGCGAGCTCGTCCACTGCATGGCCGGGAGCACCGAGAGGCCGACCGCGCGGACCATCACGCAGATCGGATCGAACACCCCGCCCACCACGACGCCCGACGCCGCGGCGGCGAGGAACGCGTAGAGCATGTAGTACTTGAGCCGCTGCCACTTCTTGGTCTTGTTGGCCTCGACGCGCTTCGAGCCCTGCCCCTGCCGCGACGGCAGCAGCCAGCCGAGGAAGTGGTGCAGCGTGCCGAACGGGCAGATCCACCCGCAGAACACGCGCCCGAACATGAGCGTGATGCCCACGAGCCCGAGCGACCAGAGCAGCCCGCGATAGACGGTGTGCGTCGAGAGCGCGGTGATGAGCGCGACGAACGGATCGGCGAGCAGGAACCCTTCGACCGGCTTGCCGATCCGGATGTTCTGCTCGGTGGAGGAGAACGAGCCGCGGAAGCCCGTGTTCACCAGCCAGTACATGAAGAGCAGGAAGAACCCGCTCTGCGCGAGGCGGCGGATCCACTGCAGCGTGCGGATCGAGGTGCGCGCCTCGAGGCCCGAGCCCGAGCGCTTCTTCTTGTGGAACAGCTTGCCGAGGAAGGACGGCTTCGACGCGCTCGCGGGCTTGGATGCGGCTTTGGCGGCGGGTGAGGTCGCGGCGGCGGCGACGGTGGGGTCGGCCGAGGCAGCGGCCTGGGTCGCGCCGACGATGCGGAGGTGGAGGCGGCGGGATTCGGCGACGGGAGTGGCCGGGCTCGCTGACGCTCGCGGCCGGGAATGGAGTGCGTCCGTGCCGGCATCGATCGCCGGCACCTCGCCGATCACGCCGAGCCAGCGGATCGGCGCGTCGTGCAGGTCGCTCGCGTCACTTCTCTTCGCGGCCATCAGCTCACCCGAGCGCGATCTCGCGCGTGCGCAGCGTCTCCCAAGCCATCGTCCCGATCCCTCGCTCCTGCGCCATCTTCAGGTAGCCGAGGTTCTCGCGCTTCTGGCCGATCAGCGTGCAGCCGAAGGCGTCGGCCGCGACCTGATCGACCGACGCGATCACGGTGTGCATCTCGCGCGCGTCGTCGAGGTTGCCCCCCTGCGGCCCGTTGCGCATCAGCACGCGCACGGCGTCGACGAGGGTGAGCGTGGGGCGCATGAAGGTCGCGAGGTCGGCGATCGACGTGTCGATGTTCTGGTGCAGGCGATTGCGGCGACCGCCGAGCACGCCGTACCAGTTCTTCATCGCGGCGGTGTACTTCGACAGGTTGTGGTGCTTCGCGATCGGCAGGTTGATGACCTTGTCGGCGCTCACCAGCGGCGTGTACACGGGCCACTCGTCGAGCACGTCGCCGCGCAGGCGCAGCGTGCGGAAGCGGTGCGACGCGGGGAGGATCACCTCGGCGCCGGCGTTGTAGGCCGCGTTCCAGATCCCCGAGCGCTGGAAGCAGCGCCCCGGCTCGTTGCACGACGCGTCGGTCACCACGACGTGCTTCGCGCCGGCCTCGTAGCAGGCCTTCACCACCGCGCCGACGATCTGCGGGTTGGTGTTGGCGGCGTGATACGGCGTGCGATCCCAGCCGATGTTCGGCTTGATCGCGACGACGTCGCCGTTGGAGATGAAGCGCTTCATGCCGCCCATCGCCTCGAGCGCGGCAGCGACGAGCTGCTCCGGCGTGGCCGGCTTCACGCTCTCGTCCTTCGGCACGCCGCGGACGATCGCCATGTCGAGCGCGCCGGCGTCCTTCAGGCGGAAGTCGCGCACCACGCGCTCGCCTTGGGCGAGGTGCTGGCCGAAGCCCCCCTTGTCCCAGCGCCACTTCGCGAACGCGGCGCTCCCGACGAGCACGCCCGCGGCCGCGCCGAGGCGGAGCATCGCGTCGCGGCGCGAGACGGGCTCGCGGTGCGTCTCCGCGACGGTGCGCGCGGTGGGCTTCGATTCGGTGTCGTTCTTCGGCATCTTGGCTTCTGCGCGCGGAGGAGCGGCCTCGCAGGCTAGTCCGCGCGCATACGCCCCGGTAGCACGGCGGGGCAAGTTTCGCCGTGCGGTCGAGGCCTCGAACGGCCGAGCGATGAGCTCGGCATCCGGAGCGCGAGCGCGACGCGAGGGGTCGTCGCGGCCTTTCGCCGATCGGCCTTGCGGACGCGTCGCGCGCGCACTCGGATGGGCGGCGATGTCCCCGCGCGCGAGACCCGAGGTCGGCGAGCTGCTCGAGCGCGCGGTCGCCACGCTCGCGCCCGCGGGCAAGCGCGGCCGCGCCCTCGTGAAGGTCCGCACGTGGTCGGAGGGGGAGCGCTTCGTGCGCGCGGTGAAGCGCCTGGGGCTCTTCTGGGGCGCGGGGGTCCTCGCCGCGATCATCCCGCCGCACTGGCCGTGGCTGTCGCTGTGCGTGCTCATCGGCCCGATCGCCGCGTACCTGACCTGGAGCCAGCCCGGGACCGTGCAGGCGGGCGAGCTCGAGTGCCCCAACTGCGGGCACGCCGTGGCGCTCGAGGAGCAGCCCGAGCACTGGCCCGCGGCCGCGCGCTGCACCGCGTGCCGCGACGTCTTCACGCTGGAGCTCGAGGCGGCGCGCAGCCCCGCGGGCGGACGCTGAGAATTCGCGTTCGTCGGGCGCGACGCGCCCTATCCTGCCGGGCAGCGCATGCGCCCCCGCTCCGTTCGATTCGCCCCCGCCGCGCTCTGCGCGCTCGTCACCTTCGCCGGGGGGTGCCGCTACGCTTGCGGTCCTCGCCACGATCCCGCGCTCGAGCACGAGGCGTTCGGCCAGGTCACCGCCGAGCGGGTCGACCTCGCCGCGTTCCTGCCGCTCGCGCGCGCGGCCGTCACGCGGGCGGATCGCAGCCAGCTCCCCGCGCGGCCGGCGCTGGCGGGGCGCCGCGTGATCGTGACGCTGCACCCGCAGGATCCGAAGGCCGGCGCGCGCGTGCGCGGCAGCGCGACCGGCGCCTCGCTCGACGACGCGGTGCTCGCCGCCGCCGAGTCGATCCCCGCGGGCGACGTGCCGAAGGGGCCGTTCCGCGTGGAGCTCGAGTCGCTCTCGCTGGCCGAGCCGATCCGCTTCGAGGCCGACCGTCCGCTCGAGGTCGAGCCGCACGATCTGGGTCTCGACGGCTACGCGTTCGCGCAGCAGGGCACGACGCTCGGCTGGCTCGCCCCCGGCGAGGTGCTCTCGCTGCGCGCGTTCAAGACGGGCAAGGTCGACACGCTCCTGCGCGAGAAGCTGCTGCCGCCGATGGCGACGCGCGCCGCCGCCGCCCAGGACGCGCTGCTCGCGCGCAAGCCCTACCGCTTCCGCACGCAGGCGGTGGTGGAGGCGAGCGCGGGCGCGGGCTCGAGCGGCGCGCTCTCGCTCTTCCGCGATTGGCCCGAGGGGCTGCCGAGCGTCACGCCGGACGCGCTGGTCGCGGCGGTGCGCGGCGGCGCCGACTACCTGTGCCGCGTGCTCTCGGCGCAGGGGAAGTACGTGTACCTGTACCGCGCCGGCGAGGACCGCGACGACGCGAGCTACGGCAACCTGCGCCACGCGGGGACCACGTACGCGCTGCTGGAGGCCTACGACGAGCTGCGCACGCCGCTCTACCTCGAGAAGGCCGACGCGGCGCTCGGCTTCCTGAAGGCGCGCTTCAAGATCGAGAAGGACGCGGGCGGCGCGCGCCTGGCCTACCTCGTCGACGGCGAGGGGGAGGAGCAGCAGAAGGTCGGCGGCGCGGGGCTCGCCATGATCGCGATCGCCAAGCGCATCTCGGTCGCGCGCGACCCGAAGGCGACCTCGCCCGTGAGCGACGCCGAGCTCGAGGACCTGCGCGCGCTCGGCCGCTTCGTCGTCCACGCGCAGTACGCCGACGGGCATTTCCGGGCGAATTCCGACGTCGAGCGCGAGACCGGCGAGCAGCGCAAGGTCAAGCACGAGGTCATCTACTACGCGGGCGAGGCGATCCTCGGGCTGATGCGCCTCTACGCGCTCGACCCCGACGCGCGGTGGCTCGATGCGGCCCGCAAGGGGGCCGACTTCGTCGCGAAGTCGCGCGACGTGAACCTGTCGCTCGAGGCGCAGGAGCACGACCACTGGATCTCGTACGCGCTGAACGAGCTGCAGCGAAAGGCGCCCGATCCCGCGTACGTGACGCACGCGTGGAAGGTCGCCAAGGCGATCAAGCTCCGGCAGTGGGGCACGAGCGACGCCCCCGCGCCCGACTACGTCGGCGCGTTCTACGCGGAGGCGCCCTCGACGCCCGCGAGCACGCGCCTCGAGGCCTACGACTCCGACGCGAAGCTCGCGCGCTACCTCGGCGAGTCGGACGCCTGGCTCCTCGAGCCCGCCAAGCAGATGGCGGCGTTCACCCTCGCGCAGCAGTACGACGACGCGCGCTCCTTCCTGTTGCCGAACCCCGCCAAGGCCCGCGGCGGCGTGCGCGAGAGCGTGCTCGTGCTCGACGTCCGCATCGACTACGTCCAGCACGCCATGAGCGGCTGGCTCCACCTCGCGCGCCTGATGCGCGATCCTGCCTACGGAAAGTGAGCCACGTGCGCCCTCGGAACCTCCGCCCCACGCTTGGATTCGCGCGCCTCGGCGCCGCCCTCTCGCTCGCCCTCACGCTCGGCCTCACGTTAGGCGCCTGCGCGGCCAAGCAGACCGAGCCGACGCCCAGCCCCGGCGCGACGCCCGCGGCGAGCGCCTCCACCGCGACCGACATCGGCCCGGCGAGCAGCGCCGAGCCGACCTCGGCGCCGAGCGAGCGGCCGCGCAACCCGCCGGTGCCGCCCAAGCCGCTGCCGAAGGCGGGGCCGTCGAGCGCGCCCGCGTCGACCGTCGGCTGACGCGCGCGTTCGCGCGCCTCGCTCGGCTCGCTGGCCGCGCCTCAATGCGTCGCGACGGCGTGCGCGGCGACCGAGCGCAGCACGGTGGCGTCGGCATCGCTCACGCCGCCCGGGACGCCGCCGGTGACGAGGAACGTGCGCCCGGTGAGCACGTCGTAGAAGACGCACGCCGCGAGGTAGGTGCCGGCGACGGTGGGGTGGCTGCCGTCGCCTTGGTACAGCTCGATGCTCGGGTGGAGCGTCCAGACCTCGCGGAACGCCTCGCCGACCGGCGCGAGCTTGGCCGCCGTCGCCGCGGCCATCGCGACGTACTCGCGCGAGAGCGAGTCCTGCATCACGTCGGGGGTCGCGCCGAGCCACGGATAGGTGACGTAGTCGGTGCAGCCGGCCTTGCGCGCCCAGGTCTCGAAGAAGACGGGCCGCGCGTGCGCGGCGGTCACGGCGGCGGCGAAGAGCTTGGCGTAGACCTCGAAGTTCGCCGGATCGCCCACCGGCTCCGCGCTCTGCCCCTGCAGCACGACGTGCGTGAGCCCGCCCTTCGCGATCGCAGGCTGCGCGTCCGGCCCTTCCCAGTGGTTCTGCAGCGTGTAGCCGCCGACGACGACCGACGAGACCGCGATGGCCGGATCGTCGCCGGCGGCGACGGCGAGGCCGTGGAGCGTGGCAGGGAGATCGTTCACGTAGGTGTAGCTGTTGCCGATGAAGAGGACGTTCAGCCCCGTGGAGGGGGGCGCGTCGGCGCTCGCGTCGGCGGCGTCCGGCGCGCTTGCGGCGTCGGCCGCGTCGGCCACGTCGGCCGCGTCGAACGCACCCGCCGCATCGCCCCCGGCTCGCGTGTCGAGCGCGGCGTCGGTCGCGGGGACGTCGTCGGACAAGTAGCCGGGATGCGCGGAGCCACCGCAACCGACGAACGCGACGAGCGCCGCGGCGAGCGAGAGCAACCGCCCCACGAGGGTGGGTCGTTCGGGGCGTGCTCCTCGTTCCGTCGGCGAGGCGAGGGCGTGAAGCCGGCGCGTCATGGCTTGCCGAGCCTCGCACGGCGCGCCGCCACCGCCGACGCGAAAGCGAGCGCCACCGCGAGCGCCCCGTAGCCCTGCGCGCCGGCGGCCCGCGCCCCGGTCGCGTTGCAGCCGCCCTCGCCCCCCCCGCCGGCCACGCCTGCGGACGCGTCGCTCGGTGGCGCCTGCGCGTCCGTGCCGCCCGTGTCGCCCGCGTCACCGGCGTCACCGACGTCACCGACGTCACCTGGGACCGAAGCCTCCGGCGCGGTGTCGCTCGCCGGCGCATCGCCGACGTCTCCGCTCGCCGCGTCGCCCGCCGCGTCCCCGCCCGCTTCGGCGCCCGTGTCGACGCTCGCGTCGGAGCCGTCTGCGCCGTCTGCGTCGGCTGTGTCGCCGGCGCCGGCATCCGAGCACCAGATGGCGACCCCCGGAATGCAGACGCCGAACGCGCACGTGCCGGCACGACACGGCTCCGGCGTGCAGGGCGCCTCGTTGAAAGAGTAGCGGCAGCCGACCTTCGCCTCGCACGCGTCGTCGGTGCAGGGATTGCCGTCGTCGCACTTCGCCGCGAGGGGCCCTTTGCACGCGCCGGCCGCGCACACGTCGCCCGTCGTGCACGGATCGCCGTCGTCGCACGCGAGGCCGTCGGCGAGGCCCGCGCAGCGATCGATCACGAGCGTCGCCTCCGCGACCTTCGCCGGCGCGGCGCCGGGCCAGTCCTTGGCGCGCTGCCAGAGCTGGAAGGTCGTCTCCCCCCAGGCCGCGAGCCGCGCGAAGAACGGGTCGGTCTGCGCGACGTACGCCTTCGCCTCCCCCGACGGCGTCGGGCTCTTCAGGCTCGTCGCGGTTCCAGCGAGCTCGCTGCGGAGGAACTCGACGTACTCGCGAGAGATCGTCTGGTGGAGCAGCCGCACCTCGAGCCGATCGCCGCCGGCCGGCAGCGAGAGGGTCACGTCGTCGTGGCCTCCAGCGTACTCGGCCGCGGTGAAGAGGTCGGGCGCGGCGACGCCGGCCGCCACGGGGACGACGAGGCGCGCGGCGGCCTCGGCGATGCGGAACCCGCGCGGTGGGAGGCGGTTGTCCTTGTCGAGTCCGGTGGCGAGGGCGAAGTGGAACGTCTGCGCCTCGCCGGTCAGCGTGCTCGACGAGTGCGCCTCGTAGACGAGCTCGTCGCGGTAGGACTCGCCGGCGGCGAGCGCGGGGCTGCTCGGCGAATACGCCTTCGGGAGCCCCTTGAGCGTCCCGGCCGCCGCGTCGTACGGGTTCACCTCGAACAGGAGCGCCCCCTTCGCGTACAGGCGCACGTTCACGAACGCGCGCCGCCCCTCCGGGAAGCCGCTCGGGAGCTTGTGCCCCGTGAGGTTGTGCACGCGAAAGCGCGCGGCGCCGGTCGAAGGCTCGTAGGCGAGCGAGGCGATCTCGGCGGCGCGCGCGAGCGTGTCGAGCGCGCGATTGCGTCCGGCGAGCAGCGCTGGGGCGTCGAGCGAGATCCCCTGCGCGAGATCGAGCGTCAGCGCCGCGGGGCCCTTGCCGAGGAGCGCCGCGATCGTCGCGTCGAAGTTGGCGGAGCCGGGCACCGCCGCCGCCAGCAGCGCGGGCGACAGCGCGTTCGCCCCGGTGAGATCGTGCGCGGTCTGCGCGCTGTGCGGGTGCGCCGCGCTCTCTGCGGGGCGGCTGGGCCCGGACGGGGAGTTCGCGCTGCGGCCGGGCGCCGCGGGCATGTGGCAGTCCTGGCAGGTCGCGATCAGGTCAGCCGGGCGCGGCGTGGTGAACACGCCCGGCGCGAAGCTCCCCTCGCCGGCAGCGCCGCCGGGCTGCCCGAAATCCGAGAGCATGAACTCCGAGAACGTCCGCTCCACGGCCGCGTAGGCGTACGAAGGCTGGCTCTCGGTCGGGAGCACCGTGGCGCCGTCGCCGGGCGTCGCGCTCGCCTTCGAGAGGTTCGCGAGCACCGGATTCGAGATGTCGTGACAGCTCGCGCAGTAGTGCTTGCTCTTCTCCCAGCGGCTGTAGCCCCCTGGGTGTCCGACGGTCGAGTCGGCGTAGGGGCCGCGGAAGTCGGGCGCGCTGCTCACGAAGAACTCCCCCGAGCCGCTCTCGGTCCAGCCGCTGGACACGGGCCTCCCCGTGGCGTCGAAGAGCGGCCTCCCGTCGAAGAGCCGGTGCGACGCGACGTCGGCGCGATCCTCGCTCGCGCTCTTGTCCACCGCGGGCGAGATCAGCGCGCTCGCCGCGGACTCGTCCCAATACCCCGTCCAGTCTCCGCCCTCGCGAGCGCCGGAGTTGGTGTCCACGAAGTAGGGGTCGAAGGTCTTGTGACAGAAGGTGCACTGCACCCCGTCGAAGTCCGAGTCGGTCATCCGGCTCGCGTTCGGCGGATCGGCGCGCCCCTCGAGCCAGCCATTCGGGAAGTGGCAGCGCTGGCAGAAGTCACCCACGTTCGGCGTGCCGATGGCCCAGATCGAGTCTTGCAGCGCGACCGCGTACGTCGGCCAGAACAGCGGATCGCGCGCCGATTGCCCCATCATCGAGCCCTTCCAGGCCAGCGACGGGGTCGCCCGCGTGGCGGGCCCCGTGTGACACACCAGGCACGCGCGCGAGTCGCCCAGCGCGGCCGCAGCGCCGGGCTGCGTGCCGGGGAGCCTCACCAGCGGATCGCCGGCGGTCGGTCGCGCGGTCCAGCCTAGGGCCGCCGCGGGGGTGAGGAGCACGGCCAGCATCGCCCACGAAGCTCTTGGGGCAAGCGTCGACATGGCGACGCGATCGTACCAGCTCGACGACGGGCGCAGCGGCGACGCGGCCCGATCGCAGGCCGCCTTCTCGTGCATTCCGTGCGTGCCGACCGCCCGCGGAGCTCTGCCGATCGCCGCGCACGGCGGGCACCGGAGGCACGCCCGGAGGCGCCGACTACATCGGCGGGCCGCCGCCGACCCGCCACCACGTCGTCGGCTCGAAGAAGAACGTCGGGCTGAGCTCGAGGCCGAGCACGATCTCCGACGCCGACGAGCCATCGAGCGCGCGGCGATAGGTCGCGAACACCCGCGCGACGTCGGTCTTCCCGCGCAGCGCGTCGCGCGTGCGGTAGTCGTCGTAGCGGAAGAGCGCGCTTCGAACGCCATACGCCAGCGTCGCGACCCCGTGCCCTGCGCGCCCCTCGCCGAACCGCGCGTACCCCGCGCCCACCCGCAGGTCGAAGGTGCCCCAGGACGCGTGCCAGCCGCCGCCGTCGTGCACCTTCAGCCCGCCCTCGACCAGCCCGCGCTCGCCGCGCGTGCTCGCGGCGCCCCACGCCCCGACCCCGACCTCCGCGTCGCCGTGCGCGCCGTGATACGCGCCCGAGGGGAAGCCGTGATAGCGCCCCACGACCCACGCGAGCTCCGCGCCGAGCCCGAAGCTCGGCGTCCAGCCGGCGTCGCGGGTGCGCGCGTCGCCGATCGCGCCGTAGAACGTCCACTCGCCGCAGCCGAGCCCCGGAAGAGGTCGCGCGCAATCTCGCGACGCGTCGGCCCGCTGCGTGGTGGCGGCGACCGCGAGCGAGCCGACGAGCGCGAGCACGAGCGTGGGCCGTAGGCGCATGTCCGATCCGTACCGCGTCGGGCGGCGCTCCGCTGCGCTTCGGCGCGGCGTGGCGTGGCGTGAGGTCCGCGCGTCCGCGCGCGAGGTACGAGCCGAGCGCCTGCGCCACGATGACTCGATCGCCCGGGATCCGCTTTCCTTCCGTTCCGCGACGCGGGCCCGACGAACCTTCGCCCCACGCGCGCCGGGCGAACGCGGCGCGCGCACGGCTCACCTGCCCGCGCGGCTCGAGGCGTCAATTTCGCGTGGACAGCTGGGCGGCGCGGGCCCGAAACTCCCCGGAATGTCGCCCGGGGTCCAACATCGCGCCGCCGGCCGGACGCCGGTCGCGCGTGAGGCCGCCCGCGGCGCGTCGGAACGCGTGAGCGATCACGAACCCGCGCGGTTCGTCGCGTGTGCCTGAAACTCCTAGGGAGGTAGTCATGTCTCGCAAGGCGTCGTTCGCTTGGTATTCCCTGCTCGCCCTCTCGCTCGCCTCGATGGGCTGCCCGAAGAAGGAAGAAGCCGACACCGACAAGGCCGATGAAGGCGCCAAGAGCAAGGGCAAGAAGGCCAAGAAGGGCGACGACGACGACAAGAAGGGCGACGACGACGACAAGGGCAAGAAGGCCAAGAAGGGCGACGACGACGACAAGGGCAAGAAGGCCAAGAAGGGCGACGACGACGACAAGGCGGCCGACGACGACAAGAGCGCGAAGAAGGGTGACGACGACAAGAAGGCCGACGACACCGGCGCCCCGCTCTCGGTCGAGCTCGAGGGCAAGAAGTACGAGTTCAAGTACGGCCACGCCAAGCCGAGCAACGACGACATCGACATCACGCTGTCGACCGAGAAGCTCCCCTGCGACAAGTGGAAGGTCAGCGACGACGGGTTCACGCTGGAGTTCCACATCGGCCCGGGCACGGACGGGAAGTTCTTCGCGGGCAACAAGGTCGGCACGCAGCTCTACTGGAACAGCCCGACGCGCAAGTTCAAGCGCAGCTTCGCCTACGCGTACGAGACCGGCCTGACGATGTCGTCGTTCAAGCTCGAGTCCGGCGAGAAGGTGAAGGGGACGCTGGAGTTCGACGCGCTCTACAGCGACTTCTCCGATCCGACGAAGAAGGCCGCCTACAAGGGCGCAGGCAAGTTCGAGGTCGACCTCTGCTCGTCGAACAACGACTACAAGACCCTGAAGGCGCTCCCCGCCGCCGGGAGCGACGACGTCGCCGGCAGCTGGGGCACCGACAAGTTCCAGTCGAAGGTCGCCTATGCCTACGTGAGCAAGGACGCCTATTCGAAGGAGGCCTACGTCCGCGAGATCTACTTCTTCGAGAACGACAAGGTCGCCTGCGACAAGTACATGAAGAGCGAGACGCTCAAGACCGAGAAGTATCTCTCCATCACCGGCATCGGCGGCACGGGCGAGAAGCACAAGTGGGAGGGTGAGCAGCCGGCCGAGGGGCACTTCACGGTCCCGGTCGCCGGCAAGGACATGGGCAAGTCCCACTGGCTCCACACGGGTCGCGTGGTCGTGAAGCTCGACACCGTCGCCTACAAGCTGGGCGCCAAGATCAGCGGCACCGTGACCGCCAAGACCGCCGCCGGCAACTACGACGGCGAGGGCGCGTTCAGCGGCAAGTTCGAGGCGAAGATCTGCAACGAGCCCTGGTGATCGCAGCAGCTCCCCGACCGATCGTCGGCTCGGGGAGCGCGCGGCGGCGCGGGGCGCGCGGGCAGGCGCGGATCAGGCCTTGTAGGCCGGCGTCCCCATCGTGCGGATCACGTCGTCGGCGAGCGCGTCGCGCTGCTCGGCGTCGCGCAGCCGGCCGCGCGCGGCGGTGAGGTTCGCGCGCATCGCGCGCGCGGCGTCGACCTCCAGCTCCAGCGCGCGGAACGTCAGGATGAGATCGTCGCGTACGGCCCCGACCGTGGCGATCGCGAGCCCCGTCGCCTCGAGGGCCTCGATGGCCCCGGCGACGTCGCGCACGTGCGACTCGGCCACGCCCAGCGACTGCGTATCGAACACGACGTCGCTGGCGAGGTCTTCGTCGCCTGCGCGCCGGGGCCAGACGGCGGTCCCCTCCAGGCTCGCCTGCGCCGCGATCACGTCGATCTCGCGCCGCCACGCGCAGAGCCGTGCGTCGAGCGCCCGGCGATCGGCGTTCGCGAGGTTCGTCGACGCGGCGCTGGCGGCCAGGTCGCGCATCGAGCGAAGGAGGGCCTCGATCGAGCGGGCGTGCGCCTCGACGACGCGCGAGCGGCGGGCGCGGTCGCTGGCGCGCGCCTCGGCGCCGCGGTGCAGCCGCGCGATCGTCACGTCGGCCAGCGAGAGCTGCTCGAGGTCGACGAGCGCGGCGCTCGCGCGCGCTTCGACGCTCGGCGAGGGCTCCTCGAGGGCGAAGCCCTGGGCGATGGCTGTCGAGGGGACCGGCATTCGCGCTTGCGGAAACGGCGTCACGAGGGCCTCCTTCATGGAGCTTCAGCCACCCCATCCATGGGGCAGGCGAGGGCGCGGCAGGCGCCTCTCGCAGCACTGAACGGACGGGTCGGCCGGGGCTTGAGCCCGCGCGCTCCGCCGCGCGCTCGACGCGGAATGCGCGCGACGCCGGCCGCACGAGCCGCCCGCTACAGGTCCGAAACGAGCTCTTCCGCTTGTGCCAGCAGCCCCGGCAGCCCGCCGGTGTGGAGCAGCAGCACCCGGGCGCCGAGCGGCACGTCTCCGCGCGCCCTCGCGAGCGCGAGCCCGTGAAGCGCCTTGCCGGTGTACACGGGATCGAAGACGAGCCCCGTGGAGCGCGCGACCGCGACGATCAATCTGCGCTGCTCGGCGCTCGCCACGCCGTAGGCGGGCCCGCGGGCGTGATCGTCGACCTCGGACGGCGCCTCGCTCGGGAGCGCCGGCAGGATCGCGCGCGCCTCGGCGAGGATGCCGTCGACGCGGCGGCGGAAATACGCGGCGTCGTCGCAGACCGCCATCGCGATGGCCCGACGCGCGACGCCGTACGCCCTGGCGCCGAGCGCGACGCCGGCGGCGGTGCCGCCCGAGCCGCAGGCGTGGATGACGACGTCGTAGGGCATGCCACCGCCGAGGCCGAGCGAGAGCTGCTCTCGCACCTCGCGCATCGCCCGCACGTAGCCGAGGGCGCCGAGGCCGTTCGAGCCCCCCTCCGGCACGACGAACGGGCGGCGACCGATCCGCGCGAGCGTGCGCGCGGCGTCGGCCATCAGCGCGTCGCGCTCCTGGTACTGCGCCGCGCTGATCCGGTGGATCTCGGCGCCGGCGAGGCGATCGAGCAGCACGTTGCCCCCCTCGGGGAGCAGCGCGTTCAGGTCCGCGACCCGCAGGAAGAGCACGCACCGCAGCCCGAGCCGCGCACAGGCGAGCGCCGTCGCGCGCGCGTGGTTCGACTGGATGCCGCCGCAGGTGAGCACGGTGTCGGCGCCGTCGTGCAGCGCGCGCGCGAGCAGCAGCTCGAGCTTGCGGAGCTTGTTCCCCGCCTCCGCGCCGCCGGTCATGTCGTCGCGCTTCACCCAGACGTCGCACGCGAGCCGCGCGTCGAGCGCGGGGTACTTCTGGAGCGGCGTCGGCAGGTGCGCGAGGTGCAACCGCGGCAACGCGTCGAGGGCGACGTCCAGCGGAGCGCGCGAGGCGAGGCTCGTCATCGCGGAGCCCGGCGCCTTCAGGCGAACGACAGCAGCTTGGCGCCGGCCTCGACCGCCGCGCCGGCCTGCACGTGGATCTCGCCGATCGTGCAGGGGCCCTTCGCGCGCAGCTCGTTCTCCATCTTCATCGCCTCGATGACGATCAGCCCCTGCCCGGCCTTCACCTCGTCGCCCGTCGCGACCAGGAGCTTGACCACGCGCCCGGGCATCGGCGCCATCATCGCCTTCTCGGCCGCGCCGCCGCCGCTGCGCTTGGCCGCCGCCGCCGCGCGCAGCCGCTCGCTCTCGACGCGGACGTCGGCGCGGTAGCCGCTCGCCACCACGCCGAGCTCAGGCGCCTCGCCCTGGACCACCATGTCGAGCACGCGCCCGCCTACGCGGACCGACAGCGAGCCGTCGTCGAGCGCGACGAGGTCCGCGTCGACCGGCTTTCCTTCGTACGCCACGACGAACTGACCGGAAGGATCGACCGACACCTCGACGATGTGCTCGGTCACCCCTTCGGCCGCGGGGAGGGTCACGTAGTACCGCATCGCTTTCGACAGCTAGCGCGTCGGCCGCGTCGCGTCATCCACCCCGCCTCGCACCGACGAGCGCGGGCGCCGTGGACGGCGAAGGCGGGTTCAGCCGAGGGCGTCCCGCGCCTCTTCGCGGAGCCGGTCGGGCGCCGGGCGGCGCGCCCGATCCATCGCGTCGAGCCGCGCGAGCAGCTCGCCATGCAAGTGATCGACCTTCTCGTGCAGGTGGGCGATCTCGAGCTCTGCCTTCAGGTTGACGTCGTACTCGATGTCGTTGCGCACGCGATCGCGCTCGACCTGGCGGTTCTGCGACAGCAGCACGAAGACCGAGAGGAAGATGGCCTCCAGCGACACCGCCATCGTGAGCAGCCCGAAGGGGAACGGGTCGAACCCGCCGAGCCGCCAGGCGGCGAGCGGCCGCACGTTCAGCGCGATCCAGACGGAGAAGCCGGCCAGGTGCAGGTAGAGGAACTCCATGCTGCCGCTGAAGGCGCTGATCCAGTCGGCGACCTTGAGGGCGAGGCTGCGCGTGTCGGCCAGCTCGACGTTGACGTTGCGCGAGGCGGTGTGGCGCAGGAGCTTCGTCGTCTCGCGCAGGCGCTTGCCGGTGGCGGCGAGCAGATCCATCGCGGCGTGCGGCTTGATGCGGAAGAGCTCGTCGAGATCGCCGCGGTCGACCACCAGCGCGTCGAGATCCTCCAGCACCACCGCCGAGGCGGTGCGCGGGCCGCCGTCGAGGAGCGAGATCTCGCCGAAGTACTCGCCGGGGCCGGCGGTCTCGAGGACGATCCGATCGCCGGTGTCGTTGCGGAAGAAGATCTCCACCTTGCCGCTCTTCACGACGTAGCACTCTGCGCCGGGGTCACCGGCGTTGAAGACGACCGTCCCCTTGGGCATCTGCGTGTGGTCGACGCGCTCGGCCAGCGCCGTGCGCTCCTGCTCGTCCAGCAGGGCGAACAGCGACACGTCGGCGAGGTACTCGGCGGGGGTCGGCATGCGCCGCGTAGGCTAGCCGCGCGAGGCCGGAATCACGCCAGAGATCGTGCGCGATCGGGGCGCGTCACCAAACCGTTTCGCGGTCGGGTCGGCGACGGCTCGGGCGTTTCCGCGCGACGCAGGGCGCGCCCACGCCGCGGCAGTCGCGGCCGCGAAGCTCGCGACGGCCTCGCCCTTCGTCGCGCGACGCCGTATAGGCTCCGCCCCCCTTTGCCGAGCACCTCCGTGACCGAGCTCAAGACCGGCTATGCGCAGATCGACGGCGCCTACCGCGCCGCGCGCCGCGATCCCCAGCGCCACGGCTGGGACCGCGAAGACCAGTTCGAGGAGAACGTGCGCCACCTCGAGCGTCTGCTCGCCTCGGTGCATTTCCCGCGCAGGGGTCGGCTCTTGGAGCTGGGCTGCGGGGCCGGCAACATCGGCCTGTACCTGATGCGCCACGGCTTCGATCTCACCGGCGTCGACCTCTCGCCGGTGGCCGTCGAGTGGGCTCGCGAGAACGCGCAGCGCGCGGGGCTGAAGGCCGACTTCCACCAGGGCGACGTGCGCGGGCCTCTGTCCCTCGAGGCGCTCGACGCGCTCGACGCGCTCGAGACGCTCGAGACGCTCGAGACGCTCGAGACGAACGACGCGCAGCAAGGGCTCGCGGGGCTCGCGCCGGGGAGCTTCGACCTCGTGCTCGACGGCCACGTGCTGCACTGGATCATCCCGGTCGGCGACGATCGGCAGCGCGTGCTGCGCACCGCGCGGCGGATGCTCAAGCCCGAGGGGGTTTTCTGCCTGCGCAGCATGTGCAACGAGGGGGGGCGCTTCCCGCTCGCCGAGTCGCGCACCTTCGATCCGCGCACGCGCTGCGTGATGAACGGCGAGGTCGCCACCGCGTACATCGGCGACTCGAACGACCTCGTCGCGGAGGTGATGGCGGCGGGGTTCGTCGTGCTCGACCTCACGATCGTGCCGCCGGTGCGCGACGACGACATGCCCGAGCTGCTGCTGCTCGCG
>CAIXWQ010000945.1 GCA_903923175.1 uncultured delta proteobacterium | reverse complement strand
CTCGTCGAGGTGCGCAGGGCGCTCGCCGCGAACGAGGCGCGGCTAGGCCACCTCGACGACGCCATCGCGAGCTACCGCACGCTGCTGGCCGAGCGCGCCGAGCGCGCCGAGAGCGAAGCCGACGTCCCGACGCTCCACGCGCTCGGCGACGCGTTGCAGCTGCGCGGCTCGCTCCCGGAGGCGATCGCGGCCTATCGGCGCGCGCTCGACCTGCAGCCGCGCGCGGAGACCTTCGCGAACCTGGGCGCCGCGCACAAGAAGGCGGGCGAGCTCGACGAGGCCGCGGCCGCGTACCGCGAGGCGCTGGCGCGCGCGCCCGATTCCCCGGAGCTGCTGAGCGGCGTCGGCAGCCTCCACAAGGCGCGCGGCGAGCTCGACGCGGCGATCGCGTGCTTCGAGCGGGCCGTCGCGCTGCGGCCGGACGACGCGTCACTCGCGAGCAACCGGCTCTACGCGCTGATCTACCACCCGGCGTACGACGCGGCGGCGCTGCTCCGCGAGCACCGCGGGTGGAGCCTGCGGCACGAGGCGCCGCGCGCTCCGCTCGCCCGCGTCCACCGCAACGACCGCGCGACGGAGCGGCGGCTGCGAATCGGCTACGTCTCGCCCGACTTCCGCGCGCACTGCCAGGCGCTGTTCACGACGCCGCTGCTCGCGCACCACGATGCCGAGGCCTTCGACATCCACTGCTACTCCGACGCGTGGGTCGAGGACGCGACCACCGCTCGGCTGCGCGGCCACGCGGGCGCGTGGCGGCGGATCACCGGGCGCTCCGACGACGAGGTCGCGGCGCTGATCGAGCAGGACGGCATCGACGTGCTGGTCGATCTGACCATGCACATGGCCGACAACCGACTTCTCGTCTTCGCGCGCAAGCCGGCGCCGGTGCAGGTCACCTGGCTCGCGTATCCGGGCACGACGGGGCTTCGCGGGATCGACTACCGCTTGAGCGATCCGCACCTCGATCCGCCGACCGCCGAGGGCTCCGAGCTCCCGTACGCGGAGGAGACCTGGCGGCTCCCCGACACGTTCTGGTGCTACGACCCGCTCACCGAGGGGCTCGAGGTCGGCCCGCTCCCCGCCGCTCGCAATGGCTACCTGACCTTCGGCTGCCTCAACAACTTCTGCAAGCTCGACGACGCGACGCTGCGGCGCTGGGCGCGCGTGCTCTCGGCGGTGCCGGAGTCGCGGCTGAAGGTCCTCGCGCCGCGCGGCTCCGCGCGCGAGCGCCTGCAGCGCGTGCTGGGCGAGGCCGGAGTCGCCGCGTCGCGCCTCGAGGCGGTCGAGCCGCGGCCGCGCCGCGCGTATCTGGAGCTGTATCGCGACCTCGACCTCTGCCTCGACACGAGCCCGTACAACGGCCACACCACGAGCCTCGACGCGCTCTGGATGGGCGTGCCGGTCGTGACGCGCATAGGGTCCACGATCGTCGGGCGCGCCGGGCTGAGCCAGCTGGAGAACCTCGGGCTACGCGAGCTCGCGGCGGCCAGCGACGATGCCTTCGTGGCGGCCG
>CAIXWQ010000944.1 GCA_903923175.1 uncultured delta proteobacterium | reverse complement strand
GTGCTCTTCGACCTCCGTGGCCTGGCGGCCACTTCGGTTCATCAGCGACATCCCGGGGAGGTCCTCCTTGATGTCGCCGACCGCCGTCGCCGCGGGCCCCTTGTCGTCCTTCTTGGCCGCGGGGGCTGCCGCCGGCGTCGCCGCACCGGGCGCCGGCGTGGCCGCGGCGGTCGAGGCGCCGTCGAGATCGTACACGACCAGCGTCGCGTGCACCTTCACGACCTCGCCGACCTTCGCGCAGCACTCGGCGATCTTGCCGGACTTCGGCGAGGTGATCGTCACCGTCGCCTTGTCGGTCATCACCTCGACCATCGGCTGGTCTTCTCTGACGGCGTCGCCCGCGTTCACGAGCCACGCGACGACCTCACCCTCGGTGACGCCCTCGCCGATGTCCGGAAGCTTGAATTCCCAGCGCGTCATGGTGTCTCTCTCGTCCTCAGTACGCGGCGGTTTCGACGATCGCCGGCAGGATTCGGTGGGCCAGCGGCAGGTACTCGAGCTCGAGCGTGTAGGGGAACGGCGTGTCGAAGCCCGTCACGCGCACCGGCGGCGCCTCGAGGTGCGTGAAGCACTTCTCGTTGATCATCGCGATGATCTCGCCGCCGAGGCCGCACGACTTCGGCGCCTCGTGCACCACGACCACGCGGCCGGTCTTCTTCACGCTCTCGACGATGGTGTCGATGTCGATCGGCCAGAGCGTGCGCAGGTCGATGACCTCCGCCTCGATCCCCTTGGCGGCGGCCTGGTTGGCGGCGTCGAGCGCCTCGTAGATCATCGCGCCCCACGAGATCACCGTGAGGTGCTTGCCCGGTCGCACCACCGAGGCCTGCGAGAGCGGCACCGTGTAGTCCCCCTCGGGGACCTCGCCCTTCGCGGCGCGGTAGATGCGCTTCGGCTCGAAGAACAGGACCGGATCCGGGTCGCGGATCGACGCGAGCAGCAGCCCCTTGGCGTCGTACGGGTTCGTCGGGCACACGACCTTGAGGCCGGCGACGTGGATGAACTGCGACTCGGGCGACTGCGAGTGGTAGTGGCCGCCGCGGATGCCGCCGCCCATCGGCGTGCGGATCACGAGCTTCGAGACGTACTCGCCGCCCGACCGGTAGCGGAACTTCGCGAGCTCCGAGACGATCTGGTCGTACGCGGGGAAGATGAAGTCCGCGAACTGGATCTCCGGGATCGGCACGAGCCCGTAGAGCGCCATGCCGATCGCGGCGCCGATGATCCCGCCCTCGCTGAGCGGCGTGTCGATCACGCGGTCTTCGCCGAACTCGTCGTAGAGCCCCGCGGTCACGCGGAAGACGCCGCCGACCTTCCCGACGTCCTCGCCGAGGATGACGACCTTGTCGTTGCGACGCATCTCCAGGCGGAGCGCGTCGTTGATGGCCTGGACCATGTTCATCTGGGGCATCGTCGTGATCTCCCGGCGTCGTTCCGGCTACGTGCTCATTGGGGCGGTGAACCGCGGGGGGCTGGGGGCGGCGGCGGCCTGGGCCCCCAGCGTGGGCAGGGAGCGTCGCGCGCCCGCGTGCCCCGATGGAATCGTGGGCTTCAGGCAGGGCGCGTGGCGCTCAATGATGCCCCTTGGCGCGCGGCCCTTTGAGCAGCTCGTCGCGCTGCTCGCGCAGGTGCCACGGCATCTCCGCGAAGACGTCGTCGAACATCGACTCGAGCGAGGGCGCGGGCGTCTCCTCGGCGGCCTTCACGCAGGCCTTCAGCGCGGCGTCGGTCTCTTCCTCGACCTGCGCCTGCTTCTGCTCGCTCCAGAGCCCCTTCTTCTGCAGGTACGCGCGCATGCGCACCACGGGGTCCTTGAGCTTCCACCCCTCGACCTCCTGCTCCTTGCGGTAGGCCTTGGGATCGTCGGACGTGGAGTGGCCGCTGAGCCGATACGTCAGCAGCTCGACCAGCGTCGGCCCCTCGCCGGCGGCGGCGCGCGCGATCGCGTCGCGGACGGTCGCGTAGACGGCGAAGAGGTCGTTTCCGTCGCAGCGCACGCCGCGCATGCCGTACGCGATGGCCTTCTCGGCGAACGTGTCGGAGGCCGACTGCTTGCTCGCGGGGACGCTGATCGCCCAGCCGTTGTTGCGGCAGAGAAAGATCGTCGGCGCCTTGAACACCGCGGCGAAGTTCATCCCGCAGTGGAACTCGTTCGACGAGGTCGCCCCCTCACCGAAGTAGGTGAGCGTCGCGAGGTCGTCCTTCTTCATCTTGGCCGCCCACGCGAAGCCGACGGCCTGCGTGATCTGCGTGCCGATCGGCGAGCTCACCGAGCCGAACTTGTACTGCCGGCCGGTGTAGTGGTCGGGCATCTGCCGCCCGCGGACCGGGTCGTTGGCGTTGCCGAACATGTTGTCGACGTACCGCTGCAGCGGCATTCCGCGGAGCAGGAGCGCGCCGAATTCGCGGTAGCAGGGGAAGATCCAGTCCTGCGGACGGGCGGCGGCGGCCGAGCCGATGATGGTCGCCTCCTCGCCGAGCGAGCCGATGTGGAAGCCGATGCGCCCCTGGCGCTGCAGCACCACCAGGCGCTCGTCGATCACGCGCGTGCGCACCATCGAGCGGTACAGATCGACCACGTGCTCGTCGGCGAGCTTCGGATCGGTGGCCGGATCGAGCGTGCCGTCGTCGCGCAGCACGCGGAAGACGTCGAAGGAAACCTGCGGGGGCTCGCCCTTGCGGGCGCCGCTCTCGGCTGCTGCGTGGCTGGTCGTCGTCGGCGTGGCGCTCATCGTCTTCGTCTCTCCGATCCCGAGGAGAACGCTGTTGCTCACGCGTCGGGCAACCGCGAGGGGACGACGCGCGCCGCGGACCTTAGTCGAACGCGTGCTCGTGAGAAGCGAAGAGTGGTGACGCGGCTCGTCGCGAACGCCGGCGCAGCCTCGGGCGCGAGGTCGCGCGCGCCGCGAAGTCGTCGTGCGAAGCGGGAGAGACGGGAGCGAGCCCGCGCCCCCGCGTCGGCGCAGCGCGCGAGGTCGCGATCCGTTGAAACCGCAAAGATCGAGCGAGGCCACTTGCGTCGAGGCAAGCCGCTGCGGTACCCCGGACGGATCCGCTATGGGTGTAGCCCATGGCCGTGACCCTGCCCGCGATCCGCATTCTGATCGTCGACGATGAGCGCGCGATCCTCGACTACATGCAGACGCTCCTGGAGCGCGACGGCTACCAGGTCAAGACGCTCAGCGATCCGCTGCAGGTCGAAGAGGAGGTCCGCCACGGCGGCTACCACCTGATCGTGCTCGACCTCATGATGCCGCGGCTCGACGGCATCGAGGTGCTGAAGCGCATCCGGAAGGTCGACAGCGACATCGCCGTCGTGATCTTCACGGGTTACCCGAACCTCGAGACGGCCGTCGCCTCGATGAAGCTCGACGCCGTCGACTACATCAAGAAGCCCTTCAACGTGGATGAGTTCCGCGAGGTGCTCAACCGCGTGATGCGCAAGAAGGGGCTCGCGCGCACGCCGGAGGAGCAGCTCCACAAGGCGATCGGCGACACGATCCGCACGTTCCGCAAGGACAAGAACCTCACGCTGAAGCAGATGGCGCGCCGGACGGGGCTGTCCGTGTCGCTCCTCTCGCAGATCGAGCGCGCGGAGTCCTCGGCGTCGATCAGCTCGCTCTACAAGATCGCCGTGTCGCTCGACGCGCGAATCCAGGACCTCTTCGGCGACTTCTGAGTGAGCGGCTGCCCCGCCCCGGCCGGGCTCGCCGACGTGCTCGGTGCGTACTCGCCGCTGCGCGGCTCCGTGCGCTCCTGCGCGCGACGGCTGCGCGCGGCCGCCCTCCCCAAATCGCGCGGCCAAGAGCCGCGCTCAGGGGAGGGCCGAGACGCGTCCTCTCAATCTCGCCCCCAGAAGTGCTAAGACCCGCTCCGTGAGCTTCGGCGAGATACTCGTCTTGGCGCTGATCGCGCTCGTCGTGGTCGGGCCCAAGGACCTGCCGAAGGTCCTTCGCACCGTCGGCAAGGTCATCGGCCAGGCGAAGCGCGCGATCGCGGACGTGCGCAAGGAGACCGGCCTCGAGGAGGTCCTGCGCGGCGATTTCCAGGATCTCGAGCGCCTCGCCGATCACATCGAGCACCTCGACGCCGAGGTGCAGGACGGCCTCGATGGCCGACCGAAGCTCCCCCACAAGCCGAAGCACCTCGATCTCGTCGCGCTGCGCGTCGCCGAGTACCCGAGCGTCGGCGCCGACGCGCTCGGGCTCCTCCCCGACGACGCCTCGGTCTACCCCGATCTCCCCCCGTTCGCGGCCGGCGCGGCCGGTCAGCCCACCGCGGGCGAGGAGATCCCGACGTGAGCGCGACGAAGTCGATCAAGGCGGAGCCGCTCGAGGAGAAGCGCATGAGCTTCCTCGAGCACCTGATGGAGCTCCGGCTGCGGATCATCCGCGCCGCCAAGATCTACGTGCTGGCGTTCGCGCTCTGCTGGTGGAAGGCGGAGTGGCTGCTCGGCTTCGTCACCAAGCCGCTCGAGAAGGCGTGGATCGCGACGGGCACCAAGGACCCCGCGGAGCTGCACGGCGCGCTCGCCGAGCCGTTCACGGTGCAGATGCGCATCGCGCTCTTCGCCGCGCTCTTCCTCGCGAGCCCCGCCATCTTCCTGCAGCTCTGGGGCTTCATCGCGCCCGGGCTCTACAAGCGCGAGCGCCGCATCACGCTGTCGTTCGTCTTCTTCGCGACGGTGCTGTTCGTCGGCGGGGGCTTCTTCGCCTACCGCATCGCCCTGCCGATGGCGTTCCAGTATTTCCTGCCGCTGCACACCCACATCCCCGGCACGTCGATGCGCATCGCGCCGATGCAGATGGTGGGCCAGTACTTCGACTTCGTCTTCCAGACGATCCTGATCTTCGGGCTCTGCTTCGAGCTGCCGCTGGTCCTGCTCTTCCTCGGGATCGTCGGCATGATCGACCACGTCCAGTTGTGGCGCTTCGGCCGCTACTTCATCCTCATCGCGTTCATCGTGGGCGCGATCTTCAGCCCACCGGACGTGGTGTCGCAGACGCTCGTCTCGGTCCCGCTCTGTCTCTTGTATTTCCTGTCGATCGTGTTGGTGTACCTCTTCGGCACGAAGGTGCCGGCCGGGGGGAAGCCGGGCCCGGGGGCACGACGGAAGATGAAGGCGCGCGATTCATGACCCTCGTCCTCTACGAAGCTCCGCTCTCGTCCAACGCGCAGAAGGTCCGCTTCCTTCTTGCGGAGCTCGACGTCGCGTACGAGTCGCGCGAGGTCGCGATGTTCGGCGTCGGCACGCGCGCGCCGGAGTACCTGGCGATCAACCCGTTCGGGCTGCTCCCGACGCTGATCGACAACGACTTCGTCCTGCAGGAGTCGAACACCATCCTGCGCTACCTCTCCGAGACGAAGGGGGGCGAGGAGCTCTACCCCCGCAGCCCCAAGCTCCGCGCTGGGGTCGACCGGATGCTCGACGTGCTCGGCTGCACCTTCCGCCCGCGGCTCGCGCCGCTCGAGCGTCGACGGTTCGCGAATTTCCCGAACGGCGTCCGCGACGTGGAGGACGAGCGCAAGATCGAGGCGAACGTGCGGCTCGCCCTCGACGGCGTGGAGGCGATCCTCGCCCCCGACGTGCTCGGCGGCTACGCCACCGGTCCGTTCTCGATCGCCGACTGCGCGTGGGCCCCCACGCTCCGCCGCGTGGTGGAGATGGGGATGGATCTCGGCGAGTTCCCCAAGCTCCTCGGCTGGGCCGAGCGCCTGCTCGAGCGGCCCGCCTGGGTGCGATCGCGTGGGCCGGAGCTCGAGCTGCGCGCGTTCGCCGACCCGCACTGAGTATTACCCGGCCGTGCCGAGGACGTAGCCGAGGGCAAGAAAGAGGGCTGCCCCGCCCCATGCCGTGCTCGGGCTCATGCTCGGTCCCGCCTGCGGCGGGCCTCTGCGCGTGAGCCCTGCGCGCGGCATGCCCACCC
>CAIXWQ010000943.1 GCA_903923175.1 uncultured delta proteobacterium | reverse complement strand
GGCCGCAGGCTGCGTGGCGAATCCGATCGAAGCCGCGACGACGGCGGCGATGCCCACGAGTCGGCGCCGGCCGGAAGTTCGAGAGCGCCGCTCGGCCGAATTGGGCGCCGGCGATACGCGGCAGTCGAAGCTCATGCGACCGCCGAAAGCAGCCCGCGTGCCGCGATCGGTTCGCCCTCCGCTGCGCGAAATCGGCGCACCGCCGTCGGGGCATTTCGCCCCGCGGGGCATTTCGCCCCGCGCCAGCTCGATCGCCGAACTCAGCGAATCAGAGCGCATGCGTCGCATGGTCCCGTCGTCACGGCGACGAGCCGTCGCCGTGGACTCGCGCGGCCCACGTGGCGCGCCCATTGCTGGTCGCGGTGCCTGCAAACGTCCGGCCCGCGAGCTTGCGGCCCCCGATGTCCCCTCCCATCCGCGAGGTACGAACGACGCCGCTAGAGCGACTTGCCCCCGCGCGCGATCAGACCAAACACCTCCACGTGCCCGAGGAGCGCGATCCGCCCGATCTCCGAACGCGAGTCCTCGCAATCCTGCGCCGACACGGAACGAGCACCGTCTCGTTCCAGCTTCTCGAGGAGGGCTTCCGCTACTTCTTCGACGGCAACGATCTCGACACGGGCTTCGTCGCGTACCTCGATACCGGCGGCGCCTGGGTCGCGGGAGGGGCGCCGGTCGCACCGCGCGGACGCGAGGCCGTCGTTGCGCGGGCGTTCGTAGCGGCCGCCCAGCGCGCCGGTCGCCGCGCGTGCTTCTTCGGCGTGGAGTGCGAGTCGCTCCCGGCTCTGGGCCTGAACGCGATTCGCGTCGGCGAGCAGCCGATCTGGGACCCGCGCACCTGGGACGACGCGCTCGCTGGCTCGGCCTCTCTACGCTATCAGCTGCGCCGCGCCCGCTCGAAGGGCGTCCGCGTTCGCGCCGTCGCTCCGCCCGACCTCGCCGATGCGGCCTCGCCCGCCCGCAGAGGCATCGAGCGCGTGATCGATCGCTGGCAGCGCGCGCGCCCGATGGCGCCGATGGGCTTCCTCGTAGACCTGCAGCCGTTCAGCGACGCCGAGGAACGGATGGCCTTCGTCGCGGAGCGTGGGGGCCGCGTCGTGGGCTTCCTCGTCGCCGTCCCGGTCTTCGCTCGCAACGGTTGGTTCTTCGAAGATCTCCTGCGGGCGGACGACGCGCCGAACGGCACCGCGGAACTGCTCTTCGACGCGGCGATGCGCGAGGCCGCCAGCCGCGGCGCGACGATGGCGACGCTCGGTCTCGCGCCGCTGGCGGGCGACGTGCCCCGCGTGCTCGCGATGATCCGCGACCTCTCTACCTGGCTTTACGATTTCCGCGGCCTGCACGCGTTCAAGCGCAAGCTCGCGCCGGAGAGGTGGGAACCCGTGCATCTGTGCGCGCCCACCCCCCCGTGGGTCGCGCTGTACGACGCGCTCGTCGCCTTCGCGCGGGGCAGCATGCTCCGCTTCGGGCTGCATACGCTGCTGCGCGGACCCAAGCTCGTCGTGCACGCGCTCGCGATCGCGCTCGCGGTCTGGACGCTCCTCCTCGCCGCGGCGAGCCCCGCCCACTGGTTCCCGTCGCACGCCATGAAGTGGGTCTGGATACTCGCGAACCTCCTCGTCCTCGCGGGCCTCGGCGCCCTCGGCCGCCGCTATCGTTCCCAACTAGCGATCGCGGTCGCGGTGCTGGTCACGCTCGACGCGGGCGCGACCTGCGCCGAGGCGCTCGCGTACAACGTCTCCCGCGTGGCCAGTGCGCTCGACGTCGTCGTCGTCGCGACGGCGTGCGCGGGGCCTCTCCTGGCGAGCCTGACGCTCTGGGGGATGGTGCGGCGGCGCCGCGAGCGCAGAGCCTGAGACGCGCGGAGCGCCCGAATCTGCAATGGGGTAATCGCGCGCCATGTCCGGCGCTCGACGTTCTCCTCAGTCCCGGGCTCGCCGCTGCCGCGATGAGCCTCAGCTCGGTGTGGGTCATCGGCAACGCGCTCCGCCGACGTCGGTGAAGCTCAGATCCGAAGCGCGGGGCGCCACCGCGTGGGCGCGCCCTGTCAGCGACACGACTCGAACGCAGGCAGATCGCGATCATGCGAGAGGCTGCGCAGGTGGATGAACGCGATCCGAACGTCGTACGGCAAGTCCTTGGTTTCGAGGAGCGCGTCGTAGGTCGCGAGGAGCGACTTCTCCGAGGCCACGGCGCCTGCACAGGCCTCGGCGAGCTTCGTGTAGCTAGGTAGCGCCACGCTGCTCGTCTCGTTCTTGGGCGGCGTCAGTCCGCGCTGCAGGTACACGTCCTCCAGCACGCAGCCGTGGCGCTCCATCGCACCCGCAATCCGCGTGAACGCCGATTGCTCGCCAAGCGTGGTGCTCGTCTTGTCGTAGCCGGCCTCTGCGCGCCGCTCTTCCTGCAGGGCCCGATCGAGCGCTGCCTTGACGGTAGGCGCGAACGGCCGAGCCTCGCCGATCGCCATCCCGCGGCACTCGGCTCCATGCATGGCGCGCATCACCATCGATGACCCGGCCATGCCGGCACCGTTGCTCGCCGAGCCAATGGGCGAGTCCGAGCCCATCATCGAGGGGCCGCCGCCTCTGCCGCGCATGGGCTCGTCTTGCCCCATCGTCATCGGATCGCCCTGCATCATGCCGCCGGGCGCGGCGGGGCGTCGAACGCCATCCGCGGGCGCTGGAGCGGCGCTTGTGGGCCCGCTGGTCCCGCTACCGATGTCGAGAGGACGCTCGCGCGTACAGGAGGCGAGGAGCAACGAGCCGGCGACCAGCGGCAGGGAGCGAAGATGGTGCATGGAGCGTTGCGTCCGCAACACGCGTGCCGCGCCGGCCGACCGAAGCCGTAGCTCTACGCCTCGCGTGGAGAACACGAACGCCCGCGTCCGACGGACGCGCCGCGCGACTCCGCCTGGCGCGCCCCATGCTTCGGCCAGCGGTGCGGCTCACCGCGCGCGGTGGCGCACGATCGGGAAGTCGATCTCGGTCGAGGCGACTTCGTTCAGGTAGTTGGTGAAGGTCGTCAGCGCGACGTTGGCGACCACGTCGAGGAGCTCGGCGTCGCTCAGGCCCGCGCGACGCACCTCGACCACGTCGGCGTCGGTGACGTGGCCGCGCCGCTCGGTCACCACGCGCGCGAAGCGCACGGTCGCGGCCAGGCGCGGATCGTCCGCCGTCGCGCTGCGCGCCTTGTCGAGGTCGGCGTCGGCGAGTCCGGCGTGCCTGCCGAGGTACGAGTGCGCCGAGAGGCAGTAGTCGCACCCGTCGATCTCCGAGACGGTGAGCGCGATCGCCTCGCGCGCCTTCGCGCCGAGACGCCCCTTCGCGACGCTCCCGAAGAGCGCGACGAGCGCCTCCAGCGCCGCGGGAGACTGCGCGGCGACGCGGAACATGTTCGGCGTGACGCCGAGCCCCTTCTGCACGCCGTCGAGGAGCTCCCTGACGTGTCCGGTGGCGGAAGCGGGATCGAGGGCGGGGATGCGGCTCATGGGGAACTCCTTCGGTGCGTCGGGCGAACTGCGCGACGGGGAGGAACATGAGGCCGCGACCACGCCGAGAGAACGGACGTCATGCGCAAGGCATCTATGCGTGATGCGCAAAGATGAAATGGACCGCCTCGACGCCATGACTGCGTTCGTGCTCGCCGTCGATCCGTCGCGCGCACGGATCGCGCGTACCGTAGGGCGGTGCGCATCCTCGCCATCTGCGGAAGCCTTCAGAGCCAGTCCGGCAACCTCTCGCTGCTTCGGGTGGCCGCGACGTCCACACCCGCGGGCGTCCGCATCGTCGTCTTCGACGGTCTGCGCGACCTCCCTCACTTCAATCCCGACCTCGAAGCGAGCGGCGACGCGCCCCCGGCGGCCGTCCTCGAGTGGCGCCGGGCTCTCGGCGAGAGCGACGCTCTTCTCATCGCCACGCCCGAGTACGGTCACAGCTTGCCGGGCTCGCTGAAGAACGCCATCGACTGGGTGATCGGCTCCGGAGAGCTCGGAGGGAAGGTCGTCGGGATCACGGCGGCCGTTCCCTCGCTCGAACGCGGGCGGCGTGGTCTCGGTGCGCTTCGCGACACGCTCGCCGCGGTGCGCGCCACCGTCGTCGGCGGCGAGCCGATCGCCAAGGGGCCTTCCCGCGAGGCCGAGGTCATGAGGCTCGTCTCGGCGATCGTCGCATCCGTCCCATCGGCAGGACCAGCCGACACGTGACGCGACTCGAGCAAGCCGCATCTTCGGCCTCCTGGATGCCGTGGTCGTCCTCGATGCTCGACGGCTCGCGGAGCGTGGTGCAGGTGCCCGGGGCGCAGAGAGGCACGCTCCGGGGGTGCACAGCCGCCCATCGGTCAAGAGCGTGGTGATCGAAGTCTCGTTCAAGGGGCCCGCCGACGCGCCGACCGAGTTGTCGTTCAAAACCAAGGCCCCCATGCACGTGAGCCTATCGGCGCACGACGTGAAGCCGCGCGACACGACTGGGAAGTTCCTGGACGGTGCGCTGTCGGTCGTCGGCAAGAAGATGGACGACGACGCACCGGTGAGCGTCGAGGGCACCCCCACCCGCGACGCCACGGCCAAAGCCGCCGCGAGCGTGTCCGCGTCGGCAAGCGCGCTGTTGAAGCGCTACGAAGGCGCGGCAGCGGCCTCGGCGCCTTCCGCGTCGACCAAGCGCTGACGGCCAAAGGCGCCCGCGAGCGAAGCCCCAATCGAACGACGCAACAGCGTACGAATTTGGCGAAACCGTCTCGCGAGCCCCGCGTACCGCCACTCGTCGCGCAAACCACCAAGGAGAACCGCTTCATGATTCGTATCTCGAACACTCTCGTCGCTGCCGCAGTCAGTGGGATCCTCGTCGGCGTCACCGGCTGTGCCAGCAGCCCGGCGCCCGCCGCGAGCAGCGGCTCCTCGATGAGTGGCGCCAATGGCGCGCCCGCGGCGGCCATTCCCAAGCACGCCTGCAAGGGGCAGAACGCCTGCAAGGGCCAGGGCGGCTGCAAGGTCGAGGGCAAGAACGCGTGCAAGGGGCAGAACGACTGCAAGAGTCAGGGCGGCTGCAAGACCGACGCGTGAAGAGTTCGGCGACGCGTCGCGCGGCTGGAGGAGGATGAGTCTTCTACGAGCGCCAGCCGCGCGACGCGAAGCCGGGCGTTGCCGGGCGCCCAGCGCGGCGCTCGGCGACGCCTGTTTCGTCGTGACGTGGTCGCTCCGCGCGAACGACCGGAAAGCACGCTAGGCACGTGGCGAATCGCTTCGGACTCCCCAATCTCGGAATCGGCCTCGGGCTGCGCACCGTGCATTACGGGCACATCCTGGAGAACGCGCCCGACGTCGGTTGGTTCGAGATCATCAGCGAGAACTACATGCAGACGGCGGGCAAGCCGCTCTGGTTCCTCGACCGCGTCGCGGAGCGATACCCGATCGTCATGCACGGCGTGTCGCTCTCGATCGGCTCGTCCGATCCCCTGAACTGGGACTACCTGCGCGAGCTCAAGGCGCTGCGCGATCGCGTCGGCGCGCGCTGGGTCTCGGATCACCTCTGCTGGACCGGCATCGCGGGGCGCAACACGCACGATCTGCTGCCGATTCCATACACCGAAGAGGCGCTCGCGCACGTCGTGTCGCGCGTGCGCGAAGTGCAGGACTTCCTCGAGGCGCCGCTCGCGATCGAGAACCCGTCGACGTACGTCGAGTTCTCCGGCTCGACGATGAAGGAGTGGGAGTTCCTCCGGGCGCTGACCGAAGAGGCCGATTGCGGGATCCTCCTCGACGTGAACAACGTCTACGTGTCGGCCTACAACCACGGCTTCGATCCGGACGAGTACCTCGCCGCGATCCCGTACGACCGCGTCGTACAGCTCCACGTGGCCGGCCACACCAACAACGGCACGAACATCGTCGACACGCACGTCGGCCCGGTGCTCGATCCGGTCTGGCGTCTGCTGGGTCTCGCCCACGAGCGCGCGGGCGGCGCGTCGATCTTGCTCGAGTGGGACGCCGACATCCCGCCGTTTCCGGTCGCGCACGCCGAGGCGAAGAAGGCGGAGCGCTGGATCACCGGAGTCGCGCCATGATCGATCGCAAGCCCTCGCCGCTGGTTGGCGGCGCCACCGAGGCGTTCGTCCACGAGCGAGCAAGCGCCACGCCGGGCAACCCGGTGCTCGAGGCGACGTCGAGCGCCGACGACGCGCAGGCGCAGCCGCCCCTCGTCGCGAGCGTCGATCGGCTGCAATCGTGGTTCGCGGCCTCGGTGACCCATCCCGGCCTGCTCTCGAAAGGCGTGCTCGCCGACGGACTCCTTTCGAGGCTCGACGAGCTCGAGCGCGTCGTCACGCGTGGCCCCCGACTCGGGGCCCTCGAGCGCCTGGGCGTCTATCACTACGGCTATCGGGCGCGGCTCGTGGAGTGCCTCGCCGACGACTATCCGGCCGTCCAATTCGCGCTGGGTGACGACGCGTTCGAGGCGCTGTGCCACGCGTACGTCGAGCGCTACCCGTCGCGCTCGCCGAGCCTGAACGCGTATGGCCAGCACATGGCGACGTTGCTCGCGACCCGCGCGCCCGCCGGTGATGCCGACGCCGCCCCATTGGCGTTCCTCGCCGAGCTGGCGACCCTCGAGTGGGCGCTGGTCGAGGTGCTGCACGCGGCCGCCGCTCCTGTGCTCTCCCTCGAGACGCTGCAGGCGACGCCGCCCGATGCCTGGCCGGCCGCACGGCTGCCACGCGCCGAGACGGTGCGGCTCCTGCGCTTCGACTATCCGGTGAACGCCTACTTTCAGGCGTGGAGAACCGATCAGGCACCTGCGATCCCCGAGCCGGCCTCCTCCGCGACGGTCGTGTATCGACACGATCTGATGCTCTGGCGGCTCGATCTGACTCCGGCGATGACCGCGCTGCTCGCAGGCCTCTTCGGGGGCGAGACGCTGGGCGACGCGCTCACGCACATCGAGCGCGAGGTCCATGACGCCGACGAGCTCGCCGAAGCCGAGCGGAGCGTGATGATCTGGTTTCGCGAGTGGGTCGCCGGTGGCGTGTTCGCGGGCATCGAGCTCCCACCGAGCGAAGGCGCGACGGAAGTCAACTGACGGCCGGCGCCGCTCTCCTTCGAGAGCTTCGTCCGAGAAATGGATCGGCGCCGAAACCGACGTACGAGCGCCTCGTAGAGCACTCCACACCGACCGAACGTCCGCTCGGCGCGGCAGTCGCGGCGGCTCGAGCCATGGCGGCCTGCGGCGACGGCCAGCGACCGCCGTCGACCATAGAGTCCAACTCTCGTCACACGTGCGACGAGCCGGGAAGTCGTGCGCCCGCTCGTCACTGCCATTTTGCAATCCGCACCTCGCCTCCGTGGAAGGAACCTCCGAAGATGCTCTCGTCTCTCAAGCACTCCGCGTACGCAGCCCTCGCCTTGTCCCTCGCAGCCTGCAGCGGCACGGACGGAGCCCCCGGCGCCATGGGCGAGCCCGGCACCCAAGGCGCGGCCGGTGCCCAAGGCGGCGTTGGGGCGCAGGGGCCAGCCGGGCCGCAGGGATCGGCGAGCCCGGTCCCGACCCCCGCGACCACGCCGACGGCCTTCAAGGTGCGCATCGAGAACGTCGCCCCCTGGTCCGTGCTCGCTTCGGGGGTCGCCGCGGTGCCGATGGGCGCGAGCGCGGGCGGGCCGATCGGCTCGGGCGGCGCGTACGAGATCGAGCTCAACGCGGGCAAGAGGCAGTCGCTGAGCTTCGTCTCGATGTTGGGAGAGTCGAATGACTGGTTCTTCGCGCCCGGTCCCGACGGCATTCCCCTCTATGACGCCACCGGCGCGCCGAATTCCGGCGACGTGACGAGCCAGGTTTCGCTCTGGAACGCCGGCACCGAGATCGATCAGGAGCCCGGCGTCGGCGACGCCACCGGCCCCAAGCAGCCGAGTCCGACCTTCGGCGCGCCCGATCCCGACCCGACGGTGCGCCTCATCCCCGCCGTCGCGCCGCTCACCGGCGGCGGCACGTTCACCTTGCCGGCCATCGCCAGCATGATCCGCGTGACGCTCACGGCGAAGGGGGACGGTCACTTCGTCGTCCGCGTCGAGAACACCTCCACCGCGAGCACGCTCGTGACCTCCGCAGGCGCGCGCTCGGTCCACCTGTCGCCGCTCGTCTGGGCGCTCCACGGCACGCCGGCGCCGTTCTTCACGCCGGCGCAGCCCGACCGCGGCCTCGGGCTCGAGCTCGTCGCCGAATCGGGGCGCTTTCCGGCGCTCACGCAAGCGACCTCGGAGCTCACTGGGTTCGCGACGCCGATCTCGCCGGGCGTGTGGGTCGTGCATGCGTCGGGCGAGCCGCTGTACTCGGAGGGGCTCGCCGATCGCGGCCTGGGCCTCGAGCGCATCGCCGAGTCGGGCAACGTCGGACCGCTCTCCGCTGCGCTCAAAGCGGCGCTGCCCACAGGCGCGAGCGCGACCGGCACCTTCGACACGCCCGTCGGCGCGACCGCGGCGTCGGCCGCCGCGCCGGGAAAGGCGTACGAGCTGACGGTCAGCGCGAAGCCTGGCGAGCGTCTCTCGTTCTCGACGATGTTCGGGATGTCCAACGACTGGTTCTTCGGCACCGCCGCCGACGGCCTCCCGCTCTTCGACGCGGCCGGTGCACCGCGTCGCGGCGACGTCACGCACGAGATCTTCGTCTTCGACGCCGGCACCGAGATCGATCAAGTGCCGGCGATCGGTGCCGACACCGGCCCGCAGCAATCGAGCCCCGATCAGGGCGCCAACGATCCGATCCGGCAGGTGCGGCTCGTCTCGCCGGGGACCTACGCCCCGACGGCGAGCGCGCACCTCCGGGTCACGTTGACCCCGATGTGACGGGATCGCAGACGGCGACGAGCACGACCGTCACGCACCTACCTGAGCGCCGTGAGGTTTCGCCTTCGTCGCCGTCGGCGTCGTCTTCGGCGACCGCGTGATCGGCGGCGCGGTCGGGCCGGTGCGGAGGGGTGCTCGCGGCGCGAGCCGCGACGACGAGCTTGGCCTCGGCGGCGCGCGCGAGCGCCAGCAGGCGACCGGACTCCTCGCGCGCGAGGGGCGCGCGGTGGAAGTCCGGATCTCGTGGAGGGCGTTCGCGAGTCGCCCTAGCAGATGCAGGCGCTCGCGCGCCGTAGCCGCGACGATGATGAGTCGCATCACGCTCGTCGGAGTCCGTCGTTGCGGTCCTCGAGCTCGGTGAACGCGGCCGAGATCAGCGCATCACGCCGCTCTGCGTAGAGCTGGGCAAGCTCGTCGACGAGGCGAGAGAGCTCTGGCGCGCTGAGCGCGTACACGTAGCGTCCGGGCGAGCGGTCTGAAGCGACGAGCCCGCGCGCCGCGAGATCCTGGAGGCGCCGCGCGGCGGAGGCGATGTCGATTTGCAGCTCGCCCGCGACCAGCGCGGGTGACCAGCACTCCTCAGGCGCGCGTCGCAGCAACAGCAGGACCTCCAGCTGCTCCGCGGTGCGAACGTGCTGCCGGATGAACCGCTCGAGCTCTGTGGAAATCCCTTCGAATGGCACGACGTACTCACCCTCACCTGTTATCGATTCGAGAGATCGCTTGAGCGAATCTCGCGTCCTCGGCCGCTCCGAAGCCGTGCGGCTGGGCGAACCTGACCGACGAGCGGTCGAGGATCGGAAGAAGCACGACCCGCGCCACGCGCCGAACACGGCTGGACCGCAATGGGTTCGACGCGCAGTTGCGCGGCGTCCGGCCAGCCGCTCCGTCACGACTGCCTCCGCGACCAGAGGGTACGTCGCCGCGCAGGGAGGTCGAGCGAGCGGGCGACGGGTGACGCCGCTCCGAAGCCCTACGCGCGAGCCTTCGACACGACGACGTCGGCGGCGCTCCTCGCGAGATCGAACGCGCTGTCGCCATGCGGGTCGAACCCGAGTCGCCCTTCCTTCACGCCTCCATCGACACGGGCCGTGAAGTGCACCGACCACTCGCCCGACTCGCGCCCTTCGACCTCGACGTCGACGTCCGCCCCCGGTGCCACGGCGCCGAGCGTAGCGAGCACGAATGCCCGGAGAACCTCACGCGTCATGATGGAACTCTTACACGTTCATCAAGCTGTCGTAGAAATCATGCCGCTACTCCCACAATTTGCCGAACGCATTTGCTAGCGCAGAGATCGCGAGGGCCTCCTGGCACCCGCTGCTGACCGGCACGGCGTCTGCAGTGCAAGCTGTCCCCCGTGCGCCTCGTCCAGAAGCTGACCCTCGCCTTCCTCGCCGGGAGCTTCGCCGTCCTCGGCGTCAACGGCGTGCTGCGCGTCCGCCGCGAGATCCGGTTCTTCGAGAGCGCCGCCGTGCGCGATCACCGCGCGATCGGCGGCACGCTCGCCGTCGCCGTCGCAGCCACCTGGCGCACGGAGGGCGAGGCGCGGGCGCGGGCGCTGATCGACGAGGCGCAGCGGCGCCAGGGGCGCGTGCAGCTGCGGCTGGGACCGCTTCCCACGCTCGATGCGGCCGGGGCGGCGACGCTTGCGCAGGAGGGGGCCCTCACGCGCGTCGAGCAGGGCGCCAAGGACGATCTGCGCGTCACGTACTTCCCGGTCCTCGGCGCGCCCGGAAGGCCCGTGCTGGCGATCTCGGAGCCGCTCGCGGAGGAGCGCGCCTACATCCGGCGGAACGTCGTCGACACGCTCCTTCTGAGCGGCGCGCTGGCCGGCATCTCCGGCCTACTCGCGATGTTGCTGGGAACCTGGCTCATCGGTTGGCCGGTGCAGCGGCTCGTCGAGAAGGCGCGTCGCGTCGGCGCGGGCGACTTCGGCGGGCCGCTCGCGATCATGCGCGACGACGAGCTCGGCACGCTCGGTGGCGAGATGAACGCCATGTGCGATCGACTCTCCGACGCGCAGCGGGCCCTCGCGGAGGCGGCCGAGGCGCGCGTGCGTGCCCTCGAGCAGCTGCGCCACGCCGATCGGCTCGGCACTGTCGGCACGCTCGCCTCCGGCATCGCCCACGAGCTCGGAACGCCGCTGAACGTGGTCGCCGCGCGCGCCGAGATGATCGCGCGGCGCGAGGTCGAGGGGGGCGAGGCGGTCCAGTCGGCGCAGGTGATCGAGCAGTCGGCCGCCCGCATGACCACCATCCTCCGGCAGCTGCTCGACTTCGCGCGCCGCCGGCCGGCCGAGACGCAGCCCTGCGATCTCGTTGGCCTCGCACGCGAAACGTGCGGGCTTCTCAGCACGCTCGCCGAGAAGAAGGGGGTCGCGCTCGAGCTGACCGACGGCAATGCGTCGGTCGTCGCCGAGGTCGATGTCGGGCCGATGCAGCAGGCGCTCACCAACCTCGTCGTGAACTCGATTCAGGCGGTGAATCCGGGCGGGAACATCCGGATCGAGCTCGGCCGCGTCACGCGCGCGATCGACGGGACCGCGACCCACTGTGCCTTCTTGCGCGTGCGCGACGACGGCGAAGGGATCGAGCCCGAGCGGATCTCGCGCGTCTTCGAGCCGTTCTTCACGACGAAGCCCGTCGGCGAGGGGACGGGGCTCGGTCTCGCCGTCGCCTACGGGATCGTGCGCGACCACGGCGGCGTCATCGACGTCGAGAGCGCGCCCGGGCGCGGCAGCACCTTCACGATCGTCATCCCGGAGCGTGCACCCGAGCCCGGCACGGTCACGAGACAGCCCATGGAGTCCTCCTTCGCATGACGCCGCGCACCCGCGTGTTGGTCGTGGACGACGACCCGTCGATGGCGAACCTCCTCGAGGAGGGCCTGCGCCGTCGTGGCTTCGAGGTCGTGGGCTGCAATTCGGGCGAAGACGCCCTCTCGCGCCTCTCGCAGGCGAGCTTCGACGTGCTCGTCACCGACCTGCGGATGCGCGGCATGGACGGCCTCGCGCTCTGCACACGCGCGGTCGAGCGCGACGCGGATCTCCCGGTGATCGTGCTCACTGCGTTCGGGAGCATCGACACCGCCGTCGCGGCGATGCGGGCTGGCGCCTACGACTTCGCGACCAAGCCCGTGCAGCTCGATGCGTTGGCACTGGCGATCACGCGCGCCGCCGACCATCGCGCGCTGCGCGCGGAGGTGAGCCGTCTGCGCGACGAGATCGAGCGCGGCCGAGCTTTCGGGGCGCTGATCGGCGAGAGCCCGACCATCCTACGCGTGCGCGAGCTGCTCGCGCGCCTCGCGAACGCCGACATCAACGTGCTCGTCACCGGCGAGAGCGGCACCGGCAAGGAGGTCGTCGCCCGGCTCCTTCACGAGCGAGGCGCGCGCGCGAAGGGTCCGTTCGTCGCGCTCAACGTCGCGGCGATGCCCGAGTCGCTGCTCGAGAGCGAGCTGTTCGGCCACGCGCGGGGCGCCTTCACCGACGCGCACGCCGCGCGGACCGGGCTCTTCGAGCAGGCGCACGGCGGGACGCTCTTCCTCGACGAGATCGGCGAGATGCCGCTCGGGATCCAGCCCAAGCTGCTGCGCGTGCTCGAGGACCGAATGGTCCGTCCGCTCGGCGCGACGCGAGAGCTCTCGGTCGATGTCCGCATCATCGCCGCGACCAACCGCGACCTGCAGACCGCGATCGAAGAGAGGCGGTTCCGCGAGGACCTCTACTTCCGGCTCGAGGGGGTGAGCGTCGAGCTGCCGCCGCTCCGCGCGCGCGGCAGCGACATCGTCCTGCTCGCCCAACACTTCCTGATCGACGCGGCCAGGCGCACGAACAAGCCCGCGCTCACGCTCTCGCTCAAGGCCGCCGAGCGGCTGCTCGGCTACCCATGGCCGGGCAACGTACGTGAGCTCCGCAACTGCATCGAGCGCGCGCTCGCGCTCACTCGCGACGCCGAAGTCGGCGTCGACGATCTCCCCGAGCGCATCCGCGATCACGTCGCGTCGCATGTCGTCGTCGCCGCGGAGGATCCGAGCGAGCTCGTGTCGATGGAAGAGGTGGAGCGCCGCTACGTCCTGCGCGTCCTCGAGGCCGTGGCGGGCAACAGAACCGCCGCAGCGGGCATCCTCGGCTTCGATCGGAAGACCCTCTACCGGAAGCTGGTCGCGTACGGAGTCGAGCCTCGAGGGTAGCCAAGCCCGGTGGGGCGCTTTGCCCCGTGGGGCAAAATGCCCCGCGCCTCGCGTGGAGATCCTCCGTGCCGGCGTCTGCCTCGTCTCGGCACGGACGCTGCCTCTGTACGGCTCGGGATGCAGGGCGCCTCACGCAAGGTCTTCGTCCTGTTCGGCGTCGCATTCGCGTTCGTCCTCGCCGCGGCGACCTGGACGTATCGGCTGCAGAGAGAGAGCCTGCGCGAGCATGTCGTCGCCAAGCTGTCGGCCATTTCCCGGCTGAAGATCGAGCGGCTCGCCGACTGGCGACGAGAACGCCTCGTCGACGCGACGCTCCTGGTGAACGGCCCGACGTTCGCGGACACCGCGAAGGCGTGGCTGTCGACGGCTCAGGAGCGCGACCGCTCACAGCTGCTCACTACCCTCCGCGAATTCGCGAGCTACAAGGGGTGCGACGACGTCGTGCTGACCCGCGACGACGGTTCGGTCGCCTTGGCGGTGAGCGGACACGCTGCGGCCCTCTCTCCGGGCGAGCGCGCGGCGTTGCGCGCGGCGCTCCGGCAACGGCGAGCCAGCTTCATCGACGTCGACGCCACGTCGCTCCCCGACGAGGCGCCACGCGCGGACGTCGTGGCGCCGATCTTCGACGATGCCGACGCGTCCCACCCGGCCGTCGCCGCCCTCGTGCTCCGCACCAACGCAGCTTCCGCGCTCGCTGGACTGATGAAGCAGTGGCCCTCGCCAGACGCGACCGGCGACTTCGTCCTCGCCCGACGCGACGGCGACGACGCCCTCGTGCTCGGGCCGCTCCGCATGCACGACGGTGCGTCGCACGCGCTGCGCATGCCTCTATCGCAGACGGCGCGCCCAGCGGTCATGGCCGTCGCAGGCCTCCGCGGCGCGTTCGAGGGGCAAGACCATCGCGGCGTCGACGTGGTCGCGGTGCTCGACGCCGTCCCCGACTCCCCCTGGCTGCTCGTCACCAAGCTCGATGCGAAGGAAGCGTTCGCGCCGTGGCGGCTCCGGGCCGACTTCATCCTCGGAACGACCCTCGCCGTGCTCGGAGCGCTCGGCGCGCTGCTCGGCCTCGTCCACCAGAGGCAGGAGAAGGCGAGCTTCCAGGCCTTGCACGCGTCCGAGAAGGCGCGACGGCGCGCCGACGAGCGCTATCGACTCACACTCCTCAGCATCGGCGACGGCGTCATCGCGACCGACGTCGACGGGCGGGTCGAGCTGCTCAGCCCTTCCGCCGAGGAGCTCACCGGTTGGCGCCAGGACGAGGCCCGCGGCCGGCCGATCGAAGACGTGTTCCGCATCGAGCACGAGTCGACGCGGATCGCCGCGAAAAACCCGATTCGCGAGGCGCTCCACAGCCAGCAGCAGGTCCTGCTCGCCAATCACACCGTGCTCCTCGCGAAGGACGGCACCGAGCGCCCGGTGGCCGACAGCGGCTCGCCGATGCGCGACGAGACCGGCGAGCTGACGGGGGCCGTGCTCGTATTCCGCGATCAGACGCGCGAGCGCGCGCGAGAGCGAGCGCTCCTCGCGGAGCGAAGGAACCTGGAGGCATTGCTCTCGTCGTCGCCGGTCGCGCTCCTCGTGGTCGACGAGGCCGGTCGCGTCGAGCGCGCGAATCGCGCGACGGAGCGGCTGGTCGGCAAGCGGTCCGACGCGCTGGTCGGCAGCACGCTCGGCGAGGTGCTCGGATGTCCGAGTCACTCGGATGAAGCGCCTGGATGCGGCCCTTCGGAATCCTGCGGCGCGTGCGAGCTCCGAACCATCCTGCAGGCCGCGTTCACGGGTGATCGCGCCAACCGAGAGTGCGTGCTCGAGATCGCAGAGCGGTCCGACCCGCGAGGTGGAAGGAGCAGCGTCCGTATCGGGACCGCGGCGCTGCAGACCGATGGCCCACCCCGCGCGGTCGTGGCCCTATGGGACATCACCCAGCAGCAGCGCGCCGCGGAGGAGCGCAAGGCGCTAGAGGCGCAGCTCGCGGAGGCGATGCGCATCGAGTCGATCGGCCGGCTCGCCGGTGGCATCGCGCACGACTTCAACAACCTGCTGGCTATCGTGATCGCGAACGTCGATCTGGCACTCGGAGCGCTCGCGCACGATGCGCCGGTGCGAGCCGACTTGCTGGAGATTCGGAGCGCGGGCGAACGGGCCGCACGCCTGACGCGCCAGCTCCTCGCGTTCGGGCGCAAGCAGACGCTCCAGCCCAGGAGCCTCGTCGTCAACAAGGTGATCGAGGACGTGCGCGGACTCCTGCGCAGCGCGGCCGGCGAGGCGGTCGACATCCGCGTCGAGCTCGCGCGAGACCTCGCGCTCGTCCGGGCGGATCCCCAGCAGCTCGAGCAAGCGCTGATCAACCTGGTCGTCAACGCGCGCGACGCGATGCCGGAGGGTGGCGTGGTGACGATCCGCACCGCGAACCTGACGCTGGCAAAGGAGACCGCGAGCGGCCTCGCCCCGGGCGCGTACGTCACGCTCACGATCGACGACACCGGCTGCGGCATGGACGAAGCGACCCGCGCGCGCATCTTCGAGCCGTTCTTCACGACGAAACCCATCGGGAAGGGAACGGGCCTCGGGTTGGCGAGCGTGCACGGAATCGTCGCCCAGAGTGGAGGCGCGATCACGGTTCGAACCGCGCCAGGGCGAGGCGCGAGCTTCGAGCTCCTTCTCCCCGCGACGGGCGCCGCGAAGCCGTCGAGCGCGCCACCGCCGCGGATGGCGCTGCCCGTCGCGGCAGCGCGACACGCGCGCGTGCTGGTCGTCGAGGACGAGCCTGCCGTTCGGTCGATGGTCGCGCGTGTCCTCGAGTCCGCGGGCTACGAGGTGATGACCTCTGCCTCCGGACCGGAAGCGCTCGCCCTCTGCGAGCGCGAGGCGCTCCACTTGGACGTGCTGGTCACCGACGTGGTCATGCCCGCCATGAACGGTCGTGAGCTCGCGGAGCGCGTGCTCAGTCGCTGGTCCAACGTCGGCGTGGTCTTCATGTCGGGGTACGCCGACGACGTGCTCGACGCGCGGGGGCCGGTCCTTGCCGCCGCACGGTTCGTAGGGAAGCCCTTCGCGTCGCACGCGCTCGTCGACGCCGTCCGTCAGGTTCTAGGCGAGCGCGAAGAGCGCGCGCTCGATCACGAAGCCAGCGCCGCGGTATGAGGAGCGACGCGCCTCTGCCGGGCGCGGCGGGCCTGCTCGCCCAGGCCCCGCACGGGGAAAAACGCCCCATGGGGCAAAACGCCCCGCCCCACACGAGCGAGCCACTCAGCGCGCCGACGAAATTTGCGACGGCACGCCCGCTGCTTGGGTGCGCGAGCATGAACGCTGCCTCTCGCCTCTTTACGGCCGCGCTGCTCGTCTCGCCGATGCTCCTCGTGGCTGCGTGCGGCTCCGATCCGCCCAAGCCGCAGACCGCGAACAACGCGGGCGCCGCGCCGACGAGCACGAGCGCCGACTCGAACAAGAGCGCTTCGAGCGCGAGCTCGAAGAACGACGACCCCGGCAAGTCCGCCGTCAGCATCGACCCCGCGATCATCAAGGCGTGCGGCATCTCCGCCGACGCGGCGCACTTCGACTACGACTCCTCGCGCGTCCGCACGGAGGACGATCGCACGCTCGGCGCGGTCGCCACGTGCTTCTCCAGCGGCCCGCTCAAGGGGCGCCAGCTTCGGCTCATCGGCCACGCCGATCCGCGCGGCGACTCGGAGTACAACGTCGTGCTCGGCCAAGCTCGGGCCGATGCGATCTCGCGGTACGTGAACTCGAAGGGGCTCTCGAAGGCGCAGACGGCGAGCACCTCGCGCGGCGCCATGGACGCGACCGGAACGGACGACGCGGGCTGGTCGCGCGATCGTCGCGTCGATCTGATGCTGGGGCAGTGAGCAGGCGGCCGGCATGTTCGATCCGGTCTCGCTCGACCCGCTGACGCTGCTCCGCCAGGCGTCGATGCCCATCCGCGCCACCGCCGGCTCGCTCGCCGTCGCGTCGGCCGCGGTCTGGGCCATCGGCGTGTTCAAGCTCCTGCAGCTGTCGCGCCTCGCCACGCTGCAGGAGCGCTTCGAGCGCCACGCGCGACGTTCGGACACGCGCGCCGATCTCGACGCCGCGACCGCGACCGTCCCCGACGCTCCGGGCGCGCGCATCGCTTCGGCCATCACCTCGCTCGGCGCCGCGAACAAGGACCGGCTCCTCGCCGTGGCGCAGCGGGCGATCGTCGAGGAGCGGAGGCACGCGACCGCGCTCGTCGGCGTCCTCGGCTCGTGCGCCGCGGTGGCGCCGTTCGTGGGCCTCTTCGGCACCGTCTACGGGATCATGGACGCGTTCGTCCGCATCGGCGCGGAGAAGAGCGCCTCGCTCCCGGTCGTCGCGCCCGCGATCGGCGAGGCACTGCTCACGACCGCCATCGGGCTCGCGGCCGCCATCCCTGCCGTCATCTTCTACAACGCAATCGATCGGCGGGTGGGCGAGCTCGTGGCGGCGCTCGAGAGCTCGGCGCCCGAGTGGGTCGAGATCGCCGTCACCCCCTCGCGCGAGCCGCGCTCGGCCCGCGGGCTGCAGCCGGTGGAAGCGAACCCGAGCGTCCGACAGCGTGTGCCTCGCGAGGTCTCCTGATGGCGATGTCCGGCGCGCGCAGCGGCCGCAGCGGCTTCAGCGAGATCAACGTGACGCCGCTCGTCGACGTCATGCTGGTGCTGCTGGTGGTCTTCATGGTCACGGCGCCTCTGCTCGCAACGGGCCTCAAGGTCGAGCTGCCGAAGGTCGAAGCCGCAAACACCGCCGTTCCTGACGAGCAGGTCGTGCTCTCGATCACGCGCGACGAGAAGATGTACCTCGGCGAGCGGGACGTCACCGCCACGCTCGACCGCACGCTCCGCGAGGAGCCTGCACTCGTCGCGAAGCACGCGCTGTACATCCGCGCCGACGAGTCGGTGCGCTACGCCGCGGTCGCGCGGGCCGTCGCGGCGGCGAAGGGCGCGGGCATCACCTCCCTCAACCTGCTGGTCGATCCGCAGCTCACGAAGCCATGAACGTGTTCACGGCACAGAGGCGCACGGCGAGCCCAATGCGCACCCCGCGGGCATACGTCGCCGTCGCTGCCTTCGTCGCGGTCGCCGCGCAGGTCGGCTTCGTCGCAATCTTCACGTCCGGCGATCACGCCGCGGCGCGCGCGGATATCGCAGAGCCGCCGCAAGGCGAGATGGCGGTGGCGGTCGACGCGGTGAGCGACTTGCCGCTGCTCAAGTACGGCTCGGAGAAGCCGTCGACCGGCGCGGGCCATTCGGCGGCTCGGGCACGCCCAAATCGGGGCAAAGCGGAGCCTCCGCGGATGGCGCGCGCGCCGGGTGCTGCGGCAGCCACGCAGCCCCTCCCGACGCTCCCCGAAGCGCCCGAGGCCCACTCGTCCCCCACGCCCGACTCGAACTCGACGACCGCGAACGCAGACCCGGAGCCAGCGACCGGCCCGATCGTCGCGGACGCAGGCCCCCCGGCTGCCGCATCGACGCTCGGCTCTGCACTCGGCTCCGACGCGGGCACCGAGATCGATCCGCTGAAGGCGCGCGCCGCCGCGAGCTACCGCTCGCAGCTCGACAACTGGTTCAGCGCGCGCTTCCACATTCGGGGAAAGCTTCCGTTCGATCGCCTCGAGAAGCTCGCCGCATCGGTCGTGGTCAGCGTGTCGGAGCGGCGCGTGGTCTCGTTCGCGCTCGCGGCCCCAAGCGGCGATCCGGTCTTCGACGGCCAGCTGCGGGCAGACTTGAATGCCATTCAGTCGAGTGGCGTCGAACTGCCAGCGCCACCGCCGACGCACCCAGAGCTCCTCGGCTCGACGGTGTCGCTGCGCTTCGCTTGCTCCATCCGGGCCTACTGCGAGTGATCCCCATGATTCGCCTTCGCAATGCACTCTTCGCTCTGCTGCTCGTCGTCCCCGGCGCCGCGGCCGCCGGGCCTACGGCTCCCCCCGCCGCGGCGCCGGTCGCGTCGACGACGACCACGACGTCGACCACGCCCGACGACTCGGTCCTCGGCACGGTTCAGGTCACGGGCGCGGCGGGCGTCGGAGTCGTGTACCCGAAGCTCGCGGTCGTGCCGCTGCTCACCAAGAGCGACGCCGACACGTTGGCGCAGCTGGTCACCGCGCGCGACTTCGAGCTTTCGGGCGAGTACGACGTCGTGAGCGACAAGCTCCCCGACGGCCCGTTCCTGCGCGACGACGCGCTCGACTACGACGCGTGGAAGAAGAAGCACATCGAGGTCGTGGTGCGCGTCTGGGCCGACGGCACCGGCGCGAGCGCGACGCTCTCTGGCGATCTCCATTTCACGACCGACAAGCTGCCGAAGGACGATCCGACCTGGAAGGCCGCGTACGAGACGAAGGTCTCGCTCGCCAAGGCGCCGACGGGCAACGGTGTGCGCGGCGCGACGCACGTGCTGGTCGATCGCCTCTTCGGCGCGCTGACCGGGAAGCCCGGCGCGTTCGCCTCCGAGCTCGTGTACTCCGCCGCGGTCGGCAAGGCGCGCCAGGTTCGACGCCTCGACGCCGACGGGTTCAACCTGCGCGACTTCGGCCCCGCGGGCGAGACGGCGATCCTCCCGCAGTTCGGAGCGGCCGGAGACGTCTGGTACGCGATCAGCAAATCGTATTCGCCCTACCGACTCGCCCACGGAGCCGCGGCGGCGGAGCTCGCGCTCGCCGCGCCTGGCTCGTTGCTCGGCTACTCGTTCTCGCCCGCGCACGACAAGCTCGCCGTCGCGTTCATGAACGACGGCGTGAGCACGATCTACCTCGGCAAGGCCGACGGCACCGGGCTCGTCGCGCAGAAGACCCCCAAGTACGCCACGCATCCGGTCCTCGGCCCGCTCGGCAAGCTCGCCTACGTGGCCGACTATCGCGTGTGGGTCGACGGTCGCGCGGTTTCGCCCGGCGGCTTCACCGCATCCGCGCCGACGTTCTGCGACACCGACCGCGGGCTCCTCGTGCTCTTCACCGTCGGCGTCGGCCGCGGCGCCGACGTGATCGGGACCGACTCCACGGGCAGCGGTCTCTTCCGCCTCACGATGGGGCAGGGCGCCAACACCTGGGCGGCGTGCAGCCCCGACGGTCGACGGGTCGCCTACTTCTCGACGCGCACCGGCGGCGAGGGCCCGGGCGTCTACGTCGCACCGCTGCGTGATCCGTCGCGTGGTCACCGCATCTCGAAGGAGCTCGGCGAGGGGCTCGCCTGGGCTCGTCGAGACGATCTCGTTCCGCTGGCAGCTACGCCTGTCGCGCCTGTCGCGCCTGTCGCGCCCGTCACGCCATGAATCCCATGCACCTGCATCGCTTCCTCGTCACGCCGCTCGTGTTCGCGCTCACGTGCTCGCTCGGGAGCACGGCCTGCGTCTCGAAGTCGACCTACGAAGCCGCGGTCGCCGACGCGAAGGGCGCCCACGACGACGCCTCACGCAAGCAGAAGGATCTCGACGAGCTCCATGCGCGGCTCGATCAGGCCGAGAAGCAGGCGCAGGTGCGCGACGAGACGATCGAGAAGCTGCGCACCGATCAGCACAACCTCCAGCAGAGCCTCGACGAGGCGACCGCGATGAACAAGGGGCTGCGCGACGAGCTCGCGCGGCTCGGCAAGGACGTCGACAAGATCCTCGCGGAGAAGGGCTCCCTCTCGAAGGAGCTCGCCGACGCGAAGACGCGCCTCGAGGAGCTGCGCAAGGCGCAGGCCGCGGCCGACGCGCGCGCCGCCCTGTTCAAGAGCGTGCTCGATCGGCTGAAGAAGCTCGTCGACGCGGGCGAGCTGAAGATCGCCATGCGCGAGGGGAGGCTCGTGCTGCAGCTCCCGAACGACATCCTGTTCGACTCGGGCTCGGCGGAGGTGAAGACGCAGGGGCGCGCGACGATCAAGAAGCTCGGTGAGGTGCTGATCACCATCAAGGAGCGGAAGTTCCAGGTCGCGGGGCACACCGACGACGTGCCGATCGGCGGCGCTCGCTTTTCGTCGAACTGGGATCTCTCGACGGCGCGCGCGGTGGAGGTCGTGAAGATCCTCGTCGCGGCAGGCGTCAAACCGCAGGTGCTCTCCGCGGCCGGCTATGGCGAGTTCGACCCCATCGCGGCGAACGACGGCCCGACGGGGCGCGCGAAGAACCGCCGAATCGAGATCACCCTCGTGCCGAATCTCGACGAGCTCTATTCGCTCCCGGAGACGAAGTAGTGCGATGAGAGATCGTCCCCAGCTCCTCGTCGTCGACGACGACATCGCGATCCGCGACGTGGTCTCCATCGCCCTCGAGGGCGAGGGCTTCCGCGTCGTGACGGCCGACGACGGGCGCAGCGGCCTGCGGCTCCTGGCGCGCGGCCTTCGCCCCGACTGCATCCTTTTGGACCTGAGGATGCCGGAGGTCGATGGCTTCGAGTTCCGGCGCTCGCAGCTGGCGCACGCCGAGATCGCCGGCATCCCGGTCGTCGCATTCACGGGGGCCGCCGATCCGGACGCGGCGGCCCAGGCACGCCGGCTCGGCATTCGCGGCCTGCTGCAGAAGCCCGTCGACCTCGGCGCGCTCCTCTACGCGCTGGTCGACGCGATCGGCCTCAAGGCGTAGCGCGAGACACGGGGCGATCGTTCGCGCTGGGGCATTCTGCCCCGGGCATTTCGCCACGCGCGCCGGCGATGGGTTGGCGTTTCGCCGAGCACACCCGCGCGCCTTCGCTGGCGTCGTTCCTGCACACGACCTCGCCGGCTCGACGCTCGGTCACGAGCTTCCCCTCGACGAGCGACGAGCGTCGAGCCGCGTTCCCCCCACATCCATTCCAAATGCGAATCGCGCCGCACTCCAGGCTTGTGAAGCCCCTCGCGCTCGTCGCCATCGTCTTCGGCGTCTCGATGCCGTGTTCGACGGCGCGAGCCGACGCGGCGACCGAGACCGTCGCGTTCACGTGCGAAGCCGACGAGATTTCGGCCGGCGTCGCGGAGCAGGCCGTTGCCTACGTGACCGCCGGGGCCGAGACCGCAGGACCGGTCCCGCTCGTCGTGTTCCTCTCCTCCGCCGACGAGCCCGTCGCGACGCACTTTCGTGCGGGGCCTCTCGGCTCCGATCTTCGCGGCATGGCGGACGCGTTGGTCGCCTCAGGGGCGGTGCGGCCATTCGTGCTCGCCGCACCGAGCTCGCCGAGGATGCCGGGCGAGCCGCTGCCCGCGTGGACCGAGTTCGATCTCGATGCGTTCGTCGACGCAACGGAGCTCGCAGTCGGACACGGACTCCGAGTCGATCGTGAGCAGGTGATCGTGGTTCGCGACAGCGGCGTGGGCTGCGGCGTCACGGAGGGCCCGCTCGTGATGCGGTCGCCGCCCATGCTGCTGGCGGGGGGCCGGAGCTCGGTGGTGTGGACTTGCCCGGCGTCGAACCATCTGCCGGAGACCGCCGGGACGCTCGCAGCGGTTACACTCGGCGTTTCGCCCGCCGCCGCAGCTGTCGCGCTGGCACCGGCTCGGAGCGAGTACTCGGGCTTCCCGTTTTTCGTCGATCCGCGACCGAGCGTCGGCGCGCACGACCAAGTGCTCGAGCGAACGATGCGTGGCGCGCTGGCGAAGCTGCTCCCCACGAGCGGCTCGCCCACCGGCCCGTGAGCGATCGGGCCGCGGAGGGGGGCGACGGGCCGCCCGGCCGCGTCTCGCCCGGAGTGTTGGAGAGCCTCGTCGGCGCGACGCTCCGCGCTGCGGTGCCCAACGCAGCGGTCGACGTCCGCGTGGACGCGAGGGAGCCAGGAGCGTGGTCGGTGCAAGTGGTCGTCATGCGGCCCCGCCACCGCTGGTCGGACGTGCTCGCGTTCGATCCCGAGCGCGAGTCGCCACTCGATCTTGCTCGTGCCGCGGCCCAGCTGGTCCTCGCGACGGGTTGGCCTTGAACCTCGGCGCGAATCCCGCATGCTCCCGGGCGGGTGCGGCGCATTTCGCCGCAGGATCTCGCGTGGTCGGGCCGCCAGCCGAACCGGGCGCGAAAGCGCTCGAGGTTCGTCGTGGCGTCGACTCCGCGCCCACCCTCCGATTCGGCTGCGCCGCCCGGCACGTGGCGCGCGGCCCGGCACGCCGCGAGGCGCTTGCTCGCGCCGGTGGAACGGTTCCTCGCCGTCGAGGCCTCGGCGGGGCTACTGCTGCTCGGGGCAACCATCGTCGCGCTCGCCTGGGCGAACTCCCCGTGGCCTGCTGCGTTGCGCGTGCTGCTGCTCGCGCTTGCGGTCATCGACGACGTCGGCGCGATCGTCGTCATCGCGATCTTCTACTCGGCCGGCCTCCACCCGCTCGGGTTCGGTTTTGCCCCAAGCGGCGCTCGCGCGGTGCCTGAAGCGCTCGGGCCTCGCTGGCCTGGTGAACGGCGCCGTCCCTCCCCTTCGCCCCTCGGCGGTCGAGACACGCCATTGACGCCCATCGACTTGCACGAGACACCCTCCGCCAACCACGAGCGGTCCGACGAGATGCAACGAGGTCCAGAGCGGGCAAAGCCTTGGTCACGGCCGGGCTTCCTACGAATGCCCGCGATGGCGAACGCGCCGATCGACCTTCGCCTGCTCGGCCGCACGCTGCTGCACGCGGCCATCGTCGGCGCCGCGGCGGGGCTCGTCGGCTCGCTCTTCTTCTACGCGCTCGAACGCACCCAGCACCTGGTGCTCCACGATCTCGCCGGGTACCGCGCGCTGCGCGCGCACGGCGAGCTCGAGCCCGAGGGGAACGGCACGCCGTTCCGGCCGTGGCTGCTGTGGGTGATTCCGGCGGTAGGCGCGCTCCTCGGCGGCATCCTCTCGGCGACCCTGGCGCCCGAAACGCAGGGCGGCGGCGGCGATGCGATGATCGACGCCTTCCATCAGAAGGGCGGCTTCATTCGCCGGCGCGTCGTGACGGTGAAGGCGCTCGCCTCGGTGCTGACCCTCGGCTTCGGTGGATCGGGGGGACGCGAAGGGCCGACGATGCAGATCGGGGCTGCCATCGGCTCCGTCGCGGCGCGCTACCTGAAGGTCGGAGCCCGTGAGCGCAGGATCTTGCTCGTCGCGGGCTGCGCGGCGGGCATGTCGGCGGTGTTCCGCACGCCGCTCGGCGCCGCGCTATTGGCCGTCGAGGTCCTCTACCGCGACGACTTCGAATCGGACGCGCTCATCCCGGCCCTGCTCGCGAGCGTCGTCTCGTACTCGGTGTTCACCTCGATCTTCGGCGAGAGCACGCTCTTCGCGCACGCGGCGCACTACGCCTTCGTCCCTGCGCACTTGCCGCTCTACGTGCTGATGGCGGTCCTGGTCGCGCTCGCCGCGAGCGCGTTCCTCGGCATGCTCCACCTCGTGCAGCGCCGCTCCTCTGCTTGGAGGCTGCCGCGCGGCATTCGGCCGGCGATCGGCGGCCTCTCCGTCGGCATCCTCGCGACGGTCGTGATCGCGCTGATCGGGCCGCGCGTCGGCGAGACCGGGCAGGGGTTCGGGATCCTCGGCGGCGGCTACGGCGCCGCGCAGATCGCGATCGTCGGCGGAGGCTGGCTCCCCTCGGGCTGGCGCGCCGTGGAGCTGCTGCTGCTGCTCGGCGTCGTGAAGCTCGTCGTCACGTCGCTCACCGTCGGCACCGGCGGAAGCGCCGGCGACTTCGGCCCGTCCCTCGTGATGGGTGGCTTGTTCGGCGGCGCCTTCGGGCACGCAGCACGGCTGATCTTTCATGATCCGCGGATCGAGCCGGGCGCCTTCGCGCTCGTCGGCATGGGTACCTTCTACGGCGGAATCGCGCACGTCCCCATCAGCTCGCTCGTGATGGTCTGCGAGCTCGCCGGCAGCTACGACCTGCTCGTACCGCTCATGCTCGCCGAGGGGGTCGCGTTCGTCGCGCTGCGACATCGCTCGCTCTACCACTCGCAGGTGCCGAGCAAGCACGAGTCGCCGGCGCACAGCCAGGAGATCGCGGCCGACCTGCTGGAGCAGAAGCTCGTCGTCGACGTGCTCGACGCTACGCGCCCGTACGTGACCTTCGTTCCGAGCAACGACGCCCACACCGTGCGCGGAGAGGCCGCCAAACGCCCCGGGCAGACGATCTTCCCCGTGCTCGCCGAAGACGGCACCCTGCTCGGCGTCATCAATCCGCGGGTGCTACGCATGCTGGGGAAGGAGCACGGGTTCGACAGCTTCTCGATCGCCGCCGACTGGATGCGACCAGCATTCGGCGTGGGCCAACGCGCGACCTTGCGTGAGGCTCTGGAGAAGATGATCGAGCTCGCGGTGCGAGAGATTCCCGTACTCGACGACGAGGGGCACGTCGTGGGGCTGCTCGACGAGCTCGAGGTCTCGCGCACGTACCTCGAAGGAGCGAGCCGCGCCGAGCAGGCCGCGCGCCAGGATGCCGAGTCGGACCCCGAGTCCGAGCACGAGTACTCGTAGCGGGCGCGACGGCGCGCGCGGGCGCCCCGGGGCAGGACTCCCCGATCGGTGGGGCGAAATGCCCCACGCCGCCCGCTCCAGCGCGAAAGGCACGAGCATTCGCGAGACCGGTCAGTGCGTCGCTGTTCGCGAGCGAGTCGAGCGCCACGTTGGAAGAACGGACGCGGTCGAGCAGCACGACGATCCCCACGTACGTCAGCACGCGGGTGATGCCGTCCGAATAGAGGAAGGCTCGATGGCTGGCCGCGAGCCGAGCGTGAAGGTCGAATGCGACGCAGGCCGCCGACGCGAAGAGCGCGCTCGCTACGCCGAGGCGTCGCCCGAGCAGCCACGTGGCCAGGCCGATGGGAACGACGTAGAGCGCGCGCAGAGCGAGGTCCGCGCCGGTGAGCCAATCCGCCACGAGGAACGAGCCGAAGGCGGCGAGGACGATCCCGAGCTGGGCAGGAACGACCAGCGCTTCGAGCTTCCGAACGAGGCGCGCGGGGGGAGCCGGTTGGCTTTGGGGCCGCGGCGGTCGATGGCGTTTCCGGTGGGGTGGGGCCCCGGCGGATTCACGGAGGCGGGGCGGAGCGGTGCCGACCGCCCCGGTGGGCAGTGAAGAGCGCGGGAGTCTTGCCGCGCTCTGAGTAGACCCTCCGAGCCGGCTGCGCTGCTCGCTCTGCGGCGCGTTGGGCTCATCGACGACCCCACGGCGCGCACCGACCGACGTCGACCTCACGGCGGGTGCGTTAGGCACGCTCAGATTCCCCGACGCGCCGACCGCGGGCTGGTGCGATAGGAGAGCGGCGGGGACGTGACGCCGCCCTCGATTCGAATCTCGACCTCCTCACCCGTTGCCGCTGCGACGTCTTCGGCGAACCGGCGCGCATCCGCCTGCCGCGCGAAGACCCGCAGCACAGCGCTGCCATCGGAGACACGCCAACTGCCCGCGCGCGCATCGATCGAGATCGTTCTCATACGTCTCCCGCGAACCTCGTGCGCGTTACGAAGCAAAGGGCGCGCCAGCCGCCACGCTGCGATGTCGAACATCTCGCCTCGCGACGGACGAGGCACTCGGGCGAGGCGCGTCGTGCGACAAGGGAGCGATGCTCGATCGCATCATCGTCGTCGGCGCCGGACGCACGGGCGAGTCGCTCCTGCAGCGGCTCACGACCGTCGCCCCGGTCGTCGTGCTCGACACGTCCGCGGGCGCGCTCGAGACCGTCGACGCGGCCCCACGAGGCTCGCCGCTCCCGCTCGAAGCAGCGTCGTCTCGTGCGAGCGCGCCGCCCGCGGGCGCACACGACGTCCTCAAGAAGCACGCCGACGGTACCTCGCGTCTCGTCCTGCAGGACCTTCGCGGCCGTGCAGACGCGAAGGTCGCCCTGGTCGCGGCGACGGGCGACGACCGGACCAACCTCGAGGTCTGTCGCCTCGGCGCCGAGCTCGACTTCAGCCCGCTCGTCGCAGTCGCGATCGATCCGATCAACGCGCCGAGGTACGAGGAATTCGGGGCCCGCGCGATCGTGCGCGCGACGCTGCTCGGCGACGTGGTCGAGCGCGCCCTTCGCTACGACGGCATCGCGGTCGCCTCGACGATCGGCCTCGGGCTCGGTGACGTCATCGAGGTGCGGGTGCTTCCGTCGTCGCCGTACCTCGGCACCTCGCTCGCGCAGCTCTCCCCGGTCGACTGGCGGATCGCCGCGATCTACCGAAACGGCGCGCTCGTGCTCCCCACCGGCTCCACCGTCATCGAGGCGGACGACCGCGTGCTCCTCGTCGGCGACCCCTCGATCCTCCCGCGCGTTGCCGAGGACCTGCGGGTCGGCGTGCCCGACTTCCCGCTGCGCTTCGGCCCGAACGTCGTCGCGTTCCTGCCCGCCGGCGACGACGCGATCGTCCAGCACATCGCCGACGCGCTCGGCTCGGCGACGAAGGCACGAGGCGTCGAACGCATCGTCGGGGCGCGAGAGGAGCCGACCGACGCGATGCTCGGCCGTCTGACCGCAGCGCACGCGGGGGTCGTCGTGACCACACCGCATCGTCGTTCGTTCGGCCAACGCCTGCTCGGATCGAGCGGCCTCGACGGCCGGCTGTGCGATCGCAGCACCGCGCCGATCCTCTTCGCGCGCACGCCGCCGCCCTACGGCCGCGTCGTGTACGTGGCCGCGAGCGGCCTGCCGGGTCTGCGCGTCGCCGACGTCGCGATCGACCTCGCGCGGATGATGCGAGTGCCCCTCACGGTCGTCGTCGTGGAGATGCCGTCCTATTTCGGCGCCGGCGACACGCCGATCGATCAGGTCGTCGCGGGCGTGGTCAAGCGCGCCGAGCTGCACCGGCTCTCGCCCGAAGTGGTGCGCGCGCAGGGCAACCCGATCACCGAGGTCGAGGCCCTCGTGCGCGTCGACGATCTGCTGGTCGTGACGCGCCGTCGCGGTCAGCGTGACTCGTTCTCCTCGCCCGACGTCGCGCTTCGCATCGCGCGCACGGGGCGAGCGAGCTCGCTCGTCTTCACGGGGCGCGCGTGACGACGCTGCTCGTCTTGGTCGCCGCCTCGGTGATCGGCCCGTTGCTCGCCGCGCGCCTGCGCATCCCGGGCGCGGTCGTCCTCATCCTCGCCGGAATCATCTTGGGGCCACTCGCGCTCGGGTGGGTGCACGACGGCGGCACCGTCGCGTACACCGCGGAGCTCGGCTTTCTGATCCTGATGTTCATCGCCGGCCTCGAGATCGACTTCGAGGAGCTGCGCATCGCCGGCCCGCGCGCGCTGCTGGCGCCCGCGCTCACGGCCATCGGGACGTTCGCCGGTGCGATCGGGATCGGCGTCTCGATGCGACTGCCGACGGCGCAGATCCTCGTCCTCTCGGCGACGAGCCTCGGGATGCCCATCGCGGTGCTCCAGGAGACCGGGACGCTCAAGACGCCGGTCGGTCGCCACGTGCTGCTGACGGCGACGATCGGCGAGTTCCTCTCGATCCTCGCGATCACGGGGTGGCAGATCACGGTGCGCGTCGGGGTCGGGCTCGGCCTGGTGCGCGAGCTCGCGCTCGTGTTGCTCGCGTTCTTCCTCTCCGCCGTCGCGATCCGCTGGGCGCGCGCGCTCGTCTGGTGGTACCCGAAGGCGTTCGAGCGCACGGCGCAG
>CAIXWQ010000942.1 GCA_903923175.1 uncultured delta proteobacterium | reverse complement strand
GGCGCCGGCGGAGGCGCGGCGGCCGCCGGACGCCGGGGCGTGGAATCGCCTCGATTCCGGCCGAAAGCGAGGGGGCACGTCGCGTGCTCCTCCCCCGCACGACCGCCGCGCGCGTCGCGCACGCGGTCGAACCACGGAGGCCGAGGATCATGGTGAAGCGTACGAAGTCGAGCGAGCTCCCCGCGAGCCGAGACGTCGAGTGGGTCCTCGGGCTGGTGTCGCTCCCCGAGTACGTGTGGCGCGGCGCCGAGGTCGAGCGGCCGGAGGCGCTGCTCTGGCTGCAGCCCGACGGCACGCCGCTGGCGATCGCGACCGGCGCCCCGGGCCAGCTGACGCAGCAGGCCGCCGAGCACGTCGGCCGAGCGATGTGTCGGCCCCCGGTGGGCGCGCCGCACGCCCCCACGCGCATCCGGGTGGCGAGGCCAGTGCTCGCCTACGTGCTCCGCGCGTTCCTCCCGGGCTCGATCGAGATCGTGTGCGCGCCGACCCCGGAGCTCGACGCGGCCTGCGAGGTCTTGCGCGAGCGCGCGGCGGCGCGGGCGCGCGCCTCGCGCTCGTACCTCTCGCCGGTGCTCGGGCCCTCCGCGGTCGCCGCGCTCTTCCGCGTCGGGCGCGCGCTCTACGACGCGCGCCCCTGGGCGCTGCTGCCGGACGAAGACCCGGTGCTCTCGATGGCGATCGAGGCGCTGGAGCTCGAGGACACGCTCGTCTGCCTCATGGGGCGCGACGGGCACGCGCCGGCGCTCGTCGTGCTCGGCGATCGCGCGCTGCACGAGCGGTACGTCGCGGCGGCGTCGGCCGTCTGCGCGGGCCCGACCCGCTGGCCGCCGCGCCTCCCGCGGCGATTCCCGCCGCGATTCCCGCCCCATCTCGCCCTCCGGTTCGTCCCCGACGCCGCGCTCTCGACGCGCGAGCGCGCGGAGCTCGCGCAGCACGGGTGGGAGCTCGCCCACGCCGACGCCTGCCCGCAGGTCGACGTCGTCGACGAGGACGGCGTCGTCGGCCCGCCTTCGCCCCGGGAGCACGCGATCCTCGAGGCGCTTGCAGCCGCCGCGGCCGCGACGTTCGCGCAGCCCGACGCGCTGCTCACGGCGCTGGGCGGCGGCCCCGCGTGGCGCGCGACGGTGCCCGTGCAGACGAGCCTCGGCGAGGTCTCGGTGCGGGTACGCGCGCCGTACGTCGCCGACCTGGAGCGCGCGCGCGCCATCGAGGAGCGCGTGCGCGAGCTCCTCGCCCTCGACGAAGCGGACGCGCGCGCGAGGAGCGCGGGGGCGACACGCGAGGAGCGCGAGGAGCGCGAGCAGCGCGAGGAGCGCGAGCAGCGCGAGGCCCGAAGAGACCGCGACTGCGAGCTGATGCTCCTGTTCGTGGGCGGGCCCGAGGGGCGAGAGCTCCAGGAGTTCCTCTCGCCGCAGCACGTGATCGAGCTCGCGCGCGAGCGGCTCCGGATCGGCGTCGCTCGCCTGGAGCCCGCGCAGCTGCGGGAGCTCGTCCTCGAGCTGCTCCCGCGCGTCCCGCACCTCGCGGAGACCCCCGCGCGCGACATCGTCGACACGCTCCGCGCGTTCTACGCCTTCCTGCAGCGCGTGGTCGCGCTCCCTCAGGCGGGCGCCTGCCTCGCGGCGCTGGACGACGAGACGGCCGAGCGCCTCGAGCGGAGGCTCCGCGGGCGACGCGCGACCGCGCTCGGGCACGGCCTCGCGCCGTAGCCGTGGTGCCCGCTCACCCGGTCGTCCGCAGCCCGCTCGCGATCGCGCTCACCGACTGGAGCACCGTCGGCAGCAGC
>CAIXWQ010000941.1 GCA_903923175.1 uncultured delta proteobacterium | reverse complement strand
CGCCCGAGGAGCGCGCGGGCACCAGCGCGATCGACACCGCGACCGCCGCCGCGACCGGCGCGAGCGGCAGCGGACCGATCGCCACGCCGGTCGTCCCCGCGGCGGCGCCGCGCTCCGAGGTGAACCACTCGATCAGCGCCACCGCCGCCATGGCGACGCCCGCGAGCGCGAGGGTGCGCGCGGCGAGCCGGACGTCCCAGGGGGCGAGCCGCATCGAGCGCGACGGTAGCAGCCCCGCGCGCCTCCTCCCACCTCGCGGCGGTGGCGAACGCGCTGCGCGGGCTCGCGACACCTGCGCGGCATCCCGGCGCGGCCCGCCCGGATTCGCCGCGTTTTGCGGCGATTCGCGGGGATCGCGCGCGGTATCCGCCTTGCCCGAGTCGATCTCCATGACCAAGCGGATCGTCGTCGTCGGCGGTGGTCTGGCCGGGCTCTCGGCCGCCTGTTACGCGCTCGCGAGCGGCTTTCGCGTCACCATCGTCGAGCACAACCTCGCGCTCGGCGGCGTGTGCACCGCCTGGACGCGGGGCGCGTACACGATCGACGGCTGCATCCAGTGGCTCGTCGGTGGAGCGTTCACGCGGATCTACGAGGAGCTCGGGATCGTGCCGCGCGTCGGCCTGCGCGTGCTCGACCACTTCGCCACCTATCGGCGCCCCACGCACGACGTGGAGATCGCCATCACGCGCGACCTCGCCGCGCTTGGGCGCGCGCTCGCCGCGATCGCCCCGGCGGATGCCGACGAGGTGGCGCGCATGCTCGACGCCGCGACCACGCTCGGCGAGCTCGATCCCGGGCTCGATCGGCCGCCCGAGCTGACCGGCACGCGCGAGGCGCTGCACCGCCTCTGGGAGCTGCGCTCCGCCGCGCCCGCGCTGATCCGCTTCCGCAAACCGCTCGGGACCTGGTCGCGCGAGCACCTCCAGAGCCCCGAGCTCCGGCGGCTCTTCGCGCGGCTCGCCCCCGAAGCGGCCCCCGCGCTGGTGCTGCTCACGATGCTCGGCTGGCTCTCGCGCGGCGCGCTCTCGCGCCCCGAGGGGGGGACCGCCCCGTTCCGCGACGCGCTGATCGACCAGTTCCAGCGGCTCGGCGGCGAGGCGCGCGTCCACGCGACGGTCGACGAGATCCTCGTCGAGAACGGCCGCGCGTACGGCGTGCGCCTCGGCGACGGCACGATGCTCGACGCCGACGTCGTGATCTCCACCGCCAGCGCGCCCGAGACCGTGACCCGCCTGCTCGGCGGCCGCTTCGGGGCCGAGGCCCTGCGCGATCGGCTCGCGCGCTGGTCGCTCTTCGAGCCGATCGTGCTCGCGAGCTACGGCGTCGAGAGCCCGCTCGGCCAGGTGCCGTCTACCCTGATCCTCGACGGCCTGCGCCCCTTCCCGCTCTGCGGGCGCGCGATCGAGCACCTGCACGTCCGCGTCTACAACGACGAGCCGCGCGTCGCGCCGGCCGGGCACACGGTGGTGCAGGTGACGGTCCCGTCGTCGTACGAGTGGTGGGCGACGCGCGGCACGCGCTACGGGGCCGAGAAGGACGTCGTCGCCGCGCACCTGCTGGAGCAGCTCGTCGATCGAGTGCCGGGCGTGGGCGGCAAGGTCCGCGTCACCGACCTCGCCACGCCGCTCACCTGGTGGAACATGGCGCGCTCCTGGCGCGGCGCGTTCGAAGGGTGGATGCCGAACGCCGAGGCGCTCTTCGGGCACGTCGAGAAGAAGCTCCCGGGGCTCGGCGCGTTCTACATGGCGGGGCAGTGGGTCGAGCCGGGCGGCGGCGTGCCGACCGCGCTGCTCTCCGGGCGGCACGTCGTGCAGCTGCTCTGCGCCGACGAGAAGCGGCCGTTCGCCCTGCCGACGCGCTGAGCTCGGCCGTCGTCGCGTTCTTCGTCGACGATTTGGCCTGCGGTGCGCGACCCCGGTAACGCCCGCACCCATGATCCGTGTCGCGCGCTTGGTCGCCGTGTCCTTCGCGTCTCTGCTCGCCGTCCTCGCGACCGCGGGGTGCAGCAGCATGTTCGGGAGCCAGGACTCGAAGAACCCGGGCGAGCCGCTCGGCACCTTCGCGCTGGCCGCCGCCGTCGACGACACCTCGACCTGCGCGGAGCTCGCCGCCTCGGCGCCGCGCCCCTGGGACTTCTCGGTGCAGCTGCGCCACGACGGCACCACGGCGTACTGGATCACCGGCAGCGGCCCGATCTCCGGCTCGTTGACGAAGAGCACCGGCGCGTTCGCCTTCTCCACGACCTCGAACGTCGCCATCCACGACGCCATCCCCGCCAAGGGGCTCGGCGCGTGCACGATCATCCGTACCGACGACTTCTCCGGCAGCTTCGTCGGCGATCCCACCACCACCGCCGGCGGCGCGACGCTCACCGGCACGCTGCGCTACGGCTACGTGGTCTCGCCGGGGAGCGACTGCCGCGACCTCGTCGACGGAGGCCTCACGAGCACCGATCCGCTCGCCGCCTACGACCCCAACCCGCAGCCGGTGTCCCACGGCGCGTTCACCTCGCTGCCGTGCTTCGTCCGCTTCGACGTGACCGGCACGCGATCCGCGACGCAGTAGCCGCCGCTCGCGGAAAAATCTCGACGCACTGGACGCGCGCCTCGGCGCAGGCGCGCCGCGCACCCGCGCCCACGTCCGGCCGCATTGTTTTGCGGCTCTATCCGATTGCACCGCCCGCGCTCATGCCCTCTCATGGTGGCATCCGACGGCGGGGCGCTCGGATGCGCGGGGAATCGGGGGGATGCAGGCGACCAGTGCGCAGCTCGGCGGAGGTCGCTTCCGCCTCCGCCGCCGTCTCGGCGAAGGCGGCATGGGGGTCGTCTACGAGGCGTTCGACGAGCTGCGTCGCGCGCGCGTCGCCCTCAAGCAGATGCACCGCGTGGAGCCGGCGACGCTCTACCGGTTCAAGCGCGAGTTCCGCGCGCTCGCCGACGTCGTCCACCCCAACCTCGTCGCGCTCCACGAGCTGTTCTCCGACGAGGGCGGGACGTTCCTCACGATGGAGCTCGTCGAGGGGACCGATCTGCTCGGCTACGTGCGCGCGCCGAGCGAGCCCGACGCCGCGATCGGGCTCGACGACACCGTCAACGTCGACTCGCGCGACGCGCGCGCGTTCCTCGGCAACCTGTCGTCCGGGCCTCCGTCCTCGTCCGGGCCCGCGTCGGCGCGGCGCACCGGCTTCGACGAGCGGCGGCTGCGCGCGGCGTTCCGCCAGCTCGCCGAAGGGGTGGCCGCGCTCCACGTGGCGGGGCAGCTCCACCGCGATCTGAAGCCGACCAACGTCATGGTCACGCGCGACGATCGCGTGGTGGTGCTCGACTTCGGGCTGGTCGCGAGCGCGCGCCCGGAGCTGCAGACGATGGATCCCGGAGTCACGGGGACGCCCGCGTACATGTCGCCCGAGCAGGCCACGAGCGGTCAGGTCGGCGAGTCGAGCGACTGGTACGCGTTCGGCGTGATGCTGTTCGAGGCCCTCACCGGCGCCCTCCCGTACGACGGGCCGATGATGAAGATCCTCATCGACAAGCAGCAGCGCGACGCGCCGGCGCCCGCCTCGCTCGCGCGCGGCGTGCCGCCCGATCTCGACGCGCTCTGCGTGGCGCTGCTGCGGCGCGATCCCCTCGTCCGCCCGGCCGCGGCCGAGATCCTCGCCCTGCTCGGCGCGGCGCTCCCTGCGCGCACCCGCGCCCCGAGCGGAGACTTCCGCCCGATCGAGAAGACGACCCTCGCGCCGATCTTCGTCGGCCGTGAGCGGCAGCTCTCGGCGCTGCGCGAGGCGTACCGCGCGAGTCGGCAGGGGCGCACCGTCGTGCAGCTCGTGTTCGGCGAGACGGGGCTCGGCAAGACCCACCTCGTCCAGCGGTTCGTCGACGAGCTCGAGGCGCTCGGCGCGCTGGTGCTCCGAGGGCGCTGCTACGAGCACGAGTCGGTCCCCTTCAAGGCGCTCGACAGCGCGATGGACGCGCTGAGCGCGGTGCTCCGCAAGCTCCCGCGGGCCGACGTCGACGCGCTGCTGCCGATCGGCGTGCACGCGCTGACCCGCGTGTTCCCCGTGCTGCAGCGGGTCGAGGCGATCGCGAAGGCGCCCAAGCGCGGCGCCGAGGCGCCCGATCCGCAGGAGCTCCGGCGCCGCGCGGCGCGCGCGCTGCGCAGCCTGCTCGACCGCATGAGCGTGCGCCGGCCGCTGGTGCTCTGGGTCGACGATCTCCAGTGGGGCGACGAGGACAGCGCCGCGCTGCTCGCCGAGCTCGTGCGCCCGCCCGATGCGCCGCCGCTGCTCCTGGTCGGCAGCTTCCGCAGCGAGGAGATGAAGGCGCCCTTCATCTCCGCGCTCGCGGTGGCGTTCGAGTCGCACCGCCCCGCGCTCGACGTGCGCGAGCTCGAGGTCGAGCCGCTCGGCCGCACCGAGTCGCGCGAGCTCGCGACGCTCCTGCTCGGCCCCGAGTCGGCGTCGCCGCCGATCGTGAAGATGATCGCGAAGGAGGCCGAGGGGAGCCCGTTCCTGATCGAGCAGCTGGTGCGGCACACCACGCTCGTCTCCGATCTCGAGGTGTCGCTCACGCGCAAGCTGCGGCTCGACGACGTGCTGCGTGAGCGCATCGACGCGCTCGACGCCGACGCGCGCGCGCTGCTCGAGGTCGTCGCGATCGCGGGGCGGCCGATCGCGCGCCCGGTCGCCGCGGAGGCCGCCCGGCTCGAAGGGGCGCGCGAGATGTCGGCGCTCGCTGCGCTGCGCGTCGGCCGCTGGGTCCGCTCGCACCGCGTCGGCGCGGTCAACGAGCTCGATTTCTACCACCACCGGCTGCGCGCCGCGGTCGTCGCGCGCGTCTCCAAGGGGCGCGACGCGGCCATCCATGGCGCGATCGCGCTCGCGCTGCTCGCCGCCGGCGACGACGACCCCGAGCGGCTGCTGCTGCACTTCCTCGGCGCCGGCGAGCGCGCGCGCGCCGGCGGCTACGCGGAGCTCGCGGCCGACGGCGCGAACGAGGCGCTCGCGTTCGCGCGCGCGGCGACGCACTACCGCACGGCGATCGAGCTGCTGGAGCTCGAGGGCGACGACGCGCGTCCGTTGCGCCGCAAGCTCGCCGAGGCGCTCGTGAAGGCCGGCCACGCGCACGACGCGGCGCTCGTCTTCCTCGAGGCGGCGCGGGGCGCGAGCGAAGCCGAGGCGCTCGAGCTGCGACGGCGCGCGGCCCAGCACCTGCTGCGATCCGGTCACATCCAGGACGGCATCGCCACGCTCGATCGCGTGCTCGCGGCGATCGACATGAAGCTCGTGCTCGCGACCTGGGTCGTGCTGCTCATGCTGATGGTCGAGCTGCTGCGCCTGCGGCTGCGCGGCTACCGATGGCGCGCGCGCGACGCCTCGCAGCTGACGCCGGCCGAGGTCACGCGGCTCGAGGTGTGCTGGTCGGTCGGCGCGATGCTCGCGATCGTGCAGCCGGCGGCCGCGCGGGTGTACCAGGTGCGCACGCTGCGCCTCGCGCTCGCCTCCGGCGACGAGCGCTGGATCGCCCTCGGCCTCGTGCTCAACACGCTCGCCGCAGCCTACGGAGGCACGCGCACGCAGTCGCGCACGCTCGCCCTCGCCGCGCGGGCCGAGGCGCTCATCGAGCAGCGGAGCGATCTCATGCTCGTCGCGTGGGGCCAGGCGATGCGTGGCTCGAGCGCGTACCTCGCCGGCCGCTTCGCCGAGGCGCTCGTCGAGACCGAGGCGTCGCTCGCGACGTTCCGCGAGCAGACCACCGGCACCCAGTGGGAGCAGGCCTCGATCCTGCTGTTCCACGCCTGGGCGCTCTTCTACCTCGGCGCGATCGCCGAGATGTCGCGGCGCATCCCCGCGTACATCCAGGAGGCGCGCGAGCACGGCGATCGCTACCTGCTCACCAACCACCGCATCGGCCTGCCGAACGTCATCTGGCTCGCCGCGGGCGCCGTCGAGCGCGCCGAGAGCGAGCTCGGCGACGCGATGCGCGACTGGGGGAGCCCGGATCAGCAGATCCAGCAGTACTACGAGCTCGTCTCGCGCGTTCACATCGACCTCTATCGCGGGCACGGCGTCGCGGCGCTCGGCCGCGTCGAGGCGCGGTGGGCGTCCATGAAGGGGGCGTTCCTGTTCGAGCTGCAGCTCGTCGCGATCGAGGCGTGGCACCTGCGCGCGCGCGCCGCGCTCGCCGCCTTCGACGAGACGGCCGATCCGAAGTACCTCGCGATCGCCGAGCGCGCCGCGCGCCGCATCGAGCGAGAGGGGGCCGGCTGGGCCATGGGGCTCGCCGATCTCGTGGAGGCGCTGGTGCTCGCTGGGCGCGGCGATCGCGAGGGCGCGCAGCGACGCCTGCGCGACGCCGTCGCGAAGCTCGAGGCGCACAAGATGAAGCTCTTCGTCGCCGCGGCCAACCGCCGCCTCGGCGAGCTCCTCGGCGGCGCGGAGGGGGAGGCCGCCATCACCGAGGCGAGCGCGGTCGCGCGCTCGGAGGGGATCATGGATCCCGGCCGCTTCTTCCAGGTGCTCGCGCCCGGGCTTTCGCGGATGTCGCGCTTCAGCTCGCGGCCGCCCGCGCCGGAGGCTTGAGCCCGCGCGCCCGCGCCGAGCAGCGACGTGCGCGCCTCGCGCGGCGCGATCCGCACTAGTCTCCGCAGGATGCGCGCGCGCCTGCCCACCCCTCGCCTCGTCCTGTTGAGCGCTCTGTCCGCCTTCGCGGGCGGCGCGTTCGTCGCCTCGCTCGGCCACGCCGAGAAGCGCGACGCCTCGCCGCACGCCGCGATCGAGCAGCTCGCGCGCGTCCTCGTGATCGTCGAGAACCGATACGTCGATCCGGTCGACCGCGCCAAGCTGCTCACCGGCGCCATCAAGGGGATGGTCGCCGAGCTCGATCCGCACTCGGAGTACTTCTCGCCCAAGGAGTACGCGGCCTTCGCGGGCGAGACGCAGGGCAAGTTCGGCGGCGTCGGCCTCGAGGTCGAGGCGGGCACCGACTACCTGACCATCGTCTCGCCGATCGAGGGGGGCCCCGCCGAGGCGGCGGGCCTCAAGGCCGGCGATCAGATCGTCGCGATCGACGGGCAGGACGCGCGCGGCCTCTCGCTGGAGAAGGCCGTCACCAAGATGCGCGGCGACGCCGGCACCAAGGTCGAGATCACCGTCCGCCGCCCGAGCGAGGCGCGCGTGTTCCGCGTGCCGCTCGTGCGCAGCGTGATCCACGTGCCGAGCGTCGAGGCCTGGCCGCTCCCGCAGCAGGTCGTCTACCTGCGCCTGCGGCAGTTCCAGGAGAAGACGCGCGACGAGCTGCTCGATCAGCTCGGCAAGGTGCGCGGCAAGCTCGGCGGCCCGATCGCAGGCGTCGTGCTCGACATGCGGCGTAACCCCGGCGGGCTGGTCGATCAGGCCGTCGGCGTGGCCGACGAGTTCATGGAGTCGGGGATCATCTTCTCGACGCGCGGCCAGACCAAGGACTCGATCGAGGAGACGAAGGCGACCAGCGGCGGCGCGCTCACCAAGGTGCCGGTGGTGGTGCTGGTCGACGAGGGGAGCGCCAGCGCCGCGGAGCTCGTGGCCGGCGCGCTGCAGGACTCCAAGCGCGCGACCATCGTGGGGCAGCCGACCTTCGGCAAGGGGAGCGTGCAGACGATCCTCGAGCTCCCCGACGGCGCCGGGCTGAAGCTCACCACGGCGCGCTACTACACGCCGAGCGGACGCGCCATCCAGGCGCAGGGGATCGAGCCCGACGTCCTCGTCGAGGTGTCGCGCACGGCGGTGCCGCCGCCGCCGTTCCCCAAGGAGAAGGATCTCGTCGGCGCGCTGCCGGCCGAGCTCTCGGCCACGGGCGACGCGGGCGTGCCGAGCGCGTCCGCGAGCGCCGCGCCTTCCTCGAGCGCCCCGCCTTCGTCGAGCGCCGCGGGCAGCGCGGGCCCGCCGACCAAGGCGCCCGATCTCGAGAAGGACTTCCAGCTCAAGATGGGCTTCCAGATCGTGACCGGCGTGCTGATGACGAAGAAGTAGGCGCGCGCCTCCGGTCGTCGCTCGTCGCGCGGGCGATCGGGCGCCCAAAGGGCGTGCGCGTCGCGCTACTATGCCGCCGTGCTCACCCCCGACGTGCGCTTCGAGGCGTGGACGCCGGCCGATTGGTCGCGCTTCCTCTCGATCTGGAAGGTGGCCGCGACCCCGGCCGTCGACGCGGCCGCCAACGACGAGGCGCCCCGCGGCGGGCTCGTGCTGGTGCACGACGGCGGTCGGGTCCGCAAGGCGCTGCACACGCTCGACGGCCGCGTCGATCCGCTCACCATCACCTGGCCGCGCTCGCTCTCGGACCTCGCGCAGGAGCATCGCGCGGCGTGGGTGTGGGCGCTCCACGTCGGCGCCCTCGAGGAGCTCATGGAGCGCTTCGGCGCGCGCGTGCGCCGCGGCGACGACGCGCTGACGCAGGCCCTCACGTTCTTCGCGGCCTTCCGAGAGCTGCTCGCCGAGGGCGCGGTCGCCAGCTGGCCGCGCCGCCTCGAGTCGATCCCGATCCCGACCCGCGCGATGGTCGATCGCGCGATCGACGCGCTGGTCCCGCCCGGCCGCGCGGCGCTGCTCGCGCTCTACGAGGACGGCGATCTCTGGACCGCCGCGGTCGCGCGCCGCGCGATGGGCGCGCCCGTCCGCTTCGATCTGCTCGCCGGGCCGATCCAGCTGCGGCGCGAGATCGGCCTCGTTTCCGGGGAATTCCGCCGCGACTACCGGCACCTCGTCGAGGCCGTCGAGGCCCTCTACGCGCCCGTCGCGGTCAGCCTCCACGCCGACGTCGCGACCTTCCGCCGGCTCATCACCCGCGCCGAGCCGGGCGATTGGGCCCGCGCGGTCGCCCTCCGCGACGTGGTCCTCAGCCCGATCCCGCAGGTGCTCGCCCTGCCGCTCGGCGTCGACGCGACCCGCGGCGCGGTGCACTTCGCGACCAAGATGGCGAGCCAGGTCGATCCCATCGGGATCGTGCAGCCGCTGCTCCAGTGGTTCTCGCACCTGCTCCCCGAGCTCCCCGCGGTCGGCGGCCGCGCCGCGCCGGGCTTCGATCCGCTCGACGTCCTGCGCAAGCTGCTCGCGCGCGGCGACGAGGGCGCGCGGGCCGACCGGTCGTAGCGAGCGTCACGCCGCGCCGATGGAGCTCGACTGCCGCTACCTCCGCTGCGCGAGCCGCAAGGCCCCGTCGCTCGTCGCTCGCGTCCGCGCCAACGAGCGCGCGCTCGCGCCCGTCTCCGAGGCTCGCCGCGCCGCCTTCGCCGCGCACGTCGCGCGCGTCGCGACCGAGGCGCTCGAGGGGGCGCGCGCCGAGATCGAGGAGCTCGCGTTCCTCGCCGATCCCGTCGTCGCGGCGGCGTGCGCGATCTGCGCGGGCGCGTGCTGCCT
>CAIXWQ010000940.1 GCA_903923175.1 uncultured delta proteobacterium | reverse complement strand
GGCGTGGCCTCGGGCGAGGCGGCTTCCGCGGGCCTGGCCTTCGGCGCGACGGCGGGCTTGCCGGCGGGCGGCGCGACGACCGGCTTGGCGGGCACCTCGACGCCCCGCGCGGTCGGCGACGCGGTCGGTGACGCGGTCGGCGGCGCGACCGGAGGAGGCGGGAACGAGCGCGGCGCGCGCGGCGCACCGAGCAGCTCCTGCACGAGCGCCGGCGCGTAGTCCTCCACGCTCGCAGGCGTCGCGAGCTCCAGGCGGGCGGCGGAGAGCTCGACGCCGTCGCGCTCGTGCACGACGCGGAACACGAAGCCCCCCTCGAGCCGCCGACGCACCTCCACGCGGAAGTCTTCGCGCGTCGCGCCCGCGAGCCCGACCTGCGCAGCGACGCCGCGCACGCGGAGTGCGTCGCAGACGCTGACGGTGGCGCGCTCGGCGATCGCGTCCTTGACCCCCGGGTGCCAGGCGACGACGCACGTCGCGACGGCGCTCGCAGGCTTCTCGGAGGCGCCACCGCCCGGCGCCGCCCGCGCGACGCCGACGCCGAGGCCCGTCGGCCCGGAGGCCAGCCACCCGAACGCGCCGAACGCGAAGCCGAAGCACGCGCTCGCGCGAGCCGCCCGGCGCCCCCCCCTACGACCCACGTTGCGTCGAAGCTCGTCCACGCTCCGCCGTACGCACGGTTGGTGCCAACTGGGTCGCTGGCTGCGCGCGCCGGCGAGCGGCCAGTAAATCGGGCGAATTCGCGCGCAGGCCGGGGCGCCCCGACGTCCGTGGTCGCTGCGGAGGGGCGCGGAGCGTGGCGAGAACGCGACGGTGTTGCCGCGCGGCGACGGATGGGACGAACTCGACGCGCATGGCGAAGGTCGGCCGTCCGAAGGGCGCGTACACGCAGCACCGCAGGCTCAACGACCTGCGCGAGCTGCTCGAGAACCACCCCAAGGGGCTCCCGCTCTTCGAGCTGGCGGGGCGCCTCGAGGTCACCGACCGCTCGGTGCGCCGCTATCTGCGCGAGCTCGAGCGCGAGGTCGACGTCGAGCGCGTGCCCGACCCCGACGGCCTCGGCGGCGTGATCGTGAAGATCCCCACCCGCGACCTCCCCCGCCGGGTGAACCTGCACCGCACGCAGATCTACGGCCTGCTGATGGCGCGGCGCGTGTTCCGGATGCTGGAGGGGACGGCGTTCCAGGAGACGCTCGGGAGCGCGGTCGACAAGCTGCTCTCGCACGTGCAGCGCCCGCCCCGGCGCGGCGCCCAGGTCGACCCCGACACGCGCCTCGAAGATCGCTTCCTGTACCTCCCCGCGGCGCCGATGCGACCGCTCGACCCCGATGCGGCCGAGGTGGTCGACGTGGTGCTCGACGCGTGCGCGCAGCTGCGCGTCTGCCGCATCGAGTACCGCAAGCACGAGGGGGGCGGCGCGGTCGAGAAGCTCACCATCCACCCGTACGCGGTGGTGCTCTACAAGGACGCCATCTACTGCGTCGCGTGGGTGCACGAGCGCGCGGCGATGCGCACGCTGCGCGTCGATCGCTTCGTGGACGCGAACGCGACGCTGGAGCACTTCGAGCTGCCGGCCGACTTCCGCGTCGACGCGCACTTCGCCGGCCAGTTCGGCGTGCACACCGGCGGCGAGCCGCAGCGGGTCGTGGTCGACTTCCACCCGCGCGTCGCCGATCTGGTCCGTTCGCGCAGCTTCCCCGGGGAGGGCGGCGGCGAGGCGACCTGCGAGCCCCTCGCGGGCGGCGGCGTGCGGTTGACCATGAGCGTGCCGCTGACGCCGGAGCTCAAGTCGTGGGCGCTCTCGTTCGGCGAGACGGCGCGCGTGCGCGAGCCGGCGCGGCTGGTGGAGCAGGTCGTCGCCGAGCTGCGCCAGGCCGCGAGCGGCTACGACGTCGAGCCCGCCCGCGCCACGCCGGCGCCGGTCGAGCCCCCGCCCACGCCGAGGGCGCCGCCGAAGCCCGCCTCGAAGTCGAAGGGCACGGCGGCGGCACGGTCGGCGCGCTGAGCGACCGATCCGGCTGCGGGCCCGCCTCGAGGCAGCCTTCGGTTTCAACCGGGGGCGGCTTCCGATAGAGATCAGGGGGTAGCAAAGACGGGCGACACCTCGGCACGAATCACGGCGCGAACGGCGACGTGGAGGGGGGCGGTGTGGCGCGTCCGCGCAGGAGGCGTGACGAATGTCCGAGGAACGACCGGCGAATGAGCGAGCGAGCGGCGCGGTGCGCGTGCCCTTGTTCGGGCGGGCGGCGGAGCTGCGGCAGATCGAGGATGCCTACGACGCCGTCGCGACCGCGGGGCACGGCCGCCTCGTCACGCTGGTGGGCGCGGGCGGGGTCGGCAAATCGCGGATCGCGCAGGAGTTCCTGAACCGCACGCGCGAGACCTCGGGGCGCGCGCCGCCGCGGGTGTACCGCACCGTCGCGCGGCCCAACGGCGGCTCGTTCGATCTGCTCGCGCGTTACATCCGTTCGCGCTTCGACATCCCGCACGGCATGCCGGCCGACGAGGCGCGCGAGAAGCTGCGCGAGCAGATCGCGCTGCTGCTCGACGATCGCAAGATCGGCGACGTGCTGTACTTCCTCGGCAGCTTGATCGATCTGCCGTTCGAGGGCTCGCCGCTGGTCTCGGCGGTCGAGGACGACGCCGTCCAGCTCAAAGCGCTGCGCCGCGCGGTGCTGCGGCGCGTGCTCGAGGCCGACGCGGCCAACCACGCCACGCGCGGCATCGTGATCATCCTCGCCGAGGACCTGCACAACGCGCACGACGACTCCCTCGAGATCCTCGAGTACCTCCTCGGCCACCTGAACGCGCCGATCCTGTGCGTGGCGACCGCGCGGCCCGAGCTGCTCGCGCGTCGCTCGCAGTACTCCGGGCTCGGCGGCAAGCTGCACACGATCGTCGAGGTGGGCCCCCTGCCCGAGATGGACGCGCAGCGGATGATGGAGCACCTGCTCTCGCCCGTCGCGGCCGGCGGCGACGACATCCCCGAGGAGCTGGTGACCTCCGCGGTCGAGCTCGCGGGCGGCAACCCGGCGCTCCTCGAGCGCATGCTGCGCATCCTGCACGACAGCGGCGTGCTCACCGCCGAGGAGATCCCGACCGACGATCCGTTCATCAGCGAGGAGCGCTGGAAGGTCGACCTCGCGCGCCTCTCGAGCGTGCGGCTGCCGATGACGGTGCAGGACGCGGTCAACGCGCGGCTCTCGGCGCTCTCGCCGTTCGAGCGCGACGTGCTGGAGCGCGCCGCGGTGATGGGCTCTGTGTTCTGGCTCGGCGGGCTCATCGCGCTCGGGCGCATCCGCGCCAAGCCGCCGGAGCTCTGGAATTCCCAGGCCGACGAGGACGCGGGCAAGGTCGAGCAGACGGTCGAGGACCTCGTCGCGCGCGACTACCTGCTGTCGATCCCCGACTCGACGTTCCCCGGCGAGCAGGAGTTCGTCTTCAAGCACAACCTCGAGCGCGAGGCGCTCGAGAAGCTGATCCCGGCCGGCTCGGCCAAGCGCTACCACCAGGCGATCGCCGACTGGCTCGAGTTCCGCACCGGCGTGCGCTCGCACGAGGAGCACGTCTCCGCGCTGGCGCTGCACCGCGAGAAGGCCGGCGGGCGCACGCGCGCCGCGCTCACCTGGATCGAGGCCGGCGACGTCGCGCGCTCGCGCTACGCGAACCGGCAGGCGGCCGAGTGCTACGCGCGGGGCCTCTCGCTCCTCGACGAGGACGACGCGCGCGCGCGGCTCGAGGCGCTGCACCACAACGGCGACGTGCTGTGCCTCATCGGCCAGTACGACGAGGCGCTCGCGCAGTTCTCGGCGATGCGCGATCTCGCGTACATGCTCGATCTCACGGCGAAGGGGGGCGCGGCGCACAACCGCATCGGCCGCCTGTTCCGCGAGACCGGTCGGCTCGACGAGGCGCAGCAGCACCTGGTGGCGGCGCTCGAGCTGTTCCGCGAGGCGCAGGACGAGCGAGGCATCGCGAGCTCGCTCGACGACATCGGCAAGCTGCACTGGATGCGCGGCGACTACGCCAAGGCGCTCGAGGACATGCGGCATAGCCTCACGACGCGCAAGCGCCTGGGCGATCGCCGCTCGATCGCGCTCTCGCTCAACAACCTCGGCCTCGTGCTGCAAGACAGCGGGCACTTCAAGGAGGCGCTCGAGGCGTTCGAGCAGTCGCTGCGCATCCGCCGCGAGATCGGCGACCTGGTCGGCGTGGTGACCACGCTGAACAACCTCGGCACCGTCGCGCAGGACCAGCGCGACGAGACGCGCGCGCTCGCGCTCTTCTACGAGTCGCTGCAGATCGCCCGTGACATCGGCGATCGGCACAAGCTCACGATGGTGCTCACCAACATCGGCGAGAGCCAGTACCGCCTGGGCGACAACCAGGCGATCGACACGCTGAAGGAGGCCGAGGCGCTCGCCGAGGAGATCGGCGATCGGATGATGCTCGCGGAGGCCGTGCGCGGCCTCGGCAAGGCGTGGTTGATGCGCGGCGATCTCGCCAAGGCGCGCGAGGCGACCACGCGCGCGCTGCAGCTGTTCGAGCTGGTGCGCTCGAAGGTGCAGATCGGCATCGCGCTGCGCACGCTCGGCGAGGTCACCGCGGCCGGCGGCTGGGGCAAGGACCACGTCGCCAAGGCGCGCGGCTACTTCCTCCGCGCGATGGCGCTCTTCCAGGAGATCGGCAACGAGGTCGAGCTCGCGCGCACCTACCGCGCGTTCGCCGACTTCATCGGCAAGGCCGAAGATCTGCAGGCCGACACGGCGCTGCAGGCCGAGGGCAAGGAGTACGGGCGCCGCGCCGACGACGTCTTCGCCAAGCTGAAGATCTCGTCGATCGGCATCGATCCGGCGGCCTTCTACCCCTCGAGCGATCGCATGTCCGCGGCCCCCAACGGGCCGAAGTCGGGCTAGCCGAGAAGGGGCGCACGATGTCGGTCGGCTTCGAATTCCGCGAGACGATGTCCGGGAGCTACCACCTGGTCGACGCGCCCGATCGCGAGCGCGCGATCTCGTTCACGATCCGCGCGGTGGTGCACGACCTGCTGCGCTTCCTCCGCGACCGCAAGGCGGAGATCGCGGGCGAGGTCGACGTCGAGGGGTTCGCCGATCACCGGCCGATGCGCGGGTCGCTGACCATCGATCCGCTGCTCGGCAAGGAGCTCGTCTACGACTTCGCCTTCCCGGACAACGACGATCGCAAGCTGCGCTTCTTCGGCCGCAAATCGGTCGAATTCCTCCGGCCGCTGGCGACGATGACCACGCTGCCGGGGCAGCTCCTCGGCCCGGCGGGCGAAGTGCTGGGCGAAGCTCGGCTCCGCTTCGACGCGCGCTCCGACCTCGCGAAGTGGCTGCGGAGCTTCAAGCCGACCTGAGCGCGCGCGCCGAGCGACGCTACGCGCCGGCGGCTCCGGCCTCGTCGTCGCCGGCCTCGTCGTCGCCGTCCTCGTCGGCATCCTCGTCGTCGCCGCCCTCGAAGGGCGCGCCGAGCCCGAGCCCGAGCCCGGCGTCCATCACGACCTCGTAGTTGCCGTGGCCGACGCGAGCCTCGAGCTTGGCGACGATCGCAGCGACGTCGTCGTGCGGGCCCGAGAGGTAGACCGGCTTCGGCGCCTTGGCCCAGGGGGTGTCGAGCAGCGGCTCGGGGCGCGGCCCGAACAGCGCCGCGGGGAAGTCCTCGTGCGGGGCGAAGCCGAGCCCGGCGGCGTAGTCGACGGCGTGGAAGACCATCGAGCGCAGCACTTCGATCGGCACCTCCTCGAGCTCCTCGTAGACCTCGGCCGTCTGCGCGAGCAGCTGGTCGTGCTCCGCACGGGACAGCGGCCGCATCGCGTAGGCGTCCTTCACGCCGAGGCAGGTGCGGTCGAGCAACGCCGTGGCGACGAACAGCCGACCGTCGGGCATGCGGCGAGTGACGAGCGCGCCGACCAGCGAGGGGGTCGCCGCGTCGCGCCAGCGTCCGCCGAGGTGCGCGCCCACGATCGGCCAGGCGGCCGCCGCGCGGATCAGCGACGCCGTGGACGTCGGGATGACCCCGTGCGCCTCCCGCGCCTGCTTGCGCGCGAGCGTCCGCTTCTTCTTCTGCTTCTCGAGCTTCTTCTGCCGCGCGCGGTCGTTCGCCATGTCGAGGGTTCTCCCGCGCGCGCTGTGCACCGGATCGGGCCCGGCACCAAGCCTCGCGAGCGCGAG
>CAIXWQ010000939.1 GCA_903923175.1 uncultured delta proteobacterium | reverse complement strand
GCGCATGGGCCGCCCCGAGGAGCTGGCCGCGACCCTCGCGTTCCTCGCGAGCGCTCGGGCGAGCTACGTGAGCGGGCAGACGATCGTCGTGGATGGTGGGCGGACGGGCGCGTACTGAGAGACTGTGAAACAGTCTCTCCGGTGGGGTTTGGCCCCGACGAATCGCATTCGGCGGGGCGGGGCGGTGCCGACCGCCCCGGTGGGGAGTGAAGAGCGCGGGATTCTTCCCGCGCTCTGAGGCCTCCCGCGCGACCCCGGCGTACGCAAGAGCTTCGCGATCCACGCTCGCGGCGCGATGTGCAGGGCCGCGACGCCGTCCGAGGCGGACCTGGCAGCGACGCCTGGCGTGAGGCCGAGGCGGAGCGCCCCCTACGTTGCAGGGGACCTCGATGCAGCTGCTACGTTCGTTCGCCGCAGACGGCGTCGACACGACGCGCGCTACGAAGTCGAGGTGCCCATGACGAAGTTCGCTTGTTGCCCGGCCCTGCTCGCGTCGCTCTGGATGCTCGGATGTGGATCGTCGGTCAGCGTGACCGGCACCGACGACGCGGACGTCGACGCGACCGCCGATGCCTCGGACACGTCGCCGATCGGCGACGACGCCGCGGACGCGATCGTCGCGGACGCGAAGCCCGAGGTCGCCGACACCAGCGTGCCCACGCCCTTCGGCGGCGCGTGCACGAAGGACGCGGAGTGTCTGTCCGGGATCTGCCTCTCGATCGGCCACTGCTCGCGCGTCTGCGCCAACGCGAGCGAGTGCCCGACCTCGACGAACTGGAAGTGCGTGTCGCTGCCGGGGCGCGGGCCGGCGTGCGACTGCACCGTTCTCTCGGCGATCGACATCCCCTGCAACGGCGTCGACGACGACTGCAACGGGCTCGTCGACGACACCGCGAAGACCTGCGGCGGCGTGTGCACGGACGTCCAGAACGACTCGAACAACTGCGGCGGCTGTGGCGTCGTCTGCGGCGGCGGCACGTCGTGCAAGGCGGGCGCGTGCGCCTGCCCCGCCACCAAGCCGCAGATCTGCGGCACGCAGTGCGTCGACACGAACACCGACGTCGCGAACTGCGGCAGCTGCAACAAGCCCTGCGCCGCCGGCCCCAACGGCGCGGCGTCGTGCGCGGCGGGCGCGTGCGCGCTCGCGTGCAACGTCCCCTACGGCAACTGCAACGGCAGCGCGGCCGACGGCTGCGAGACCGACCTGCGCTCCGACCTCGCGAACTGCGGCGCGTGCGGCAAGTCGTGCAGCTACTCGAACGCGACGGCGACGTGCAGCACGGGCACGTGCCTCCTCTCCGCGTGCAGCGCGGGCTACGCCAACTGCAACAAGGATCCGGTCGACGGCTGCGAGATCAACGTCAACAACGACCTCGCGAACTGCGGAGGGTGCGGCGCGGCGTGCGCGCCGGCGAACGCCTCCGGTAGCTGCAACGCGGGCAAGTGCGAGCTGCTCCTCTGCAAGACCGGCTTCGCGAACTGCAACGCCAACGCGACCGACGGCTGCGAGATCAACACGCAGACCGATCCGAACAACTGCAGCACCTGCGGCCACGTCTGCCCGGGCGCCGGCGCGCCGAACGCGATCGCCGCGTGCACGACCGGAGCCTGCGGCGTCGCCTGCGTCGCGGGCTACGCGAACTGCGATGGCAACTGGGGGAACGGCTGCGAGGTCGGCCTGCAGTCGGACGTCAACAACTGCGGGACGTGCGGCAACGTCTGCGCGCTCGGCAACGTCTGCTCGGCCGGCATCTGCCAGACGAGCAGCCCCGTGGACGTGACGATCCTCCTCGACGTCTCGGGCTCGACGAACACGATCTACACGGCGACCGCGACCAACACGATCCTCTCGACACTGCAGACGCGCGTGGTCGCGCCGCTGCTCGCGCTCTCCGCCACCGACGTCGGCGTCTCGTACACCTGCGACTTCCCCGTGAGCCCCTACGGCGGCACCGGCGATCGGGCGTTCCAGGGCGGCCTCGAGCCGAGCACGAACGCGATGAGCATCGATGCCGCGATCACCGGCAGGCCGACGACCCAGAGCGGCGGCGACACGTCCGACGGCATGGTCGAGGCGCTCGGCACGCTCTCGGGGCTGCCGGTCCACACGACGAGCCTCGCGCTGACGTGCTCCGCGGGGAAGATCGCCGGCGGCTGCTGGAGGCCGGGCGCCAAGCGCGTGATCATCCTGATCACCGACGACGAATTCCACGGCGGCCCCGACCCGGCGTCGGCCTCGCTCTACGATCCGTACACGCTCGTCTCGCCGGCGCCGCAGACCTGGACGACGGTGCTGCCGGCGATGCAGTCGTCGAATACGGTGCTGCTGATCATGAACATCCACGCGTCGGGCACGACGAGCCCGGGCGCGCCGCAGTACCTGAAGATGCTGACCAACCTCGGCCAGCCCGCGACCGACGCCTTCCTCGCGAACACCAACGCGCTCTTCGGTACGGCCGCCGATGCGGTGGTGGCGCGCATCAAGGCGATCCACGGCTGAAGGCCGGAGCTCGGCGCACCGAAGCGAGCGCGAGCGGCGGCGCGCGTGGTCCGACCGCGGTCGCGTGCGCAGGATCGTCGGCGCTCGTGCGGACCGGTACGCGGCGCCACGACACGTCGGTGCCAGGAGAGCTGCGCGACATCCGCGCGCGGCCGGCCGGGACGCGACCACGCAACGCGTCACGCGCGCGCGACCGAAACGTCCTCCACACGCCCCTTGCCGAATCGCGCCATGCGCGGAGAATCGATCCGATGCGCCCTAGCTTCCTCAGCCGTTCGACCGGGATCTCGTTCACGCTCTTCCTCGTCGGCGCGCTCGCCCAGGCGTGCGCCACCGGCGCCACCAGCGAGAACGTCGGAGGAGGTACCGAGAAGGACTCGGGCGGAAACCCCTTCTTCGACACCGGCTCGGACGACACGTCGAGCGACGACTCGAGCATCGCCCCCGACACCGGCAGCGGCGACACCGGGAGCGGCGACGCCGGCAGTGAAACGAGCGCGGACGCCTCGACCGACGCGACCGCGGAGACGTCGGACGCGTCCGAAGGCGGCACGTGCACGAGCGGCTGCCCCGTGGGCTTCTGGGACATCGACAAGAACCCGCTGACCGGTACCTGCGGCTGCGAGTACGCCTGCACCAAGAAGAGCGCGGCCGATCCGATCGACCCCGCGTTCACCGACGACAACTGCGACGGCTCCGACGGCGTCCTCGAGCAGTGCGTGTTCGTCTCCGCGGCGACCGGCGTCGACGATCCGGCCGCGGGCGGCACGTCGGCCAAGCCGATGAAGACCATCGGCGCGGCCATCCTGCGCGCGAAGGCCATCGGCGGCGGCGCGAGCGTCTGCGTCTCCGGCGAGACGTACAACGAGTACGTGCAGATGGAGAGCGGCGTCTCGGTGTACGGCGGGTTCGATCCGAACGACGCGAACGTGAAGTGGAAGCGCGTGGCGACGGCGAACAGCGTGATCACCAACGCGGGCACGGTGGTGTTCGCGTCCAAGATCGACCTGGAGACGCACCTCGAGGGGCTGTCGCTCACGGCGACGGCCGGCAGCGGCATCGGCGCGAGCTCGTACGGCGTGCGGCTCGGCGGCGGGAGCGGCACGCTGTACGTGCGGTACGACGTCATCAAGGTCGCGGGCGGGACCGCGGGCGCGGATGCGGTCGCCGGCGCCAACGGCACGGACGGCGACAAAGGCAAGGACGGTGACGCCTACGGCGCGGGTGGCAACGGAGGGCAACCCGGTAGCACGTCGGCGTGCAAGGCGACCGGAGGCGCCGGGGGGGCCGGAGGCGTCGGCTCCGCGAGCGGAGTGAAGGGCTCAGCGGGTACGGTTGGCGGCGGAGGGCCGGCTGCGGCTGGTTCGGGTTCCTGCGACAGCCCCGGCTCCTCAGGGAACGCTGGCGGCGATGTCATCACGAGCGGCGCGAATGGCAATCCCGGCGGAACCAGCCCCGCGCTCGGAAGCATCGATTCCAGCGGACTCTATGTATGCCCTGTGGCGCCCAGCGGCACAGACGGCGCCGCCGGAGGCTCGGGCGGAGGCGGCAGCGGTGGTGGCGGGCGCGGTACCGGGAGTTCACTTACCTGCCTAGGCACCTCGAACCTTAGAGGCGGCGGCGGTGGTGCCGGCGGAAACGGAGGCTGTGGCGGAGCCGGTGGCAAGGGCGGTCAAGGTGGTGGCGGCAGTTTCGGCATGAGCGCCGCCAGCGGAACGCTCGTCGTCGATGGATGCGACATCAACGTTGCGAGCGGCGGCGCCGGCGGGAGCGGCAAGGGAGGCGGCGTCGGCGGAAATGGCGCGCCAGGCGGTGCTGGAGGCGCAGGCGAACCTGCGGGCTCGTTCTTGACTCGAAGCGCAGGCGCAGGCGGTCCGGGCGGCGCAGGCGCCGGCGGGGGCACCGGAGGACCGGGCTCCGGGGGCGCGGGCGGCCCCAGCGTGTGCGTCGCTGCTTCGGCGAGTACGAACGTGACGTTCGTGGTCGGACTCGGCAAGAACTCGTGCGTGAACGCGGGCGGCGGTGCGGGCGGCGCAGGCGGCACAACCGGGAGCGCAACGGCGGCGCCTGGACCTACGGGAAGGTCGGGCTCCACGCTGACGTTTTGAGAGGGGGTGAGCACACCACGAGTGCATCTACGGCACGTAGATCGCCCCATCGCGTGCCGCACTCGTGGCGCTCTCCGCACCTCCCCACACCACCGCATACGACCCCGTCCAGGCGACTTGCGGAGAGAAGCGCGCAGCGGGCGCGTTGGTGGTCGGCATCGCCGACCACACGCTGGTCGTCAGGTCGAAGCGCGCGCCTCCTGAGGCGAGCGGCAGCGGCGTGCCCCAACCACTCGCTCCCGACCAGACCCAACAGGCAGCGGGACTGCACCAGGTGGCGCCGAAGAACCCCGGCTGCGGACTCACGATCGCCGCATCGAGTACCGGGACGAGCGTCCAGGCGCCCGCGGCGTAGCGCAGGCCGTCAGGGTGGACTGGAAAGCCCGCGACCAGCTCGAGCCCTCCGTAGGTGAAGAAGCCAGTCGTGGTCGGCGCATGGGACGCCCAGGTCCGGTCCACGTACTCGATCGGAGGATCCGGAAGCTTCGTCCAGGTGCGGGCCGTGACGCTCAGCCGAGCGCCATCTCGGAGCGGATTGGTTTCGCTGACGGTGCCGCCCCACACCAGGACATCGCCTGCGAGATAGGCAATCACGGGGTTGATGCGACCGACGACGGGCGCAGCTGCGATCGGCTTCCAGTTGTCGCTCGGCGCAAGATACGCGGCGCCATCGTTTTGCTCGGTCGAGGTTCGCCCCCCCCAAACCACCACCTCTCCCGTCGAGCGCGCGAGCACCGCGCCGGCCCATCCGCGTCCGCCGAGCGGAGACGAGGCAAGCTTGTGCCAGGAGTTCGTGGCGGGTGAGTACGCCGCGCCGTCAGCCAGGTAGCCCGGAGAGGCGTTCTGGCCACCCCAGATGACGAGCTCCGCGCCGGTCCACACCGAGACCTGCGCCTCGCGGCCGAAGACGCCCGCCGGAGCGGGCGGAAGCGGCGACCAGGTGTTCGTCAGCGGGCTGTAGGCCGCACCGTCGTCGAAGTAGGTGGCGCCCGAGCCATCGCCGCCTCCCCACACGATCATCCTGTCGCCAGTCCACACCGCGGTTGCCCCCGCCCTCCCCGCGAACCCCGCGGGCGGATCCGCAATCTTCGTCCAGCCCTTGGGCAGCGCGCACACGCCTGCGTCCCACGTGCAGTCGCTCTTGCAGGTCTGCGTCGCCTTCTCGAGCGCACCGGCGCAAGGGCCGGTTGCGGCCTGCACGTCGCCGGGAGCGCAAGCGCACTTCGCCTCCGCACGTCGACCACGGTCCGAACGTGCCCGCCGCGACGCACGCGCGCGTCTGTATGCCGCACTTCCCGCACGCCTGGGCCGCTGGACCGGCGCCGGTGCAGCTCGGCGGCGCATCGGTCGCAGCGTCGGTCCCCGCGTCCGCCTTCGCGTCCGATGCGGTGTCGAGCGCGGTGTCGGGCGCGTCGGGCGCCGCCTCGAGCATCGCGTCAGGACCGGCGTCGGCAACCGCTTCCGGCATCGCGTCGAGCGTCGAATCCGGCGCAGCGTCTGGGCCGTCGTCGACCGCCGCGTCGACCGCGACCTCGGAGCTCGCGGCGCTGTCAACCTCGAGCGCGGCGTCGGGGCCCTCGGCGTCGGGCGCGGTATCCGCCCCGGCTTCCCCGCCGGCGGCGTCGGCGTCGTCGACGATCGGCTCGGCGTCGCCGTCCGCGAAGCTGGCGTCGCCGGAGCCGTCCTGAAGGGCCCCGTCGCCCGACGCGTCGGCAACGTAGCCGGGGCACTCGGCCGAGACGCTCGGATCGCTTTCGCAAGGCGACGTGTAGCTGAGATCGTGGCACCCGACGCCCAGCGTTCCGAGCGCGCAGAGCGCCAATTTCGTGCGGTTCATTCGCGTCCCCCAAGTTTGGGCCGTTGCATCCCGACGACGCGCCGGCTGGCTTGCACGACGCGGCGCCAGCGCAAGGCGCCGGCACGAACCGACGGTCCGGCGCTGGTGCCGCGCCATACATCGGCAGCAACGAGTCGGCAGTTGCGAAAAGCACCGCCCTTCGCGCTTTGGTCCTCAGACGACGCGCTGCGGCAGCAGAAACCCGAGCACGCTGACGGTAGACTGCGACCGTGCCCACTCCGTTCGCCCGCCACCGTCCGCTGCGTCTCGTGCGACTCGCCGCCCTCGGCCTCCCGATCGCCCTCGCCCTCGCCCTCTCGCTAGGCGCCTGCGCGAACACCGTCGATCACTCCGCCGGTGGCCTCGACGCCGGCGACGACTCGGGCGGGTTCCAGATCGACGCCAACGGCGACGTCGGGCTCGACCCCGACGCGGCCTGCGGCGCGGTGCGCGTGCAGGCGCAGACGTTCCCGCTGAACCTGTACGTCATGCTCGACAAGTCGGCCTCGATGGACGGGCCGAAATGGAACGCCGCGAAGGCGGGGCTCGCGGCGTTCGTGAACGACGCGCGGTCGTCGGGGATCCGCGTCGCGATCAACTTCTTCCCGCGCGTGATCGACCCGATGGGGGCGCCCGGGTGCGATGCGAATGCGTACGCGACGCCGCGTGTGCCGTTCGTGATGCTGACCGCCGACGCGAAGAAGATCACCGACGCGATCGGACTAGAGACGCCCGACGGGTTCAACACGCCGACATGGCCCGCGCTCGGCGGCGCGATCCTCGGCACGCTGACCGAGATGAAGACGCGCCCGGCGACCGAGCGCGGCGCTGTGCTGCTCGTCACCGACGGCGATCCGCTCGGCCCGGCGGCGATGTGCAGCGGCATCGATCCGACGTCCACCGTCGAGATCGCCAAGATCGCGCAGGCGGGCTTGAATGCGAGCCCGTCGGTACCCACGTTCGTCATCGGTCTCTACGGCGCGAATCAGGCGACCGTCGACACGATTGCGGCCGGCGGCGGCACGACGAGCGCGATTCTCGTCCCCGACGGCGCCGGCGCGCAGCAGGCCTTCCAGGACGCGCTCGCCGCGGTGCGCGGCAAGGCGGTGCCGTGCGAGTACCAGCTGCCGGCGAAGGTCGTCAGCGGCGACATCGGGATCGGCTTCGTCAACGTCGAGTACACCCCCGGCAACGGCACGCCGGCGCAGTCGCTGCCCCAGTCGGCGGCTTGCTCGGTCCTCGGCTGGCGCTACGACGATCCCAAGAGCCCGACGAAGATCGTGCTCTGCCCGCAGGCGTGCGCCGCCGTGCAGTCCGACACGAAGGCGAAGGTCGACGTGCTGCTCGGCTGCGCGACCGTGATCCGCTGAGCGCGGCCCCGGACGCGCGCCGCGCGCTCCGTCAGCCGCGCCGTCGTCGACGGAGCAGCGCCCCGCCGACGAGCG
>CAIXWQ010000938.1 GCA_903923175.1 uncultured delta proteobacterium | reverse complement strand
TGCCGGCGCCGGGCGCGCCGTCCTGCTCGGGGTTGGCGACGCTCGGGCAGTTGTCGGAGGCGTTGGGCACGCCGTCGCCGTCGAGATCGTCGTCGCAGACGTCGCCGACGCCGTCGCCGTCCTGATCGGCCTGATCCGCGTTCGCGATCGCGGCGCAGTCGTCGGTGTCGTTGGGCACGCCGTCGCCGTCGAGGTCGTCGTCGCACGCGTCGCCGACGTGGTCCTGGTCGTTGTCGCGCTGATCGGCGTTCGGGTCTTCGGGGCAGTTGTCGGTCGCGTTGGGCGCGCCGTCGCCGTCGAGGTCGGGGTCGCACGCGTCGCCGAGGCCGTCCTTATCGGTGTCGGCCTGGTCCGCGTTCTTGATGGTCTTGCAGTTGTCCGTCGTGTCGGGGACGCCGTCTTGATCGTCGTCGAGATCGCAAGCGTCGCCCTTGCCATCGCCGTCGGTGTCCTTCTGGTCGGCGTTCTTCACGACCGGGCAGTCGTCCTTCGCGTTGAGCACGCCGTCGCCGTCGATGTCGGGATCGCAGGCGTCGCCGAGGCCGTCCTTGTCGGTATCGGCCTGGTTCTTGTTCACGACGAGGTCGCAGTTGTCCTTCGTGTCGGGGACGCCGTCGTTGTCGTCGTCGGGGTCGCAGGCGTCGCCGAGCTTGTCCTTGTCGGTGTCCTTCTGATCGGCGTTCTTCACGAGCGGGCAGTCGTCGGCGCCGTCGAGCACGCCGTCGTTGTCGTCGTCCGTGTCGCAGGCGTCGCCCTTGCCGTCCTTGTCGGTGTCTCGCTGGTCGGCGTTCTTCACCGTGTCGCAGTCGTCGGTCGCGTCGGGGACGCCGTCGCCGTCGGTGTCGGTGCCGCCAGCGAGCGACTGCAGCTGCGCGAGCGTCCCCGCGAACACGTCGTGATCGACGTTGCCGGAGATCCCCGGGATCGAGCCGGTGCTCGTGTACTGCCAGATCTTCCAGTCGTGCCACGCGTCCGGCGTGTTCGGACAGCCGGAGACGTACGCCGCGAGCCAGAGGTCGTAGCCGTTGTACTTGGTCGTGTCGCCGACGTGGTCCTGCCAGAAGTACTTGCCCGTGTAGATGACGGGCTTCTTGCCGGTCCCCTTCTCGACGACCGAGATCCACGTGCCGATCGCCGAAGCGACCGTGGACGACGACCGGCCGCCGGTGGCCTCGACGTCGATCATCGCGGGGAGATCGCCGGCGCCGAGGCGGCCGACCTTGGCGACGACCAGGTTCGCTTGCGCCGTCGCGCTCTGCCCGGGCTCGAAGAACTGATACGCGCCGCGCAGCACGCCCGCGGCCTTCATCGCCGGCCAGTTCTTGGCGAAGGTCGGATCGACGTAGCCGGTGCCGTCGCTGACGCGCGTGTAGGCCCACGTGCGCCCCGAGGCCTTGACCGAGCTCCAGTTGATGGTCCCCTGCCAGGACGAGACGTCGACCCCCTGCACGACGGGCGACGAGTGACAGACCACGACCGGCTCCGACTCGACGCCGAGCGGGGCTTCGCCGGCGTCGCCCGCGCAGCCTGCCGCGGCCCCGACGATCAGCGCGAGCGGCGAGAGGGTCAGGGCGAGGAGCGGCGCGCGCCGGCGGTGCAAGGCCATCGCACGAGTATCGACGGCCTCGCGCGCCTCGCAATCCGTCACCTCGGAGAGACGCGCAAACCCGCGAGATCCGCGCGGGTGTGCCGCGCGCGGGACACCACGCGCGACGCTATCGCTTCGAGAGCCAGGCGATCCCGACGAGGGCGAGCACGACGCACAGCGCGACGAAGCCCCACCAGGCCCGCGCGGCGCCGGGGCTCGCGCTCGACCCGCTCGCACCGCTCGGAGCGCTCGGACCGCTCGCGGGTCGAGCGGGGCTGCCCGACACCAGCTTGAGCGCGAGTCGCGCGTCCGGGTTGCGCGGGTTGATCGACGCCGCGGCGCGGTAGTCGCGCAGGGCGTCGCGCGCGCGCCCGGCGCGCTCGTGCAGCTTCGCGCGCTGCACGAGCAGGTCGTCGCTCCGCGGGGCGTCGGCGATCGCCGAGTCGAAGAGCGAGAGCGCGCGCTTGAGGTTCTGCGGCGAGCGCTCGAACAGGATCGAGGCGAGCAACGCCCGGTACTCCGGCGGCCGCGGATCGCGGGTGACCGCGCGGATCGCGAGGACCTCCGCGTCCTCCCACCGGGCCGCGCGCGCGAGCGCCTCGGCCTCCTTGAAATCCTCGGCCGCGCCGACCGAGCGGATCATCTGGCTCGTCCGGAGCTTGTCCATCCCCGTGTTGAGCGAGGAGTCGCGCAGCGAGGAGTCGCGCAGCGAGGAGTCGCGCAGCGAGGAGTCGCGCAGCGAGGAGTCGCGCAGCGAGGAGTCGCGCAGCGACGAGACGGAGTCGGGCGCCGGCAGCGGCACGCCGAGCGGCCAGCGATCGTCGCCCACGTCGAGGTGGCGCGTCGAAACGAGCGTGTAGAGCAGCGCCCGCGCGACGGCGATCGGCGCGCGCGTCAGCCGCACGATCGAGGCGTAGTTGGTGCGCGGACCGTTCTCGATGCGATCGACGATCGCGCGCTCCGCGTCGTCGAGGTCGAAGCGGCGGAGCGTCGCGCTCGGGTGGAACGCCACCTCGCGGTCCGCCAGCGGATCGAGCAGCGCCTCGATGCGCGCGCGCCCCGGCCAGGCGCGCACCATCGCGAGCAGGCCCGCGAGCGGATCGCAGGTGACGGCGTTGGTGGGCGCCCCGTCCTCGAGCAGATCGGCGTTGGCGTGAAACTCGTAGCGCGTCGCGTCCGGCAGCGCCGCGAGCGCGCGCAGGCGCACGAGCACCTGCTGCCGGAGCGCCTCGAGCAGCACGCGCCGATCGATCACGCGCTCGGACACGAGGTGCGCGCCGAGCCGCTCGCGCGCCGCGCCCGCGCGGGCGAGCGCCGACTCGAGATCGACGTTCGCCAGCACGCCGAAGCGCACGAGCATCTCGCCGAGCGGCGCGATCACCTTGGAGGTCCGCACACGCGTCGGCGCGCCCGCGGCGAAGACGATGACCTCGACCTCGCCCTCGCGCGGCATCAGCGCGAGCGAGCCGCTCAGCTCGTGCTCGAGGACGTGCAGCAGCAGCGCAGGGAGCGGGAAGCTCTCGAGCGTGCCGGCCGGCGGAGGCCCAGGCACGGCGGCGCCCGCGATCGACGCCGCCGATCGGTAGCCCAGCTCCTCGCTCCCTCCGTCGCCGCTCACGTGCCCCCCGTGGTCGCGCGGACCGCCCTCGCAGCCCGCGCGACGCGTGCCCCTCTCGACGTCGCGGTCAGTGCTTCCTGCGGTTGCCCAGAATCTTCACGAACGAGCGCCCGCGCAGCTCCTCGATCGTGACGCCCGTCGCGAGCGCCTCCTGCTCGGTGAGGGCGCCGCAGTTCACGCCGCGGAGGAAGTAGTTGAGCAGCCCCTGCCCCGTCGCCGCGTCGTCGAACATGTCGCCGACCAGCGTGGCCTGCGCCGCCTTCTGGATGAAGTTCTTCAGGCGCTCGCTCGCGGCGTCGAAGCTCTCGAGGAAGAACGCGTAGACGGCGCCGTAGCGGATCGGCAGCTGCGCGGGGTTGAGGTCCCACCCCTGGTAGTAGCCGGTCTCGAGCGAGTGCCGGATGTTGTCGTAGTGGAGCTTCCACGCGCGGTGCACCACGGCGCGGTTCTCGGCTTGCTGCTGCGCGGTGAGCGGCGGGCCGTCCTTCTTCGCCTTGTGCGGGCCGATCGGCATCGTCGTCGTGGCGCCGTCGCTCAGCGTGATGCCGGTGCTCGCGAAGGCGACCTGCATCATGTGCTTGGCGAAATCGCACGAGGGGTGCTGCATCGCCTGATAGGCCGCCGTGATGTTGCACGTGGCGGTGTAGTCGTAGGTCCCGAAGTGCGCCGAGGCGCAGCGGCCCCGCGACGCGCCGAGGAACTTGGGCAGGCTCGAGCTGCCGTCGGCGCCGATGATGGCCTGCGTCACCTCGATCATGAGCTCGGACTTGAGCGCGCCCGCGGCGATCCCGAGCTTCGGCTCGAGGATGTCGAAGAGGTCGCTCAGCGCGGCGGCCTGCTCGGCGATCTGCACCTTCGGGAGGGTGACGACGAAGTTCTCGGGGAGCTTGCCGCCGGTCTCGGCCGCGAGCGTCGAGAGGAAGATGTCGAGCGAGCGCACCGAGCGCTCGCGCAGCTCCTCGGTGAACGGCTTGATCCGCAGGCCGATGAACGGCGGCAGCGAGCCGGCCGCGAGCCCCTTGGCGACCTCCTTCGCCGCCTGCGCGACGTGCCCGTCTTCCTCGGCGTCGGGCCGGTTGCCGTAGCCGTCTTCGAAGTCGACGCGGAAGTCCTCGATCGGCTCCGACTTGAGCTTCGCGACGACGCGCCGGTAGACGGTCCAGGCGAACCACGCGGGCTCGTCGACCTTGCGCACCGCTTCGGGATCCTTCTCCAGCGCGGCGACGAGATCCTGGATGCCGACCTGCGTCTCGGGGAGGAGGGCGTTGCCGTGGAGGCCGAGCGCCTTCGCGAACGTCACGAAGTCGGGCGCGTACTCGTCGAGGGCCCGCTGGGCGAGGCCGCCGAGCTTGCGCGGGAGCTCGGCCGAGAAGAGATGGCCGCCTCCGTACACGGTGTGCACCGCTTGTCGATTGCCGCTCTCGCCTGGGTACAGCCGCGCAAACTCGAGGTTCGCGTTGCGGAGGCGATCGAGGGGGGCGCGGACCACGTCTGCAGTGAGGGTCGTCTTGAAGGTCATGGGGCACCTCGCCGGGCGGGCGGACCCCCGATACGGGTGGCCGCTCGGCAAGCGGTTACAGGGGATTGCGGGCGGCGGGAAGGGGCGTCGACGCGATGCGGCGCGAATGCCGTCGCAGCGGACGCCTACCGCTTCGATGTGCGGCGCCCCGCCCGATTTCGCGGCGAGCAGCCATGTATCCCGATGAACCACTCTTTGCGTTCGTCCAAATCGAAGCGATGGAGTCCGACACGCGCGCACATTGCAAGGATGCGTGTCGGTTTCAAAATTGAACGCGGCGCAAGCATGCGTGGCCGAGCCAAATCACTCGGTGGATTTCGAGCAAACCAATGGTAGTTCAGAAACTTAACTCACGCCCCGCGATCCAGAGTAGTGAAGGCGGAGTCGCGGCACGCCTCCTGCTGGGGCTACCGCGACCCACAGGAGGGGCCCCCATGAAGCTCGTTCGTCGTCCGCTCGCCGTGTTCGCCTCGCTCGCCTCGCTCGCCGCCATGACGCTGATCGCCTGCGGTGGAACGGACGGCGGGGGCGCCAACGGTCAGCCCACGACGGACGCGGCCCCTGCGACGACGGACGCCCCCACGACGCCCGCCTCCCCCGATCCCAGCGAACCCGCCAACGCGGTCGAGGACCCGGTGCCGGCGTCCATCCCGGCGCTCGCGGCCTTCGGCAACCGGGTCGACGTGCCGATCGACCTCTCCTGCGCGGGCAACGCGTTCCCGGCCAACGCCGCGACGGCGACCGACCACGAGTTCCACGCGGTGGAGCTCGGCGGCGACGACAGCACGCGCGTCGCCGGGGCCAAGATCGAGCTCTTCGACGACAACGTGCTGAAGGTGCCCGCCGACACGACGATCACCTCGCCCGACGGCGACGCGACGACCAAGGGGCTCTTCCACGCGAGCGTCGCGCCGGGCTGGATCGCCTACCGCGTCACGAACCCGCCGGACGGCTACCTCCCGATCTACGCGACCGATCTCGAGGTCCCGGTGAGCGGCGTGGTGCTCCCCGCCATCCCCTCGCAGGGGAAGGTCGACATCCTCTCGGCGCTCATCGGCCCCTCCGGCTACACGGCCTCCAAGGGCTCGGGGCGCGCCGTCGTGCGCGTGGTCGACTGCAAGTACAACCAGGTCCAGAACGCCCACGTCACGATCGAGATCGACGGCAAGTCGACGGCGCCCAAGAAGAGCGACGGCGTGCTGCGCGGCTACTTCACCGACGCGGAGTTCCCGGGCACGTCGCAGTGGACGTCGCGCTCGGGCGTCGTGGCGTTCCTCGAGATCCCCGGCACCGCCAAGACGGTCCGCGTCGTCGCGCGCGGGATGCTCGGCGGGGTGGAGCAGGTCATCGCGGTGCGCAACCTGCCGATGGTCGTCGACGGCATCACGACCGCGAAGCTCTTCCCGTACAAGACGTACTGAGTCGCCGGTCGCGCGCGGCCCCACGCGAGAGCGCGCGCCGCGACGCGCCGCGCCCGAATCGCTGGCGCGCGCGCGCGGGCGGCCTACCTTGGCAGGGTGCGTCGCCAACGAACGCCGAGCGCGGGCCTGGAGGGCTTTCACCCCGTCGTGCGGGCGTGGTTCGAGGCGACCTTCGACGCGCCGACGCCAGCGCAGCGGCTCGCCTGGGGCGCGATCGCGCGCGGCTGCTCGACTCTGGTGCTGGCGCCGACCGGCTCCGGCAAGACGCTCGCGGCGTTCCTGCACGCCATCGATCGCCTCGCGTTCGCGCCTGCGCCGCCGCCGAAGCAGCGCTGCCGCGTGCTGTACGTCTCGCCGCTGAAGGCGCTGGCGGTCGACGTGGAGCGCAACCTGCGCGCGCCGATCGCGGGGATCCGCGCCGCGGCGGGGCGCGAAGGGGTCGCGCTGGTCGAGCCGCGCGTGGGCGTCCGGAGCGGTGACACCGACGCGAAGACCCGCGCGAGCATGGCGCGCGAGCCGCCCGACGTGCTCATCACCACGCCGGAGTCGCTGTATCTGATCGCGAGCTCGGCGGCGCGCGCGATGCTGGCGAGCGTCGACGTGGTGGTCCTCGACGAGATCCACGCGCTCGTGCCCACCAAG
>CAIXWQ010000937.1 GCA_903923175.1 uncultured delta proteobacterium | reverse complement strand
GGCCATCCTCCGAGGCGCCCGCGATCGCGGACGCGGGCGGTACGTTCGCTCGCTCATCGATCAGCAGCGACGCCGCGAGTCGCTCACGCGGCTGCGACCGTCACGACCGGGACGCGGTCCTCAGGCCGTCGCGGCCCGCCGTCGGGCCCGCGAAGACAGGGTGAACGCTTAAGGGCCCCGCCATGGTGCCGACAGCCACGAGTGCGGCGAGCGCGGGCCTAGTTCGCACTGTGTGCACCGCACAAGCCCACGCGGGTCGATTGAACGGTCGGATCGGTGTTATCTAGCAGATCGCTCGCACCGAGCTTTCCGTCGGCCCAGCGGCCACGAACGGTCAGCCAATAGGCCAAAGAGGAGCGTTCGATAAGCTTGAGGGCGTCGTAGCCAAGAACGAAGAAGTCTGCGCTGAAAATGCCGTTCTTTTGCGCCCAATCGTATCCGACCCAGTAGTGTTCAGCCACGGCGAGAGTCTCGTTCGTTGGATCGGCCTCCCGCATTTTGGTGAACGTCGCGGAGGGGTTCGAACCGTCAGCCGCACTTGCCGAGTTGATGGCGGCGGACAGGTCGCGGTCCGAAACGGATGGATTTCCGACGTATCCGGCTAGCGACATTGCCGCGGGAGCGAGCAGCGGTGGGTAAGCAAACGCGCCGACCCACTGAGCGGTGGACAGCCCGGTTGGATCGATCCAGTTGACTGGATCGCCCGCCGCATACCGATACAGATTCGTGCTCCGCCCCTTGAACCCCACCGGATCCTTCGCCGTCCACCTCCCGACCCGAGGCTCGTAGTCCCGCGCCCCGAGCCGCACGAGCCCGGTGTCCTGGTCCCAGATCCCCCCGATGAACCCCGCCGTGAGCAGACTCCCGCTCTGCGCGACGACGTTCCCGTCCTCGTCGAGATCGAGCCGCCCCTCGACGCTCCCCGTCGCCGAGTCCACCAGCACCCGCGGCGTCCCCAGGTAGTCGCGGATGACCTTGAGGGTCTTCCCGCCCCGGACCACGTAGTCCGGCGTGTTCACCCCCGTGGCGTACACGTACCGCGCCGTGACGCTCCCTGCCCCATCGGTCTCGGCGATGGGCCGCAGAGCGTCCCCGTACAACCACCCCTGCACGAGCACCCCGTGCAGCTTCTTGCCTACCCGTCGCCCCGCACCATCGACGACGTACTCGATGCCCGGCAGCCCGGGCCGCGAGACCGAGCGCAGGTTCCCGAACGCGTCGTAGACATAGGTCGTCGCACCGCCAGCATCGGTAGCGGAGGAGAGATCTCCGTCCGGCGTCCATCCGTAGGTGCGCACGCCAGCCGGCGACGTCACCGTCTGGAGCCGATCCTGATCATCGTACGCGTACGTCTCGGCGTTGCTGGTGCCGCCCGCGTCGTAGTTCGTCTTCTTCGTCCGATTGCCGTTGAGGTCGTACTCGAACGCCCGCGCGAGGCTACCGTCGACCGTGACCCCCTTCAGCTCGCCGCTGGCGTAGTAGGTGTAGCCATAGACGTGCGCGACCCCACCGATCGTCTCGGTCTTGGTCGCGACGCGTCCCGCGGCATCCCTCACGAACGCGACGTCGTACACGGCGCTGCCGGTGTACTTCGCCGAGTACGTGACGCTCGCCCCGAACCCGTCGTACGTGTACGCGTCGGTGACGCCCCCGAGCGTGGTCCCTGCGAGGAACCCGGTCGAGGGGTCCACCATCGGCGCCAGCGCGCCGGCCGAGCTCAGCGACCCGTCCGCCGCGTAGCCATACGCGACGCGGTCCCCGTCGACGGACACCGCGGCCGGCCGGAGCAGGGCGTCGTACTCGTACCCCACCGTCCCGCTCGCCGCGCCGCTCCAGCTCACGCCGGTCGGAAGCGAGCCGTCGTACGTGAACGACTGCGTGACTCCGCTCGGGCTCGTGAGCGATGAGAGCCGCCCCGCCGCGTCGTAGCCATACGAAACGACGTCGGCGCCGGCCGTGACGCTCGTCGTGCGCCCGGTCAGCGCGTCGTAGCCGACGACGACGGCGGTCCCGTCCGCCCGGTTGATCGTCTGCAGTCGCCCGGCGATGTCGTAGACATACCCGACCGAAGGTCCGCCTGGCGGCGAGTAGCTCACGAGTCGCCCGGCGTCGTCGTAACCGAACCCGTGCTCGGGCCTGCCCGGCGGCGTGACGCCGCGAAGCAAGCCCGACTCGTAGCGCAGGTCGACCTCGCGGGTGGAGGCGGCGAGATCGCTCGTCAGGTAGCTCTTGGCGCTCGTGACTCGCCCGACCGGATCCCGCGTGCGCTCCAGGACGCGGCCCTGCGAGTCCGTCGTCTTCCACACGAGCCCGTCGGCGCCGTACTCGGTCGTCACGCTGCGCGTCGACTGACTCACCGTCCACGGCCTGCCGTCCGCGTCGTACGCGACGTCGACCGGCGCGACGCCGGGCGAAGTCAGGTGCAGGGGCCTGCCGTTGTCATTCACCACCACCGTCGACTGCCGGCTCGAGCCAGAGCGACTCAAGTAGAAGGTTCGGGCGTTAGCTTCGTAGCGCGAGTAGCTCGAGGCGCCACCCGCCGCCGCGCCGCCACCGAGGTCGATCTGGTCGAGGACGGTCGAGAAGGCGGTGTGCGTGTCGTCCGTCCAGGTAATCGTGCGATTCGAGGCGCTCGAGAAGGCGCGCCCCGAAGGGAACGTCAGCGTCGTCGAAGTGAGCGGCGCGAGCAGCCCGAGGATCGGGTCCGCGTGCGGCGACGAGGTCGTGACCGTGCCGTCGGGGCTCTGAACGGTGTTGTTGCCCGCGGAGTCTTGCACCATCCGGGTCACGAGCCCGTCGAGCGCAGTGAGGCTGCGCGTGCGCGTACCGGCCGCATCGAAGGCCGTCGAGAACGACTTCGTGAGCGACGCCGTATTGGTCATCGTCACGCTCCAGTCGCTCGCGTGGTAGGTCCCCCCGATCGCGGACCATCCGCTTGCCGTCGGTCCGAGGTCCGAGACGAGCAGACCGTCGTGGAGGTCGGCCGTGTGGTCGCTCCACGTGAAGTTCCAGGCCCTTCCGCCGGGCTTGGTCATCTTCGTGAGGAGGCCGCCTGGGCCGTACTCGAAGCTCGTCGTGTCCCCTGCCGGATCGTAGAGCGTCGCGATGTAGCCGTTGGCGTCCAGACCGATCGTCGTCGTCTGTCCGTAGGGTGCGCGGATCCCGGTCAGCTCGCCCGTTGCGTCACGGAGAATCGTCGTGACGTGGCCGTCCACGTCGCGCACGGCCGCCAGCCGGCCTGCGGCGTCGTATTCGAAGCTCGCGAGCTGCGCGTTCGTGATCGGATCGACGGTCCGCTGGTGCCTTCCCTGCCCGTCGAACACGAAGATGCCGTCTGGATCGGCGATCGTCGTCTCGGTGCCGTCGATGTAGCCCGGTACCTTCGAGGTGATGTCGAGGACGGCATTGGGTGAGGTCGTGGTGGCGTGCAGCACGCCGTCCGGCCCGAGGGCGAGCCCCCGCACGGCCCCGAGCCGAGCGCTCCTCGGTGAACCGTTCTCCTCGTAGGCCGCGCCGCCACCCGCAAGCGTGTCGATGGAGCCGTCGCCGCCGACGCGCCGAATTCGCCCCTGCAGACTCCCCCAGTCGTCATTCTCGGCGAAGATCACCGTGCCGGAGGGCGTCGCGACGAGGGCCTCGGGGGACTGCATCGTCGCGAAGATCGCGGGCCCCCCATCGCCCGCGGTGCCGCGTCCGCCAGCGCCTGCGAGCAGGTACGCGATGCCGTCGACGCCGACGCGGAAGATGTGCGTCGCGTAGTACGAGCCCGAGCCGATGAACACGCTTCCATCAGGCCCGACGGCGAGCGCCGTGACGCTGAGAGGGAGCGCACGCGGATCGACGCCGTCCTTCCATGCCGGGTTCGACCACCAGCCGTCGTCGCCGTTTCCCGCGAACGTCTTGATCTGCCCGCTCGCGCTCACGCGACGCACGTAGCGTGAATCGGCGATGTAGAGCGTTCCGTCGTTGGCGACGGCGAGCCCGGTGGGGTTCGTGAGCTGCGCGTCGACCGCCGGGCCGCCATCTCCGGAATGACCGCTCACTCCGCTGCCCGCCTCGACGCGCAGGACTCCGCCGGCGTCGATCCGGAAGACGCGATTGTTGGACGAGAAGTAGAGCGTGCCGTCCGGGCTCCGCGCCAAGCCTCGCACGCCGATCTGCGCGTCCGTGGCGGCGACGCCGTCGTCAGGCTGGGTCGAGCCACCGCCGGCCACCGTCTGCATGGTTCCGTCTGGTCGGCGACGAACCAGGACGGTCGAGTAGCCGACGTCGTAGACCATGCTTCCATCCGCCTCGAAGACGAGGAGCCCGCTCGTCGAGGGCCCCATGGCCCGCCCGGGAGTGGAAACTCGGACTTTACGCTGAGCCTTTCGTTGGGGTCGTCGCCGACCCTCTGCCCATTTCCCTTGTAGAGGCTGCGGGTCGTCGTGTTGTGGACGTGGTGGGGCGAGAACGAGAACCCACCCATGCCTGCGGCGCGCGCATCCCAAGCGCCAATTTGCACCTCCATCCACTCGGTCGGGAAGAAGAAGCGCTGGAGCGTCCGGTCGGGGATGGTGGAGGCCCCCCAACCACCACCGCCTTCGCCGAACTGGTCAGGCCGGAGCGGCTTCGCCATGTACACGTAGACGAGCCGAGTCAGTGCCCGGATCGGTCCCTGTACTTTGCTTCCGTACGGGTCGTAGTGCTCCCACGTCTGCGCGTACGTGTACTTGCCCGAGTGGTACGCCGCCTTCGTCGCGATGGCGTCGCCCGCCGCGAGCGTCTCCATCTGCACGTACAGCGGTATCAGGAACTGCGACGAGCGACCGGTCTCGTCGACGGGAATGGTGATCGTGCGGTCGATCCCCCGGCCCGGCACGCGGTCGCTCTGGTAGCGCAGGGAGTACGGCGTGCCGGCGATGGGGACCTCTTCGGCGAGCACGCGATTTTCGCACTCGATGATCGAGCCGCAGGCGGTCTGCGCGTCACCGACGTTCGGCTGGCTCATCTTGCTCGCGAGCGGGCTGTCCGCGCCGTCACCCGGCCCGAAGCCCCAGTTCAGGTCGTAATTCGAGAAGTGACTGACGCGTGCCCGCCAGAGCGACTGGCCGATCGGGTAGATGCGCTTGTCAACCGCCTACCAGTCAAGAACCG
>CAIXWQ010000936.1 GCA_903923175.1 uncultured delta proteobacterium | reverse complement strand
CCGGCGCACGTCCTACCGCAGACAACCGAGCGACAGCGCGTTCCCGACGCGTTCCGTCCGGACGCTGCCGGCAGCGCAGGCAGGTAACGACGTGCGACACAATCTGTCGCACTCAGCCGGCACGCTCTCGCCCCTTTCGTCGCTCGACTCGCCCCCCATGCCGTACCGCACCTTCCCGCCCGACGACCTCGTCCGTGCCGCCGTCCAGGCCCACCTCGCCCGGCGAACCCGCGAGACTTCGCGGGTCCTCCTCGACCTTCTCTTCGCTCCCCTCGAAGACGCGATCGACTACGCGCGCCCCCGGTCGCGGTCACGCATCGGCGTGCTCGGCCTCGACAGCGCGACCTACCTCGTTGCGCGCTTCTTGGACGAGCGGTTCCGGAACCAGGCGAAGCAGACCAGCCTGCTCGAGGGGATGCTGCGGCGGCCAGGCACCGTCGCCTACTTCTGGTGCAGCGTCGTCAACTTCGTGCGCGACGTCGTCTACGAACAGCGCGATGGCGAGGCTGGCGACGACGGCATCCTCCTCGGACTGGACGCTGAGCTCGCCGAGGAGCGGCACCACGGTCGCGACGATGTGGTGGCCGACGTAGCGAACCTGAAGGAGCGCGATCGCGCCATCGTGCGCGGCGCCCTCCAACAGCTCCGCGAGGAGGACTTCGAGGCGATCGGCCGACGGCGAAGAACTCCGGCCGCGAACGTACGCGACGAGTACGAGGCGTGGCTCCGACCGCGCGAGCACGCCGAAGACGAACGCTCGCGCGAGCGCGCAGTCCGGAACGTCGAGCGCTTCCGGCGGCAGCGTCGCATCGACGCCCTCCTCGACGAGCTCGCCGCGCGCCCCGAGTCAGCCTCGCTCGGGATGCCACCCCAGCGGGGGAGAAAGCCCCGCGTCCGGCGCTCGCTGCGGCGCATCCCGACCCCGGTGCTGCTCGAGCTGCTGGCGCACGAGAACCGCCGGCTCGACGAGGTGCTGCACCGAATCGAGGTCCTCCGCGCGGCGATCGAGAAGTCACTCGACGCAGCGGGACCGTTGGACTGGCTGGGGCTCGCACGCGTCCTCGGCGAAGTTCCGGGCCGGGCCAACCAGGCCGCACAGGAGACCGCGGCAGGATCGCTTCGGCGGCGCTTCACGCGACTGATGGATCGCTTGCGCGAGAACGCCGCGCGGCGCGACGGTGAGGAAGACCAGTGACCATGACGACGCCCCTCCACCACGCCCTCGAGCAGCTCCAGCGAACCCTCGCCGCCCCGACGTCGGGCGCCGCCGACGCCGTGATTCTGGCCGTCCACGGCGAGCCCCTTCACAGCCTCGCGAGCGACGCTCTCGAAGCAGATGAGCCCCTCGAGCCCGCGTTGGCCGTAGCGTTGCGGCGCTACGGCGAGCGGCTGTCCGAGGCCGCGCGAAGGCTCCCGCTGTCGCACGCGGCCGATCTCGATCGCGCCGTCTCGGAGCTGCGCACGAAGCTCCCTTCCGCCCGAACGGACGAAGCGATGCCGTTGCTTCGCGCCGTGCTGCAAGCGCTGCTCGTCGCCGCAGCTGCCGCTCGGTGCGGACGTTTCGACGCCGCTGCGCTGGAGGTTCTGGGCGCACGCGCGGAGGCCGCTGCAAAGGCGATCGCCGTTGCAGCCGCCCGGTCCTCCGAGGTCGCCGCGGAGCTCTTGGAGGAGATCGGCGCGGACCCAGCGCGCCCGGCGCTCTGGAGCTGGCTCGACGTCCTCGCTGCGGAGTCGACCGCGCCGCTCGAGCTCGACCTCGCGCACTCTCTCGCGCACGACAGCGACGCCGAGGCACGCTTCGCGCGCGCGCTGGCGATCCTCGAAGCCGAGGGCCCGCCCCCGATCGCCAACGACCTCGTCGTCCATCTGACGCGACCGGCAGCCGTCATCGTGCGCGCTGCCGCGGCCGACCTCTCCTTCTCCTCGGACGCCGCCGCCGCCGGCGAGGTCGCGTACCACGCGAACGGCCTGGAAATCCGAGTCCTGGAGCGCGTGATCGCCGGCGAGACGAGCGTCCTCGATGTGCGCATCGTGGCGACCGGCGACGTGGCGGACCTCCGAACGCCCGACGCCGTGCGCGTGCTCGACGAGCGTGGCTCGGCGTTGCCCGTGTACGAGCCGGAGCTCGACGCGCGTCGCTGGTACGGCACGCTCACCGGCGCAGGCCTCGTTCGCATCGAAGTCCCTTCCGCCAACGCCACCTGCACCCTTCGGGTGCGGCGGCCGGAGTAGTCCATGCGCGAGCTCCTCTCGAAGTTCTGCGACGCGGGGTTG